>JAFXYJ010000002.1 GCA_017541825.1 Oscillospiraceae bacterium | reverse complement strand
GTATACGGTGCTCATCGTCGGACGCGACAGCGTCGGGCTCAATACGGATGTGATCATGATCGCCCGGCTGGACCGGGAGGAGAAGACGCTTGACATCGTGAGCATCCCCCGGGACACGCTGGTCAACGTTCCCTGGGGCGTGAAAAAAGTCAACTCCATCTACGGCAATCTCGGCACGGAGGGCCTGCTCGACGGCGTCGCCGGCCTGCTGGGATTCCCCGTGGACAACTATGTGATCGTCAACACCGCCGCTTTCCGGGAGATCGTCGACTGCGTGGGCGGCATATGGTACGACGTGCCGAGGGCCATGCGCTATGACGACGGCGCCCAGGGCCTGCATATCGCTCTGTCACCGGGATATCAGCATCTCAACGGCGAGCAGTGCGAGGGGCTGGTGCGGTTTCGCCGGAACAACGACGGCACCGGCTACGCCGACGGCGATATGGGGCGCATCGAACTCCAGCACGATTTTCTGGCCGCCGCGGCAGAGCAGATGCTCTCTCTCGGGAACATCACGGCGCTGCCGGAGCTCGTGCGGATCATCAGTGGAAACACCGAGACCGACCTCACCGCCGGCAACATCGTCTTTTATATCCGCGAACTGCTCAGCCTGCCCGGGGACGGCGTTCGCTTTGCCACCGCGCCCCATGATCTCGTGGAGATCCGCGGCGGCTCTTATGTCAGCCTGCGGCCGGATGAGTGGCTCTCGATGATCAACGAACGGCTCGATCCCTTTACCGTACCCATCGGGCTCGACAGCCTGCGCGTGCTCACCTGCGGGCCCGGCGGCCTTTCCTCCACCTCGGGCGACGTCCCCGCGCTCTGGTCGTTTTTCGATTATTCAGCGTTGTAAAAAACAGAATTTCTAAATACAGAGAGAGGTTTGACCATGCTATCTTCCCTTGAGATCACCAAACTCGCCGTCAAGGCGCTCGACGACAAAAAGGCCGTGGACATCGAGATCCTCAAAACCGACAAGGTCACCGTGCTTGCCGACTACTTCATCATCTGCACCTCCACCAGCGATACCCACGCCAAGACGCTGGCGGACGAGACGGACAAGCTGCTCTCTGAAGCGGGAGAGCCGGTGCTGCGCCGGGAGGGGTACCGTACCGGCGGCTGGACGCTGCTGGACTTCGGCTGCGTGATCGTGCACATCTTCTCCGAGGACATGCGTTCGTTCTACGCGCTGGACCGCCTGTGGTCCGACGCGGAGAAGCTCGACTATAAAGAACTGCTGCAAACCACACCTTGAAAAGGGAGCGAACATAGAGATGGAATACAATTTTGCCCGTATCGAAAAGAAGTGGCAGGACCGCTGGTTTTCCGAAAAGACCGGCGCGGCCGTGACCGGTTCTGAAAAACCCAAATTCTACGGTCTGATCGAGTTCCCGTACCCCTCCGGACAGGGGCTGCACGTGGGCCACGCCCGCCCCTTCACGGCCATGGACATCATCTGCCGGAAAAAGAGGATGGACGGATACAACGTGCTGTTTCCCATCGGCTTTGACGCCTTCGGTCTGCCGACGGAGAACTACGCGATCAAAAACCACATCCACCCGTCCATCGTGACCCGCGACAACATCGCCAACTTCACCCGCCAGCTCAAAATGCTCGGCTACAGCTTTGACTGGGACCGCTGCGTGGACACCACCGACCCGGACTACTACAAGTGGACCCAGTGGATCTTCCTGCAGCTGTTCAGGAACGACCTGGCCTACAAGGCCACCATGCCCGTGAACTGGTGCACGAGCTGCAAGTGCGTGCTGGCCAACGAGGAGGTCGTGGACGGCGTCTGCGAGCGCTGCGGCAGCGAGGTCATCCGCCGGGAGAAGAGCCAGTGGATGCTGCGCATCACCAAATACGCCGACCGGCTCATCGACGATCTGGACGACGTGGACTTCATCGAGCGGGTCAAGATCCAGCAGAAAAACTGGATCGGCCGCTCCGAGGGCACAGAGCTCACCTTTGCCACCACCGCCGGCGATCCGCTGACCGTGTATACCACCCGCTGCGACACGCTCTTCGGCGTGACATATATGGTCCTTTCGCCCGAGCATCCCTATCTGGAAAAGTGGAAGGACGCCGTCAGCAACTGGGACGCGGTTTCCGCCTACCGGGACGAGGCCGCCCGCAAGTCCGACTTTGAGCGCAGCGAGCTCAACAAGGACAAGACCGGCGTGCTGCTCGACGGCGTGCGCGCCGTCAATCCGGCCACGAGGGAAGAGATCCCCATCTACGTCTCAGACTACGTGCTGATGAGCTACGGCACCGGCGCGGTCATGGGCGTGCCCGGCCACGACCAGCGCGACTGGGAATTCGCCACCAAATTCGGCCTGCCCATCATCGAGGTGGTCCGCGGCGGAGATATCACAAAAGAGGCGTTCACGCTCAAGGACGACACCGGGATCATGGTCAACTCCGGATTCCTCAACGGCATGACCGTCAAGGACGCCATCCCCGCCATGAAGCAGTGGGTCACCGAGCAGGGCTTCGGTCATCCCAAGACCAATTACAAGCTGCGCGACTGGGTGTTCAGCCGCCAGCGCTATTGGGGCGAGCCCATCCCTCTGGTCAACTGCCCGAAATGCGGCTGGGTGCCCGTGCCCGAGGATCAGCTGCCCGTGCTGCTGCCCGAGGTGGAGAGCTACGAGCCCACCGACACCGGCGAATCCCCGCTCTCCAAGATGACCGACTGGGTCAACACGACCTGTCCGCACTGCGGCGGCCCCGCCCAGCGTGAGACGGACACCATGCCCCAGTGGGCCGGCTCCTCCTGGTACTTCCTGCGCTATATGGACCCGAAGAACGACAGCGCCATCGCGAGCAAGGAGGCACTGGACTACTGGTCGCCGGTGGACTGGTACAACGGCGGCATGGAGCACACCACGCTCCATCTGCTCTACTCCCGGTTCTGGCACAAGTTCCTCTACGATATCGGCGCCGTGCCCACCAAGGAGCCCTACGCCAAGCGCACCAGCCATGGCATGATCCTCGGCGAGGGCGGAGAGAAGATGTCCAAGTCCCGGGGCAACGTGGTCAATCCCAACGACATCGTCGAGCAGTACGGCGCGGACACCCTGCGCGTGTACATCATGTTTATCGGCGACTTCACCAAGGCGGCTGCCTGGTCCGGCAAGGCCGTGGCCGGCTGCAAGCGCTTCCTCGACCGTATCTGGGTCATCGCCTCGGAGCGCCGGGAGGGCGACGAGCTCTCGAAGGCCAACGAGAAGGAAGTCCACCGCGCCATTCAGAAGGTAGGCAGCGACATCGAGGAGATGAAGTTCAATACCGCCATCGCCCAGCTGATGAGCCTTGTCAACCAGTTCTATGCCAACGAGCCCAGCCGCGGCGATATCCGTGCGCTACTCCTGCTCCTCTCGCCCTTCGCTCCCCACATCGCCGAGGAGCTCTGGGAGCTCCAGGGCTTTGAGGGAATGGCCTGCGAGACCGCCTGGCCGGTCTTCGACGAGAGCAAGATGATCGACGAGGTCAAGACCATCGCCGTGCAGGTCAACGGCAAGCTGCGCTCCACCGTCGCCGCGCCGCTGGACGCCGATCAGCAGACGCTGCTGGAGCTGGCGCTGGCCGACCGCAAGATCGCGGGCTACGCCGAGGGCATGGAGATCGTAAAAACGATCGTGGTACCCAACAAGCTCATCAACCTGATCCTCAAACCCAAAAAGTAAAAAACAGATACGAAAAACCTCCGCTGTGATCATCACAGCGGAGGTTTTCTTCAGCATGATTTCAGCGCGGCCCGGTATAATGCTCTCAGCCGTTCCTCTCCGGATGCATGAAGGAGTAGTCGATCGTCTGATTGGCACCGGTCCAGGACCCGTCCACCTTGCTCATGGCCCGTTTATAGTCGTCCGTGCCGGGCTCGAAGAGCGTGGGCCTGTAGTCGTTGATATCCGTCTGGCTGCTGATGGAGCAGGGGAGCGCCCGGGCCTCCACCAGGGAGATCGTGCCGTCCTCGAGAGAGCGCTCGAAGACCACCTGCGCGATCACGGTGTCCATGTCCGCGGGGATCGTGTTCCCGCCGAAGACGAAGTTGGACACGCTGTAGAAGATCACGCCGCCGTTATATTCCTCGTAGGGCTCGAGCCGGTGCGGCCCGTGGCCGACGATGATGTTCGCCCCGGCGTCGATGGCGGCATGCGCCACCTGGACCTGGCTGGCGTTGGTGTAGTAGCTGGCCTCGTCGCCCCAGTGGCAGGAGACGACGATCACCTCTGCGCCGCGGTTTTTCAGATCCAGAACGCCCCGGGTGACGGTGTCCACGCTGGGATAGTGGCCGTTGTAGGCGGCGAAGATCCCAACGATCAGTCCGCTGTCGGTGGTCAGGAGGATGCTCTCGCCGTCGCCGCAGTTGGCGATCCCCGCCGCGGTGAGGTTGGCGGCCGTGTCGTCATAGATGGCCTGCCCGAAATCCATGGCGTGATTGTTGGCCATCGTCGCCACCTCCACGCTGCCCTCGGTGAGGATCTGCGTATACGCGGCCGGGGCCAGGAAGGAGAAGGTGGAGGCGGAATAACCCTTCTGGTCGGAAATGCTGCACTCCAGATTGGCGATGGTCAAATCGTCGGCTTCGAAGATCTGCGCGGTATTGGAGAACGGATATGCGTAGTTGCCGTTGATCACGTTCTCGATGGCGCTGGACCATGCCTTGATCTTGGGATAGCTGGCGATGGTGCAGTCGCCGATCATGGAGATCGTGTACTGCTGCGGCGTCGGCTCGGGCGTCGGCGTCGGCTCGGGCGTCGCCGTGGGACCCGGGGTCGGCGTCACGGCCGCGGCGACGGCCGCCGGCTCCGCCGTGGGCGCGGGTGTATCCGCGGGGGCACAGGTCGGCAGCGGCGTGAAGGTCTTGACCGTCACATCCTGCGTGCGGGCGGCCCAGGCGGGGGAGAAGAGCGTGATCGCGATGATGCCCGGGATCATGACCGCGGCGATCACCTTGATGATCCGTGTGAGTGTTTTACCCATGGTATGCCTCCCGTGTCATTTTTCCGCAAAGCCCGCCGCCAGACGCACCAGCACCTCGGGCATCATCTCCAGCGCGTCCGTCGGGATGAATTCCTGGACGCCGTGGAAGTTGTAGCCGCCGGTGGAGAGATTCGGGCAGGGGAGGCCCTCCCAGGTCAGCATGGCGCCGTCGGTGCCGCCGCGGATGGCTTCGGCCCGGGGCGTGACGCCGCAGTCGGAAAAAGCCTTTTCCACGCGCTCGATCAGATGCATATGCGGCAGGATCTTTTCCTTCATGTTGTAATAGGTGTCCCGCAGCTCGACCTCGGCGGTGCCCTCGCCGTGAATGATATCCATCATGGCCGCGGCGCCGCGTACCGCGGCTTTTTTCTGCTCGAACAGCGCGCGGTCGTGGTCACGGATGATATAGTGCAGCGTGGCCGTCACCACATCGCCGGACATGCCGGTCAGATGGATGAAGCCCTCATAGCCTTCGGTCTTCTCGGGCACCTGGTTGTCGGGAAGCATGCCGTGGAATTCCATGGCGATCGTCGAGGCGTTCTTCATCTTGTTTTTGGCGCTGCCGGGATGGATGCCCACGCCGTGGATCGTCACCTTTGCGGAGGCGGCGTTGAAATTCTCGTATTCATAGGAACCCAGGGCGCCGCCGTCCACGGTGTAACCCCAGTCGCAGCCGAGCTCCGCCACATCGAGCCCCTCGATCCCGCGGCCTACCTCCTCATCGGTGGTGAAAATGATGCGCAATTCGCCGTGCGGCGTGCCGCCCGAGAGCAGCTTTTCCGCCATGGTCATGATCTCGGCAATACCGGCCTTGTCGTCAGCTCCCAGGAGCGTGCTGCCGTCGGTGACGATCAGCGTCCTGCCGCGCAGGGCAGCCATTTCCGGGAACTGCCGCTCGCCCAGGGTCACGCCGTGGCCCAGCGCGATCTCCGTGCCGTCGTACAGCACCTGCCGTGCCCTGACGTTCTCACCGGAGGCGGAGGGGGATGTGTCCATGTGGGCGATGAACGCCACTGTCGGTGCGCTGACGCCTTCCGTGGCCGGCAGCGTGCCGATCACGTTGCCGCAGCCGTCGATGCGCACGTTTTCCAGACCCAGTTCCTCCATCTCCGCGCGCAGCGCTTTTGCCAGCGTCAGCTGTCTGGCGGTGGAGGGGCTGTCCGTGCTCTCCTCATCCGAAGCGGTGGAATAAGCGATATATTTCATGAATCTCTCGACTGCTGTCATCGAAGGACCTCCCTGTCCAAAGTTTTCTTTATCAGAAGGGAATTATACCATAAGGCGCGGTAAAATGCCATAGCGGATTTGAACCGCGCTCCGTGATTCTCCGTCTATAAAGATGGTATTTGACAATATATGACAAACGGAATAAAATATGTCGGAAAATAACAAAAATTCTATTTATGAAAGCGGGGGATCTGTTTGAGCCGTTTGAAGGATATGCCGGCGGCCGGCCTGATCGTGATCGTGGTCATCGTTCTGCTGTTCGCGGCCGCGCTGGCCATGCTTTTCTATGTCTGGCTGCGCTACAGGCGTCTCACGGACATGATCGACGACGAGCCGGAGGACAACGATTTCCTCCGACACACGGTCAACGAGTTTGCCGCGGCCTATAAGCAGTTCGGACAGGACACCAACACGCCGGGGATCATCGAGGATTCCATGTCCTCGGAGCTGTCGGGGCTGCTCTTTGCCGAACGCTTCCTCAACAACGCGGTGTCGATCTTCGTGACCCTGGGCCTTTTCGGCACCTTTCTGGGACTGAGTCTGTCCGTGGCGTCGCTGACGCAGCTCATCGGCTACAGCAACACCTCCGAGTGGCTGAGCGTTCTCGACAGCGTGGGCGAGGGACTCATGTCGGCCCTTTCGGGCATGGGCGTGGCGTTCTATACCTCACTTGTCGGCGCGGGCTGCTCAATCCTGCTCACGATCCTGCGCACGGTGTTCAGCCCCCAGGGACAGCGGGAAAAGCTGGTCACCCGTATGGAGCTCTGGCTGGACCACACCGTGGCGCCGGCGCTGGAGACAGATCGGGCGAAGGACGACGAAGAGCTGATCCATCAGATGATCTCCGCGCTGGACGCCGCCTCGGGAAGCATGGAGAAGACGCTGCAGACTGCCGCGGGCGATCTGCGTGCCGTGCTGGAGTCGAGCAAGCCGTATCTTGTCGCCTTCCACCAGACGGTGGAGAAGTTCAATGCCGGCGTGCATGACTTTTCCGAGGTGGACTACAACCTGCGCGGTACGGTGGAGCGCTTCGACGTGGCCATCCGGGACCTCACATACGCCCTGCGGCAGGCCTCCGGCCGCTCCGCCGATAAGGAGCGGGGACAATGAAGCGCGTCCGAACCGGCAGCGCGGGGAGCCTCGTCACCACCGCGGAAGGCGAGCAGGGCTTCTGGCCCTCCTACGCGGACATGATGTCCGCCGTGGCGCTGATCCTGTTTTTCCTGATGCTGCTGTCCTACATACAGAACCTGATCACCGGCAACGACCTGCAGAACACCCAGGAGCTGCTGGAGGAGACACGCTCGCAGCTCTCGGTCACGCTCTCCGAGGTGGAGGACGCGCAGGCGCAGCTGCTGATCGTCTCCGACGATCTGGAGGACGCGCAGCTGACGCTGCACAACCAGCAGGAGGAGATCACCCAGTACGCCCGGCGCATCGACGAGTACGCCAGGGAACTGGACGCCTACGCCGAGGAGATCTCCGGCCAGAAGGACACCATCGCCGAGCAGCAGGAGCTCATCGACTGGCAGGAGGAATACCTGGCGGCCGCGAACACGGAGCTGCGGCAGATGCGCTCACAGATGCAGACCATCGCCGTACTGCGCCTGTCGATCCTTGAACAGATCCGCGACAACATCGTCGAGGTCATGGGCGACGCCTCCAAGGTGTCCATCGGCGACAACGGCAACATCATCCTCAGCGAGGGCGTGCTCTTCGACCTGGGTTCTTCGGAAATCAAGCCGGACAGCCGCGCGGTGCTCAACCAGCTCATCGACGTGTTTGCGCTGTTCCTGTCCGACAGCGAAAACGCCAAATATGTGGACAGCATCGTGATCTCCGGTCACACGGACAGCACCGGCAGCGACGAGTCCAACCGGGAGCTGTCCACCGACCGCGCCAACTCCGTGCTGACCTACCTGCTCACGGGCAAAAACGGCAAGCTGGCCGATTATGCCAAGTATTTCTGCGCCGCGGGCTACGGCGAGACCCGGCCTGTGGCCGATAACGACACCGAAGCGGGCCGCGCCGCCAACAGGCGCATCGAGATCTCCATGATCCTCAAGGACGAGTCGGTGCTGAAGATCGTGGAGCAGTATCTGGCGCTGGAGCTCCCGGAGATCGGGGAGGGCCGGCAGGACGGCTGATCCCGCACTGGATATACAAAAAAGAGAGAACCTTCAAGGCTCTCTCTTTTTTGTATGGATCATTCCGCCGTCGGCTGCGGCAGGAACATCTCCTCGATGTAATCCTCTTCATCGCAGCCGTTGAGGGCGTTGTAGCTCATATACAGATACTGCGTGATGATGTCGAAACGCGGATCGTTGACGTCATATTTGCCGGTGTTCCCGTCGGCGTCCAGATACAGCCCGTCGTTGAAAAAGCCGGGGAACTGCTCGTTCATGTCCAGGACCGTCTGATAGAACTGTGTCACGGGCAGACCGGCGACGGAGAGGAGCTGCGGCAGCAGGGTGTACATATTGACATACTTGCGGCAGCCGGACAGGTCCAGACCGTAATTGCTCCAGACGACGTAGGGGACGACCCGCTGGGCGATCTCTGTCTCAAGCTTTGTCAGATCCCGGTCTGTCGGGAGCATCGTGATAAAGTTGGGAGCGTGGTCGCCGACCATACAGATGATCACCGGACGGTCCACTTTGGAGAAATACTCCGTCAGTTCGACGAAGGCAGTGGCTGACAGAGATACACTGGAGATATACTCATTGACCTCCTCAGAGTACAGACCGAAATTCGCCCCGGTGTGGACAGTATCGAATTCCGCTGAGTTCCGCTTGTACCCGCCGTGATTCTGATAGGTGAGCAGATAGGAAAACTGCGGGGAGCCTTCCTGTGACACGAGCTCATATTCCTGTTCCAGCACGTCATAATAGCTCTTGTCAAGATGCTCGCGCACACCGTTCATTTCCGTGGAAAGGTTGTCCGGGGGACCGAGAAGATACCGGTCAAAGCCCATGGCGGGATAGGCGGTGGAGCGGTGATAATTGACCTTGCTGAAATAATGCCCCGCTTCGGTATGGTAACCGAGACGGCTGAAATACTGGGCCGCGTTGCAGTTGATGTTCCTGAAATTCAAATAATTAAACGGTGCGTAGGCAGTGACAAGGTAATAGGGAAGACCGGTCAGAGTCTCGTACTCGGTATTGTTTGTTCCGCCGCCGATGACCGGAGAGAGGGCGTGACCGTAAAATGCGTTCTCGATACCGTAAAACGGCGCCATATAATCCCGGTCCGCTTCCACGGAGGTATAGTAATCCAGATCGCAGAAGGTCTCGTTGATGATGAGAATGATATCCGGCGCCTCCCCGTCTACCTCGGCATAGGTCACTGTCGGCGCAGGAAGCTTGTCCGGGGAATAACCCTCCGGCATGATGATCGGGTTCATGGTCCGGGCGACCTCATAAACGGCCATACAGCCGAATCCGTAGGAGGATGCGTAGTAGGTGGGCAGCGCACCGATGATCTTGTCGGAGCTTTTCTTTACGAGATTGCTGTAAATCGGACAGATGAGGACGGCAACGGCGCAGACCCTGGCGACGACTGTCTTCCAGCTGAATGCGCGATACTCACGGTCGACGATCCACAGGACGTGGGCCACAACGAAGGACAAAACCGCCAGCCCGAGCACATCCCAGGGGACCTGTGTTATGGAGACGGTGTAATCGTGGATCACGTCCATCGCCGTGCGGACGTTGGCCAGTTCGCTGAAGTAAAGCGGGCTGCCGTGGAGGAGATACACATAGTAATTGCCGACAGACCAGACAGAAAAGAAGATGTTGCCGATCAGCATCGTGAGGCGCCAGCGCTGGAAGATGAGCGCCAGGACCAGATATGTCGCGAAGAGGATCGCAAAAAAGGTCAGCAGATACTTCGGCTTCATGCTGAAGAGCACATCGGGGAAGAGGAGAAGGCTGTATTGCAGAAGATAGAAATCAAAAATGACGATTACGGTGATGAGGATGTACTTCATCCACTTCATCGGCACAGGGCCGCATTTTTGGGCGTGATCTCTCGCGGCCTGTTCGATCTTGTCCTTGAGAAACCGTGTCAGGTGCAGGATCTTCCACTGCAGGGGAAGGGAAACCAGTATGCCGATCAGATCCACCGTGATCACCATCACAGTCCACCAGATACCGAGCCGGGCGATCAGCGCCTT
>JAFXYJ010000049.1 GCA_017541825.1 Oscillospiraceae bacterium | reverse complement strand
GGCCAACCGCGATAAGATCGCGGAGGCTAAGCGGGCCTACTACGAGGCCAACCGCGATAAGATCGCGGAGGCTAAGCGGGCCTACTACGAGGCCAACCGCGATAAGATCGCGGAGATCGGTGCCGCGCTGCGGCGATGGAGGAAAGACCATAATTGCAGTCAGGTGGAGCTGGGCGAGCTGCTGGGGCTGTCTCAGAGGGCTGTCAGCTATTGGGAACGCGGCGAGGTCCCCATCGACTTCGAGAGGATCGAGAGGGAATGCCCGCCGGTCATGGAGGCGTTCGCATGAGCCGGAAATACATGGAAAAATCAGCGCGGGAGGGCCGCGTGGCCGTGCTGCCGGAGTGGCTGCAGGAGGGCCGGACCGTCTGGATCTGGCGGGCGAACCTGTGCGACGAGGACGGCTGCATGGACATGGTCTCCGCCGTCTGCCCGGTCAACCGGGGCGAGAGCTGGGGATCCAGAGCGGCGCAGGACTGCGCCGGGCGCCACCCGGTGCTGGAGGCCATGACGGTGTTCGACGCGGCGGCGGTGTTCAAGCCGGACGGCGTGCTCTGGACCATCAACGACTTCCCGCTGATCCGGGACGCGGAGCTGCGCCGGGTGTTCTTCCCCACGCGGGAGGCCGCGATGAAAAACCGGCCGGAGAGGGCGGTGCTGTGAATGGCCACGGTCAGGGTCCGCAGGAAACTGCGAAACTACACCCAGCTGGAGAACGGCCTGGTGGACGATCCGAAGCTGTCCTACAAGGCGCTGGGCCTGCTGGTGTTCATGCTGCGGCAGCCGGACGACTGGGAGTTTACGCTCGACTGGCTGGCCCGGCAGCACAGGGACGGGCTGAGCGCGGTACGCAGCACGATGAACGAGCTGGAGGCGGCGGGGTATGTGGTCCGCGGTGACCAGCAGCGCGCCGGCGGCGGAAAGTTCTCGGGCGCGGACTACATCGTGTGCGAGGATCCCCGGGACACCGCATGCGAAAATCGCACGCCGTCCGCATGCGAAAACCGCACGCCGTCCGCGTGCGAAAATCAAACGCCGACCGCATGCGATTTTCCGACATCGGAAAACCGCACGCAACCAAAGACTAACCTACCAAGTAATAATATACCCCCCTATAGTCCCCCCAAGGGGGGGCGGCGGGACCGCGTACATAAGGACGCCCCGGACTGGGAGCCGGAACGGTTCGCCCGGCTGTGGGCCTGGTACCCCCACGACAAGCGCGGGAACAAGCAGCGGGCCATCCGGGCCTGGGAGGCCCTGCACCCGGACAAGGCGCTGATCGACGGCATCGCCCGGGCGCTGGAGATCCAGAGCCGGACGGACGAATGGGAGCGCGGCGTGGGGATCCCCCACCTGTCCACCTATCTCAACGGATACGGCTGGGAGGGCTGGGACGATCCGGCGCAGCCGCGCCGGGAGGCGAGACCGGCCGGAAGGAGTGACCTCGAATGGATCTGACACCGGAAAACGACGCGCTGCAGTTCCGGGCGGCCTGGGCCGCCGAGCAGGCGCAGCAGTCCGTGATCGGCGTGCTGATGATCGAGCCGGAAAAGCTGACCGCGGAGATCATGCAGCGGCTCCGCCCCGAGGACTTCACCGACGCCACCTTCCGGACGCTGTTCACCGCCTGCCGGCAGCTCTGGCTGGACCGGAAGCCGGTGGATCCGGTGACGCTGGTGGACCGGGTGGGCGGCGCCTACCGGGACACCGTGAAGGAAGCCATGATCGCCACGCCGACCACGGCGAGCTGGGAAACCTACTGCCGGATCGTGGCCGACTACGCGCGGCTGCGGCAGCTGCAGAACCTGGCCGCGGCGGTGCTCGAGTGCGAGCACGCCGACCAGGCGCGGGAGCTGCTGCTCCGCGCCCAGGGGATGCTGGCCCAGCGGGAGAGCATCCGGATCTCGGGCTATCAGGAGATGGCCAAGGACTTCCTGGACCGGACGCAGAACCCCGCGCCGGCGGAGTTCCTGGACTGGGGCTTCCCCGCCCTCAACGAACGGCTGTTCGTCACGCAGGGCCGCTTCGTGGTGCTGGCGGCGGAGAGTTCCGTCGGCAAGACGGCGCTGGCGCTGCAGATCGCCATGGGTCTGGCCAAGAGCGGCCGGCGCGTGGGCTTCTTCTCGCTGGAGACCAGCCAGGAGGACGCGGCGGACCGGATCATCGCCAACCGGGCGGACGTGGCCCTGCCGGACATCAAGCGCAGGCGTCTGACCATGCCTGACTGGGTCAAGATCACGCAGAGCATGAGCGCGGATCAGGCCGTGCCCTTCGAGCTGATCGAGGCCGCCGGCTGCACCGTGGAGGACATCCGCGCCACGACGCTGATGCGCCAGTACGAGGTCATCTTCGTGGACTACGTCCAGCTCGTGGCCTCCAAGGGCGAGACGCCCAGCGAGCAGGTCCGGGCCGTGTCCATGGGGCTGCACACCCTGTCGCTGCAGCTGGGCTGCACGGTGGTGGGCCTCAGCCAGGTGACGCCGCCGCAGAAAAACAACCAGGGCAAGCGGCCGGAGCTCTCGAAGGAAAACCTGCGGGAGAGCCACCAGCTGATCCACGACGCCGAGGCGATCCTGATCCTGGACCTGGCCGACCTCAACGACTACGGCAGCAACCGTATCCTCAAGGTGGACAAGAACAAGGACGGCCCCTGCACGCGGATGATCCTGCACTTCGACGCGCGGCACATGCGCTTTGACTACGTGCCGCCCTACGAGGACCCCGCCGTGGCCGGCGCGCGGGAGCGCGTGGAGAAGATGGACGCCAACCGGGAGGCCCGGCAGGCCGCCGCCGAGGCGGAGCGCGCCCAGGTGAAGATGGACGAGCTGCCCGACGGGGAGGCGACGCCGTGGACGTGAAGGTCGGGGACCGGGTCCGGGCCCGGATCGAGTACGGCATGGAGGGCGGCAGCCTGCTGCCCGGCGAGGAGGGCACGGTGGTGTACGTGCACCCGGAGGGCCGGTTCTACACCGTGGAGTTCACCTTCCCCGGCGAGTACCCCTGGGAGCGGCGCCGGTTCCGGGAGAGCTATATCCTGCCGCCGCCGGAGGACCGGGTCGCCCGGCCCATCTACGGCGGGATGCGGGAGTTTTCGATCTACAACAAACCCATCACATGAACGGAGGCAAAAACGGTGAGAGTATTATCCATCGCAAACTTCAAGGGCGGCACCGGGAAAACGTTGACCGCCTGCAACCTGGCGGCGATCCTGGCCAAGCGGGGCCGCCGGGTGCTGCTGATCGACGCGGATCCGCAGCACAACGCCACGGACTTCTTCGGCGCGGCGCCGGAGGATCCCACGCTGACGCAGGTGCTCTCCGGCGAGGCCGAGACCTACTGGGAGGACGTGGTCTCCCCCACCGGCCGGGACAACCTGTGGCTGCTGGGCGCGGACATGGGCCTGCTGACGCTGGATCTGGCCAGCATGACCGAGGGCGGCAGCGAGGCCCTGCGCCGGTTCCGGGATCTGATCAACGTGCTGCGGAACGACCGGGCCTTCGACCACGTGGTCATCGACTGCCCGCCCAGCTTCACGGCGGCCAGCGTGGCCGCGCTGAGCGTGAGCCAGGACGTGATCATCCCCACGAAGGCCGACGCCTTCTCCCAGGCCGGGACCGGGGAGCTGGTGACGCAGATCCAGCAGCTCATGGGCGCCGGGCGCTGGATGCCGGACTACCACGTGCTGCTGACGATGGTGCAGGCAACGCGCCTGTGCCGGGAGGGCCGGGAGATGCTGCGTTCCACCTTCCGCGGGGCGGTGTTCGACACCGAGATCCACTGCAGCGTGAAGGTGGAGGAGGCCACCTTCGCCCGGAAGCCCGTGGGCGAGTACGACCCCAAGGGCCGGGCCGGGCACGACTACCGGATGCTGGCCGACGAATATCTGCGGGAAACGGAGGACGAGAACAATGGCGAAAGCGTTTAAGATCACCGACTACCTGGAGCCGTCGGCGGAGCCGCGGCCCATGGAGATCACCCTTGTGAAGATCTCAAAGATCGACGCCAACTGGAAGAACTTCTACAGCGTGGACTTCCTGGAGCAGGATCTGGCCGAGAGCATCAAGGTCAGCGGCCTGCTCACGCCCCTGGGCGTGGTGGAAGGCGTCAACGGCCGGTACAAGCTGATCAGCGGACACCGGCGGCTGCGGGCGCTGCGGTACCTGTACGAGAGCGAGCGCGAGGACCGGGCGCGCTGGGAGCTGGTGCCCTGCGTGGTCTACGACACGCCCGAGGACGCGGACCGGGAGGAGCTGATGCTGATCCACGCCAACGCCCAGCGGGTGAAGTCCGGGCCGGAGCTGCAGAAAGAGGCGGCAAAGACCACGGAGATCCTCACGCGGATGAAGGAGCGCGGCGTGGAGCTGCCCGGCAGGATGCGGGAGCGCGTGGCCGAGGCGCTGCAGATCTCATCCACCCGGCTGGCGCGGCTGGAGGCCATCAAAAACAATCTGACCTACCCCGGCTGGCAGCGCAAGTGGGAGGAGCAGAAGATCAACGAGTCGGTGGCCTACCGGCTGAGCCAGTGCAGCTACGACGAGCAGATGAACGCCGCCGACTGGGTGATCGACCACCACATCGAGGACAAGGCCATCACCGTGCGCCACATCGAGGAGACGCTGGCCCATCCCCCGCTGACCAAACCGGGCTGCGCGGATCCGCTGGCCTACGAGACCGACGTGTCCAAAGTGGACCGGGAGCTGGTGCGGCGGGCGCAGCTGGCCGGGTACTTCTCCGCGGCCCGGTTCGCCAACCGCAAGGACGGCATGGACCAGCTCAAGCTGACCTTCCGCCACGCCGGCCACGGCGAGGACGGGCTGGACTGGGACGGCGAGCCCACCGGGATCCGGTTCAAGAAGCCCATCGAGTGGCACATCGGCTGGGGCGCCATCTACGACGCGCTGGCGGCCAACGCCCTGGACGCGGCCTTCGAGGCCAACAACAGGCCCGCGCCGGTGAAGGCGGACGCGGAGGCGGTGAAAGCACCGCCCCCCGATCCGGCGCAGGCGCCGCAGGTGGCGGTCAGCGACCGGACGTGGCGCAGCTGCGTCAACGATCCGCCCACGGGCTGGACGCTGGCCTTCCTGCTGACGGTCTGGGACGGGCGCTACTCCTACGACATCCAGCTGGCGCAGTACCACGACGGCAAGTGGTGGGGCGTCTACGACGAGAGCGAGAACGACATCGAGATCGACGGGGACGACTGGTGGACGCCGGCGACGGCGATCCCCGCGGAGGCATGGGAATGATGGAGAAGATTGAAGCCTGCCCGTGCTGCGGCGGGCCGGGAAAGCTCAAAGACTCGCAGGGGCGGCAGGTCCGGCAGGGCTGGGTCGGCTGCCCCGCCTGCGGGCTGTACATCAGCTGGAAGATCTCGCCAGACGGGGCGATCCGGAAGTGGAACCGGCGGGCGCGGGTCTCCTCTCCCCTGTTCGACCGTGAAGACATCTTCCCGGACTGCACCGTGCAGGTGCTGACCAATACCGTGACCGGGGAGACCAGCGTAGGCTGGTGGGAGAACAAACGGGAGGCGGAAGCATGATCAAGATCAGACGATACAAAAACGGGGACGCCTGCCCGTGCTGCGGGCAGCGGATCTCGGGCATGAGCGAGGCCCAGCTGGAAAAATTCAGCGTGCTGGCCGCGGCGGTCCTGCTGGAGCTGGACCCCAGGGCCCTGCTGACCGACTACGGCGAGGACCCCATGGAGGTGAACGTGTCTGACCTGCTCGACGCGCTGGCCGAATGGAAGGACAGGGAGGCGGAGCCGTGAGGCAGGCGACGTGGTTCCTGATCGGACTGATCGCCGGGCTGGTGCCGGTGGCCGCGTCCGGACGCCTGGACGCCACCGGGCGGGTCATGCTCGGGCTGTTCGCCGCCGGCGCCGTGCTGGGCATGGCGGTCACCGTCATGTGCATGATGGGTGAAAAATGATTGAAGAAAGGATGACGACAATGTACGAGACAAACGCAAAGGCACCGATTAACGCAGATGTCTGCGTAGCCGAGCTCCCGAACGTGGGCGTGCTGGTCCGGCGGATCCGCGAGCAGGCCGCCGCCTGCGGCCAGTGTGCGGACGCGATGCTGCGGCTCGTCTCCGGCGACGACGTGCCCCCCTACTGCCCGGACGAGCCCCGGAACATGCGGGAGGACCTGATGCAGACCTTCGAGCTGATCAGCCGTCTGGCCGGCATACTGGAGCAGCTGAACGCCGTGCTGGGCGCATGACGGGAGGCGCGGGAATGAGGATGCAACTGGCCCTGATCAGTATTCAGCTCGTCATCATCACCCTGATGATCCTCCGCCTGGATCCCAGGGGGCGATAACGCATGAGCGGCAAGTCAAAGCGGCAGCCCAAGCGGTGGAGCCGGACCGAGCAGATGAACGCGGACCTGCTGGTGTTTCTCTGGGCCTGGGTCAGCAAGTGCCACCCGGGCGTGGAGGACATTCTGGCCGTGAAGGCGGAGATCCTCAACATCAGCGACTCCATCCGCCGCGGCAACCTGACCCTGGACATGGTCAACCGTCAGCTCCTTGCTGAGTGCGATCTGCTCACCGACTGGGCAAGGCGGGACAGATCCGGCTGACCGGCCGGAAAACGCGAATTTTCCCTTGTGCGTCAGGCACTTCCGGGATCGCGTGAATTTTAGGATTGACAAACACTAACGCGCCTGTGCTATGTTGAAGATGCTCGAATGCCGCGAGCCTCCGTATCCGTGCAGCGTCCAAACGCGGGATGACTCCTCCCGCGCGCGGGCGCTGCATTTGTAATCGCGCAGACTTCTGCGGAAGTCTGATCACCGCCTTCGGCGGCGCGATTTCCGGGCGGGAACCATGTTCCCCCCGGAGGCCCCCTTCTTCTTTGGAACTAGGTACTATTGCATGAGGTGACGAAGATGGCAAAGACCAAACGGCTGATCAGCGTGCGGGCCGGCAGGCTCGGGAAGATCCTGCTGTACTCCCAGGCCACCGCCGCCGACGACCCGAAGACCCGCGCCGAAAAGACGCGCCGCAGCTCCGAGGCCCGGCAGCGGCAGAACGCCCGGACCTCCCGGGAGGCCTGCGAGGAGCTCATGGCCGCCAACTTCGACCGGGGCGACCTGTTCGTCACCTTTACATACCGGGACGCGCCGCCCACGCGGGAGGCCGCGCTGCGCCGGTTCAACGCCTTCCTGCGGCTGCTCCGGCTGGCCCGCGCCGCCCGCGGGGAGCGCGTGCTCTATATCAAATGCACCGAGCACATCCGCGACGACGGCAGCGAGGGCAGGTGGCACCACCATGCGGTGATCAACGCCACCGGGCACGACTACGACGAGATCCGGTCCCTCTGGGCCGCCTGGGGCGACAACGTGGACTTCGAGGGGCTGCTGGAGGCCGGGGAGAGCTACGAGAGCCGCGCGCGGTACATGTGCAAGGAGCGCCCGCCGGTGGGCAAACAGTGCTGGACCCCCAGCCGCGGCCTGCGCCGGCCCACCCGGACCAGCGAGCTCGTGGACGACGCGCTGACCATCACGCCCTCCTCCCTGCCCGCCGGCGCCGTGATCCTCGAACACAGCGAGGACCAGAACGAGTGGGGCACCTTCGTATATTACAAATACATCCTCCCCTACCGGGAGCCGCGCCCGGATCCGAAGAAGAAACGCGGCGACGGAGGCTGACCGCCGCCCCCCGGCCCCTTATTTTTCTGACTTGGGGTAGTGTATATCCTCCGGACAGGGGCCGGAGAAAAGCCCCGGGAGGCCTTGACCGGGCGTGCCGGGCCGCCCTACGATGTACGCGGAGGTGACCGCCATGAACGCCCAGGAATGGCTGCAGCAGGTCCGCGCAGCCGACGACGAGATCCAGATCCTGCGCCGCAGCATGTTCGACGCATACGCCCAGGCCACCAGCACCACCGCGCCCCTCGACGGCGTCGTGGTCCAGCACTCCGCCGACCCGCACCGGTTCGACGGCATCGCCGAGCTCGACGAGGCCATCTACGACCGGATCCGCGACCTGTCCGCCATGAAGGCCCAGGCCGTGCGCACCATCGCCAGGCTGCCCGATCCCCGCCAGCGCCAGGTGCTCACCGCGTACTACATCGACTGCCGCGACCGGCACGGCCAGCGCAAGACCTGGGAGATGGTCGCCGTGGAGCTGGCGCTCTCCTGGCGGCAGCTCATGTACACCCGGCGGCAGGCGCTGGAGGCTGTGGAAAAATTTTGTGATAGAATTGCACAGTGACAGCGTGCTATGGTGTAGGCGGAGAGGTGCACGGGGCGCCTCTCTTTCGCGTGGTCCAGTTTGGACCGGAGGGGAAGCATGAGCCGGGGATATAATCCGCGCAGCGCCAACGGCGCCTTCCGCCGCAAGGTCCGCGCCAGGATGCGCGCCGAAAATGCCCCCTGCCATATCTGCCGGGGGGGGCTCGGTCCGATCCGGTACGATCAGCCGTCCGACCCCCAGCACCCGCTGTCCTTCGTCGTCGACGAGGTGCGGCCCGTGTCCAGGTGGCGCGAGTTCGGCTATGAGTCGCCCGAGGCGGCGTGCAGGGATCCCGAAAATTTGGCCCCCGCCCACTACGTGTGCAACGCAGCGAAGTCGAACAAGCTGCCAAACGAAACGAAAAGTGTCGCGGCCGCGAAGATTTTCACCAGCGACGGCAAGTGGTAGCGCGAGGGGTGGGGGGTGGTCCCCCCTGGGGCCAGCACGCAACCACATCGCGCCAGCGCCGAAATACCCCCGAGAAGAATTTTCGGGCCGGGGGTGCGTGATAAAATCCAACCTGCGCGGGACACGGACGCGATCTGCGGACGGCTCCCGCGGACACTGGAGGCCGATTCTGTGAACATGACCAACCGCCTGGAGATCCGGCCGATCGCGGAGCTCCGGCCCTACGCGAACAACGCCCGGATCCACACGCCGGAGCAGATCGACAGGCTGCGCGCCAGCCTGCGGACCTACGGCTTTGTGCGGCCGCTGCTGATCGACGCGGAGGGCACGGTGCTGGCCGGCCACGGGATCCTGGAGGCGGCGAAGGCCGAAGGACTGACCGAAGCGCCCTGCGTGCCGGTGGAGCATCTGAGCGAGGCCGAGGCCCGGGCGTACATCCTGGCGGACAACCGCTTGGCGGAGCTCTCCGCCTGGGACGACGAGCTCGTCTCCGGCGAGCTCCAGGCGCTGCGCGACGCCGGCTTCGGCCTGTATCTGACGGGCTTCGACGCGGCGGATCTGCAGCTGGACGACGGCGCGGCTGAGCCTCCGGAGATCACCGAGGACGACTTCGACCCGGAGCCGCCCGAGGAGCCCACCGTGCGGCGGGGCCAGCTCTGGCAGTTGGGCGATCACCGCCTCATGTGCGGCGACGCCGCGTCTCTGCCCGACGTACAGCTGTGCGTCGGGGGGGGGGCAGCTTGCCGACATGGTATTCACGGACCCGCCCTACGGCATCGCCATCGGCGACAAGAACAAGCTCCTCGACGAGGTCGGGGGGAAAAGCGGGCGGTGCAAGGACAACATCGAAGGCGACACGCTGCCGGAGGCGGAGCTCTACGAGCTGCTTAAGGCTGCCTTCATAAACGCGCGCCGGGCTTCGGCCCCGGACGCCTGCTATTACGTCACCAGCCCGCAGGGCGGGTCCCTGGGCCTGATGATGATGATGATGATGAGGGACGCCGGGCTTCCCGTCCGCCACGTCCTGATGTGGCGCAAAAACGCCCCCACCTTCAGCGTGGGGCGGCTGGACTACGACTACCAGCACGAGCCGATCTTCTATACCTGGACGGACTCTCACCACAACTACCGCGCCGGCGCCTTCCGGAGCACGGTCTGGGACTTCCCCAAGCCGATGCACAGCCGGCTGCACCCGACCATGAAGCCGGTGGCGCTGGTGGCCAACGCGATCCTGGACGGCACGCTTGAGGGCATGACGGTCCTGGACCCCTTCGGCGGCAGCGGCACCACGCTGATCGCCTGCGAGCAGACGGGCCGCCGGTGCTGCATGATGGAGATCGACCCGCACTACTGCGACGTGATCATCCGGCGCTGGGAGGAGTTCACCGGCAAGAAGGCGGTGCTCCTCGATGGCTGAGATCGCCGCACCGTCCTACCTGGACGCGGCGCTGCGGGAGCGCTTCGACGCCCTGGCGCCGGTGCTTGCCGCCATGGGCACGCTCACCGCGCTGGACGCGGACGCGCTGGCCCGGTACGTGGTCAGCGAGAACGAGTACCTGCGGGTGTCGAAGCTGACCATGGCCGCCATCGCCCGCGGCGACGCCGCCGAGGCGGACAGGTGGGCCGGGTGCCAGGACCGGCTGCTGCGCCAGTGCATGACGGCCGGCGCGGAGTTCGGGCTGACGCCCAGCTCCCGGCGGGCGCGGGGTCTGATACCCCCGAGGTGACAACATGACCAAAGAGGACAAGGTCCGTGCGCAGATGATCGCGCTGGGGACCTGGAACGAAGCCTTCTGGCCGGTGGTGCACTCCCTGTGCATCCTGGAGAGGGAAACCTCCCGGATCCGGGCGGCATGGAAGGACACGGCGCCGCCGGGGCGGGCGCCGTCGGCGATGGATCCCCACTACGCGGTGATCCGGTCCAACGAACGGGAAATCGCCGCGCTGCGGGACGCTTTAGGCCTGACGCCGCGGGGCCTGCGCCGGATCAAGAGCATGGGCACCAGCGAGGGCACCGGCGAGAAAGTGCCGGAAAAGACGGTGCTGTCCATCGTGCGGGGGAAGTACGGCACATGAGGGGTAGCCAGATCCCGCGGATCCGGGTGGAGCCGCCCAGATCTTCCACCGACGGCGGCGACGCCGCCACGCTCATGGCCGCCTACGGCTGCGAGCTGGACCCCTGGCAGCAGACGATCCTCAACTGCTGGCTCGGCCGGGACGAGACCGGCGCCTATAACGCGACAAGCTGCGGACTCTCGGTCCCCCGGCAGAACGGCAAGAACGTCTGCCTGGAGGCCCGGGAGTTCTTCGGTATGGTGGCCCTGGGCGAGCGAATCCTGCACACGGCCCACCAGGTCGTGACCTCCAAAAAGAGCTTCCGCCGGCTGGCGGCGATGTTCACCGACCGCCGGCATCCGGAGGTGCAGGCCATGGTCCGCAACATCCGCTGGACCAACGGCGAGGAGGGCATCGAGCTGATCAACGGCGGCAGCATCGAGTTTTCCACACGGTCCCGGGAACGGGGCCGCGGCTTTGCGGGCATCGGCCTGCTGATATACGACGAGGCCCAGGAACTGACCGACGATCAGATGGCGGCAGTCATGGCCACGCTGGCGGCGTCCTCCACGGACAGCCGCCAGATCATTTATACGGGCACTCCCCCCTATCCCGGCAGCCCGGGCGCCGCCTTCCGGCGCCGGCGGGCGATATGCCTGGACGCGCCGGGCGCACACGACGCCTGGCACGAGTGGAGCGTGGAGGCGGAGAACACGGAGCAGATCCGGATCGAGGACCGGGACCTGTGGGCCGCGGTCAATCCCGCGCTGGGGATCCGGCTCACCGAGGACTTCACCGAGACCGAGCTGGCCACGCTGCCCCGGGACGACTTCGCCCGGGAGCGGCTGGGCTGGTGGAGCCCGGTGCTGGCCCACGAGCTGGACTACGCGATCAGCGCGGACGTCTGGGACGCCTGCGAGAGCGGCGAGGAACGGCCCGAAGGCAAGACCGCCTACGGCGTCAAGTTCACCGCCGACGGCGCGGAGGTGTGTCTCTGCGGCGCCGTGGTGCCCTCTGACGGCCCCGCGCGGATCTCCCTGATCGAGCGCCGGCCCACGGGCATGGGCACGCGATGGCTGGCCGAGTGGCTCAACGAGCGCTACGGCCGGGCCAGCTGCGTCGTGATAGACGGGCGCAACGGCGCGGACGTGCTGGTCGAGCGGATCAGCGAGACCTGGCGCATGAAGGGCAGCGTGATCCGGCCCACCGGCCGGGACGTGGCGGCTGCTGCCGGCACGCTCACCGACGCCCTGGCGGAGAAGTCCGTGACCTGGTACCGGGGCCAGCCGGCCCTGCGGGAGAGCGCCGTGTCCGCCGTCCGGCGGCCGATCAGCGGCGGCTGGGGCTTCGGCGGAGACAACTGCGCCCCCATCGAGGCGGCGGCGCTGGCGCTCTGGGGCGCCAAGACCTCTAAACGAGACCCGACGAGGAGGATGAGGATCGGATGATACTCGGTATCGACCCCGGCCGTGTGACCGGGCTGAGCACGCAGGCGCGAAACCAGCTGGCCGAGCTGCTGCAGACCTATGAGAAGCACCGCAGCGCCAACGAAAAGAAAAACAAATACTACGAGGGGAAGATCCCTCTGAGCGAGGTCAACCTCGGCATCGCGCTGCCGGAAGGCATGCAGGGCCTGGAGATCGGCTGCGCCTGGGGCGCCAACACGGTGGACGTGCTGGCGGCCCGGAGCATGTTCGACGGGTACGTCTCCCCCTCCGGCGAGCGCGTGGAGGCCCTGGACCGAATCGTCCGCGGGAACCGGCTGCTGTACGAATACCGGAAGGCGGCCCGGGACGAGCTCAAGTACGGCTGCGACTTCGCCACGCTGTCCCCGGATCCTGCCATCGGCTGCAAGATCCGCTTCCACTCCCCCGCCACGTCGGCCGCCGTGTGGAATGGCGAGCGCGGGCGGATCGCCTACGGCCTGGCCGTGATCGACACGGCGCCGGTCAACGTGCCGGACGGGCGGAGCTGGCGGCCGCGGCTGATCAACCTGTACACCGACGACTACGTCTGGGTGCTGCAGCGCTTCGACGAGCGCTGGACCGCGGAGGGCTTCCGGCAGATGATGGGCCGGCCCCTGATGGAGCCGCTGATCTGGAACGCCACGAGCGACAAGCCCTTCGGCCGGAGCCGGATCAAAGAGCCGGTGCGCCGGCTGATCCAGGGCTACGTCCGCACGCTGGCCAACGCCTCCATCGGCCTGGAGTTCTCCACGGCGCCACAGAAATACCTGCTCGGCGTCACCGACGAGCAGTACGACGTGCTGATCAATCAGAAATTCCGGCAGTATGTGGGCAGCATCCTGGCCTCCACCGTCAACCCGGACACCGGCGAGCGGCCCACCTTCGGGCAGCTGCAGCAGGGCACCATCACGCCGCACGTGGAGATGCTGCGGATGCTCTCGGCGCAGTTCGCCGCGGCCACGGGCCTGACCGTGACCGACACGGGCGTGGTCAACGACGCCAACCCCACGAGCTCCGACGCCATCCTGGCCCAGAGCCAGACGCTGGTGGCCAAGGCCCAGGAGCTCAACGCCGGCAACGGCGACACGCTGCGGACCATCGCGCTCATGGCGCTGGCCATCAGCCAGAACACGACCATGGACGAGCTGCCCGAGGAGCAGCGGGAGATCATGGCCCACTTCAAGAACCCCGCCATGCCCAGCGTGGCCGTGACCGCCGACGCGGCGATCAAGATCGCCAGCGCCCGGCCCGGCTTCGCGGACACGAACGTGTTCCTGGAGATGCTGGGCTTCGACCAGGCGGAGATCCGCCGGATCAACTCCCAGGAGCAGCGGGCCCGGGGCATGCAGCTGATCGAGGAGCTGGAGGCGTGATTATTGCGGTCGACTACGATGACACGCTGGTCCGCGGCTCTCAGCCGAATCTCCCGCTGATCTCCCGGCTGATCGGGGCCCAGCGCCAGGGTCACACGGTGATCCTCTGGACGTGCCGGGAAGGCAAATCGCTGGCCGAGGCCGTAGACACTCTTGCCGGGTTTGGCTTTCGGCCGACGCTGATAAATCAAAACGCCCCGGCCGCCGTCCGCTTTGCCGGCCATGACAGCCGGAAGATCTACGCGGATCTTTATATCGACGACAAAGCGGTGAAACCATGACCATATCCATAAAAGACTGGGACCGGTTCGTGCAGCGGCTCGGCAGCGTGTCGAAGAAGGCCGCGGACGAGCTGCGGATCTGGGTGAACAAACAGGGCGGACTGATCAGCATCGACCGGCAGGCCCTGATCGACTACGCCTACGCGCTGGCAACAAAGTACGGCGAGGGCACGAGCGCGCTGGCCGCGTCCTGGTACGACGCCGTGGCCGAGGCCAGCGGCAAATTCCTGCCCCCGGCGGAGGCCGCCGCCACCGCCACCTACGCCGAGACGGCCAAGGCCGTCAACGGCGTGCTCAAGACCTCTGACAACGTGGAGATGGTCGCCGGGGCCGTGGAACGGCTGGTCAAGATGGCCGGCGTGGACACGACGGTCAAAAATGCCATCCGGGACGGGGCCCAGGTCGCCTGGATCCCCCACGGGGACACCTGCGCGTTCTGCATAGCGCTGGCCTCCCGGGGGTATCAGGACGCCAGCCGCAGGCTGGTCCAAAACGGACACGCGGCCCACGTCCACGCCAACTGCGACTGCACCTACGCGGTGCGCTACGACGACTACACGACGGTGGCCGGGTACGACCCGGACCAGTACTACGAGATGTACGCCGACGCCGAGGGCTACGGCTCGCAGCAGAAGATCAACGCCATGCGGCGGGAGTTCTACGCCGAGAACCGGGCGCGGATCAACGCGCAGAAGCGCGACGCCTACGCCCGGCGGCGGGCGCTGGAGAGCAGCGCGGCGGAGGAGCTGGACACATGAAACTGCTGATCCACGCATGCCCGCAGCGCATGTGGTACGTCGAGGGCTATCTGGTGCCCATGCTGCAGGACCGGGGCGTCGGCGCCGACGAGATCGAGATCTGGAACGACGAGGCGGGTCGGGGCAACCTGGCCGCCTGCATGGAGGCCTTCGCCTCCCGGACCGGCGAGGGCGGCACCTGGCACATCCAGGACGACGTGCTGCCCTGCAGCGACTTCGGCGCGCGCTGCCGCGAATACGACGAGGGCGTGGCCTACGGCTTCGCCTGCCGCAACTTCGGCGACCGGCTGGACGCCTGGGGCAGCGTCTACGTCAACGACGCCTGGAACAGCTTCCAGTGCGTGCGGATCCCGGATCCCTGGGCGCGGGAGTGCGCCGAGTGGGTCCTCTCCGGCGCCTGGGAGCGGGAAAGCCCCCTGCCGGAGCTGTCCGTGCTGCGGGCCCTCGGCAACGGAGACGACACCTTCTTCCACGAGTTCATGATCTGCCGGCACGGCGACGCCGCGGCGGAAAACATACGGCCGAACCTGGTGGAGCACATCGACTGGCTGATCGGCGGATCCAGCCTCCAGACCTGGCGGGACTATCTGGCACGGGCGGAGTTCTGGGACGAGCCGGCGCTGGTGGACGAGCTGCGCCGGAAGCTGAAAAACAAAACTGATTAGGAGGATCAATATGGGACCGCAGTCGAGGAATGAGCAGTACCTGGCGAAGATCGCCGGAGAGAACGCGGATCTGCCCGAGTTCCCGCAGAGCCGGACGGAGCAGTACCTGGCAAAGATCGCCGGAGAGGACGTGGAGGTCCCGGAGCATCCCCAGAGCCGCGCGGAGGAGTATCTGGCCGTGATCGCCGAAGGCGGCGGAGGCGGCGGTGATGTGGACGTCGAGCCGCTTTCGGTCACGGAGAACGGCACCTACACCGCGCCCACCGGCAAGGCATACAGCCCCGTCAACGTCAGCGTGCCGAACAGCTATGCCGCCGGGGACGAGGGCAAGGTCGTTTCCAATGGCGCTCTGGTCAGCCAGACTTCGAAGAACATCACCGCCAACGGCACGGTGGACACGACCACCAACAACGAGGTCGTGGTCGCCGTCCCCAACTCCTACACGGCCGGCGACGAGGGCAAGGTCGTTTCCAACGGCGCTCTGGTGGCGCAGACCTCCGATACGGTGACGCAAAACGGCACCGTTGACACCACGCTGATCAATTCCCTGCTCGTGAACGTCAGCGGCGGAGGCGGCGCGTCCAATGTCGTGACGGGTACATTCAAAGGCACGACCACGGGCGCGGCGATGGACATTGACCTGCCGTATGCTGGCAGCGGCTACCCGCTTGCGTGCATGATTTACCCGAGCGCAGGAAACGCCGCTGGCTCACCGTTTGGCGATCTTATACAGGCATACGCAATCGGATTTTTTGCGTTTGTTCGGAATGCGCCCACATATTCTGCTATTCCGGCGTCCGGCATTGTTGAGTGTGTATATAAGACCAACTCTTCAGCCGCGACGGCATATACAAGGAACGGCTCATTCGCCGTCTCATGCTTTAACGACTCAGCCGCATCTGGGAGTTACTCGGGTGCGGCGAAAATACGCTCCGCGACGAAAATGTCCGTCTATATCGCATCCAATTCCTATGGCTTTGCCGCAAACATAGAATACACCTACCATGTCATCTATTCCTCGTAAGAATCACAGCACCAACCGAATGATAAAGGCAGCCGACGGGCTGCTTTTTTCATATCCAAAATCAGCCGGCCGGGCGTAAAGCGGCAGCCGCGCGGGAGGCGACCCCGTTAAAAGCGTAGCGGAGAAAGGATCAGCATGAAACGGACCGACATCACCGCGCTTTTCCCCGAGATCGAGAAGGAAAAGCTGGACAGGATCATGGAGCTCAACGGGGCGGACATCAACGCCGCCAGGGCCGAGCAGGATCAGCTGCGGGAGCAGCTGGCCGCGGCGCAGAACGAGCTCAAGGCCCTCAAGGACAAGCCGGCGGACAACGGCATGGCGGCGCAGCTGCAGGCCGTGACCGACGAGCTGACCGCGCTGAAGCTGGCAAACTCCCTCCGGGAGCTGCGGGAGCGGGTCTCGAAGGAGACCGGCGTGCCCGCCAGCCTGCTGACGGCGGAGTCCGAGGAGGCATGCAAGGCCCAGGCCGAGAGCATCAAGGCCTACGCCAAGGACGCGCAGCCCGCGGGCTATCCCAGGATCCCCGACGGCGGTGAGGTCCACGGAACCGCCGGGGCGTCCGCGACCCGTGACAAATTCGCGGACTGGATGCAGGAAAACTTCCCTGCCAAATAATACACTGAAAGGAGACATTGAAAATGTCCGGAATCCCCACCAACCGCAGCAACGTGTCGCTGCCCTCCGAGGTCTCCGCGGAGATCCTCCAGAAAACGCAGGAGGCGAGCGCCGTCATGCAACTGGCCCGCCAGGTCACCCTGCCCGGCCGCGGCCTGACGATCCCCGTGATCTCCAGCGATCCCTCCGCCGCCTGGGTCGCCGAGACCGACGAGAAGCCGGTCAGCAACCCCGGCCTGTCCACCAAGCTCATGGAGGCCTACACCCTGGCCGTCATCATGCCCATGAGCAACCAGTTCCGGCGCGACGACCGCGCGCTCTATGACGCCCTCGTGGCCCGCCTGCCCGGCGCCCTGGCCCTCAAGTTCGACCAGACCGTCATCGGCGCGGTCGCCGCCCCCGGCGCCAACTTCGATAATTTCTCCACCTGCACCGCCCAGAGCCTGATCGCCGGCCTGGGCCACACCGTCTACGACGGCCTCGTGGCCGCCTTCTCGGACATCGCCGAGCAGGGCTTCGCCCTGGACGGCTTCGGCCTGTCTCCCGCCGCGCAGGGCATCCTGCTGAGCGCCGTGGACAGCGACGGCCGTCCGCTGTTCATCAACTCCGTGGCCGAGGGCGCCGTCCCCCGCATCCTGGGCGCCCGCACCGTCATGGGCCGCGGTCTGTACGTCTCCGGCGAGGCCGGCGTGGGCACCGCGCCCGGCACCCCCGCCGTCATCGGCGTGGCCGGCGACTGGACCCAGGCCATGTACGGCACCGTGGAGGGCGTGCAGATCTCCATCAGCGACCAGGCGACGCTCACTTCCGGCACCACGGTGATCAACCTGTGGCAGCGGAACATGTTCGCCGTCCGCGCCGAGATCGAGGTCGGCTTCCGCGCCAACCTGGCTGCCTTCAATCAGCTGACCGGCGCCACCCCCGCCTGATATGGTCCGGATGATCAACGCCCATACGGGCACGGTCATGTGGGTCCATGAGTCCCGGGTGGACGAGTACCTCGCGCGCGGCTACGCGCTGGCCGTGCCGCCCGCCAAGCCGGCTCCCGCGGAGCCGGTGAAGCGGCCGGCGAAGCGCGGCGGGAAGGCCGCCAAGGGCGAGTAAACTACCGCGCCGGTGTCCAAAACGGACACCGGCGTCAGCAAAGGAGGGCCGGACATGGCCAACGCATACGCAACCGTGGCGGACGTGGAGGCCCGGCTGACCAGAGACCTGACCACCGACGAAAAGGCCGTGTGCAGCACGCTGCTGGGCGACGCCGCCGTCTACATCGACGCCTTCGCGCCGGAGGCCTCGGCCGCCGCCAAGCAGGTGGTGAGCTGCAACATGGTAATCCGCACCCTGGGCGACGGATCCTACGGCGTGCCCACCGGGGCCACGCAGGGCAGCATGAGCGCCCTGGGCTACTCCCAGAGCTGGACCATCGGCTCCGGCGGCTCCACCGGCGAGATCTATTTCTCCAAGCTGGACCGGAAGCTGCTGGGCATCGGCAACGCCATCGGGTCCTACAGCCCGACGCAGGAGCTGGTGCCGCGGCCGCATCCGGGGGAGGCGCTGGGATGAAGGGGATCACCGTCAAACTTTGGGAGCGCACCCAGACCGGCACGGACGCCTTCAACGACCCCGTGTACGCGCTGACGTCCACGAGTGTGGACAACGTCCTGGTGGGCCAGCCGACCACGGAGGAGGTCACCAGCAGCACGGACCTCTACGGGAAGAAAATCGAGTACATGCTCGGCATCCCGAAGGGGGACACGCACGACTGGACCGACACCGCCGTGGAGTTCTTCGGCCGGACCTACCGGACCTTCGGCGACGTGATCGAGGGCATCGAGGCCAACGTGCCCACGCCCTGGCACAAGAAGGTGCGGGTGTGCCGGTATGAGTAGTGACGTCCGCTTCAAGCTCGACCTGCGGGGGCTCAACGCGCTGATGAAGTCCGGCGAGATGCAGAGCATCATCAACGGCGCCGCAGGGCAGATTGCATCCCGGGCCGGCGACGGCTACGAGACGGAAAGCGCCCACCCGATCAGCTTTGTCGCCATCGGCAGCGTGCGGGCGGCGAGCTGGGAAGCCAGGCGGGACAACAACAAAAACGCCACGCTGGAAAAGGCCGCGGGAGGTGTCCGGATTTGACCATCGAAGAATACGTGATCAGCTACCTGTCCGAAGCGCTCAATCCCGAGGAACTGGAGGAGGAAACCGAGCCGGCGCCCGTGCTGCGCTCCGATCCCGATCCGGATCCCGACCCGGATCCCACGCCTGACCCGCCGCCGCCGACGCCGCTGAGCGTGACCGGATCGGTTCCCCACCCCATTCCCGACGATTTCGTCACCGTGGAGCTGACCGGGGAGCGGGTGACCAACCTGGTTCCCACCGCGTCGCTTCACATCAACGGGTACAGCACCAGCCGGGCCGCGGCCGCGGCGCTGGGCCGGCAGATCTACGCCGCCATGGCCGCGCTGCCGCAGCAGCCGGAGATCAGCCGCTGCGCCCTGACCAGCATGTACAACGACACCGACCTGGAGATCAACAAGCCCAGGGAGGCGGCGATCTTCGAGATCGTCTATCTTTTCATGGAGGATTGAAAAATGCCTGATGTAAACAATGTCAGCACCGGGAAACCGAAAGTGGCCGGCGCTGTCTACCGCGCCGCCAGGGGGACGACCCTCCCCACCGACGCCTCGACCGCGCTGGGCGGGGCTTTCGTGGATATGGGCTATATCTCCGAGGACGGCGTCAGCAACACCAACAGCCCCGACACCGAGAAGGTCAAAGCCTGGGGCGGCCAGACCGTCCTGGTCGTGGTCAACGAGAAGTCCGACAGCTTCAAGCTGACCTTCCTGGAGTCCATCAACCCCAACGTGCTGGAGACAGTCTACGGCGTCGGCAACGTCACCGTGGACGCGATCAACGGCACGATCAGCGTGGTGGCCAACGCCTCGTCGCTGGACGAGTACGTCTACGTCATCGACATGGTGCTCAAGGGCGGCGCCCTCAAGCGGGTGGTCATCCCCTGCGGCAGCCTGTCCGAGGTGGGCGACATCGTCTACAAGGACAACGAGGCCATCGGCTACGAGCTGACGCTCGAGTGCCTGCCGGACGCCTCCGGCAACAACCACTACGAGTACATCAAGCTCGCAAGCAGCGTCACCATGGCGCTGGCCCTGGACAAGAGCACGCTCAGCGTGGCCCACGGCTCTACGAGCCAGCTTGTGGCCACCACCACGCCCGCGGGCATGCGCGTGACATGGGGCACCAGCGACGCCACCAAGGCCACCGTGGACCAGAGCGGTCTCGTGACCGGCGTGGCCGCCGGCAGCGCCGTGATCACCGCCACCTTCGGCGGGCTGACCAAGTCCTGCACCGTCACCGTCACCTGATAAGGAGGGCTCCATGAGAAAAGGCGTAACGTCTACCGGCTTCGAGTACGAGTACGACGAGGAGCGGCTGGACGACATGCGCTTCGTGGACGCCCTGGCCGTGGTGGTGGACGATGAGGCCTCGGACTTTGAAAAAGTGTTCGGGGCCTCACGTCTGATCACCATGCTGCTGGGTCCGGACATGAAACGTGCTCTTTATGAGCATATCGGATCCACCCACGGCGGGCGTGTCCCGGCCGCCGAGCTGGAGGCCGCCCTTGAGGAGATAATGACTGGCTCCGGGAAGGACGCCGAAAAAAACTCCTAACCCTGGCCCGCATGATCGCCGTGGACGAGACGGCGCTCCGGTGTGACTTTTTGGAGACCTATCACATCCCGGACTATAGAGCGCTGCCTGCACGTCAGGCAGCGCTTTTTGCGTGCGGGCTGAAAGAAAACGCCCGGATCAAGCTCAAGCTGTCCGGCTACCCGGTCAGCCTGGACACGATGCTGCTGGCTGTGGTGGCCGACTATCTGGCGATCCTGGCATGGCAAAACACAGAGAACGGAGCGAAAAACCGCAAACGGCCGCGGTCCATTTTGGACACGCTGACCGGAGGAAAAACAACGTCCGAAGGCGAGGGGTTCGACAGCGCCGAGGACTTCGAGGCCTGGAGGGCCTCCATGCTGGGAGGAGATGCAAATGCCTGATCTGGGAAGCGCATATGTGAATATTGTCCCGAAGGCGCCCGGAATCAAAAACAATATTGAAGGCATATTCAACTCAGGCGCCAGCGGGGCGCAGAAATCCGGAGAAAGTCTCGGAAAAAAACTGATTGCAGGTCTGGCGGCAGCCGGGGTTGGTGTTGCTGTGGGAAAGATCCTTAAAAGCGCATTCACCGCAGGCGGGGCTCTGGAGCAGAGCTTCGGCGGCCTGGAGACGATCTACGGAAAGGCCGCCGGAGCCGCACAGGAATACGCACGAGCGGCAGCCGCGGCAGGAATCAGCTCCAACAGCTACGCAGAGCAGGCCGTCAGCTTCGGCGCAGCCCTCAATGCTGCCTTCAAGGGGAACACTACCAAAGCCATGGAAGCGGCAAATACCGCGATCCTGGACATGGCGGACAACGCCGCCAAGATGGGCACGCCGCTGGAGAGCATACAGGCGGCCTACCAGGGGTTTGCCCGCGGGCAGTACCAGCTTCTTGATAATCTCAAGCTGGGGTACGGCGGAACAAAAACCGAAATGGAGCGGCTGCTGAAAGACGCACAGAAGGTCACGGGCGTCGAGTACGACATCAACAACCTGGGCGACGTCTACAGCGCGATCCACGCGATCCAAGGCGAGCTGGGGCTTACGGGCGTGGCGGCAGCGGAAGCAAAGACGACATTGGCGGGGTCCCTTGGAGCGGTCAAGGCAAGCTGGACAAACCTTATGGCCGCCATGACCACAGGAGAAGGCCTGGAGTCCGCTTTGGCGTCCCTTGGAACGTCTGTCGGCGATCTGGGACGGAATGTCCTTAAAATGCTCGGGAGCGTGGGGGAACAGCTGCCGGCCCTGCTGACGGGTCTCGTGACCGATGTTGCGCCGCAGATCATCCCACTGGCCGGGGAACTGATCGGCGGACTGGTTGACGGACTTTTCACAGGGGTGCCGCAGTTGATCACGGCTTTTGGCGGCATCGTGCAGCAGGGCTTTGAATCCATCCGGAAAAACGCGCCGGGTATGGCATTGCGGGGCATCGAGATGGTCCGCAGTCTGGCTCTCGGCATCGTGCAGGGGATCCCGGACATGGTCGCCGGCGCCAGCGGGATGCTCACGTCCTTCGTGGACACGATCCTGTACTACGCTCCGGATCTGATCCGGGACGGGGGCGTCATGCTCGAGGATCTTCTCGCCGGGATCATGGCGGCCCTGCCGGAGATCTCCGGGACAATCCTTACGCTAATATCCTCGGTCAGCGAATCGCTCGCTGCAAACGCTCCGCGGATCCTGATTATGGGTGCAACAATCCTGCAACATCTGATCGACGGCGTGATCGAGGCCCTGCCCCAGCTGGCCGAAACGGCGCTGACGCTGGTCACGTCGCTGGCCGGCGCGGTCGTGGAAAACCTGCCGCAGATCGTCAGCATGGGCATCGAGCTCCTCCGGGGTCTGGTGCAGGGGCTGCTGAGCCATCTGCCGGAGCTGCTGGCCGGCGCCGGAGTGCTGATCGCCAAGCTCGTGGCAGCGCTGGCCGGGGCCCTGCCGGACCTGCTGCAGAGCGGCGTCGAGCTCCTCGGCGCCGTGCTCGAAGGCATCCTCAGCGCCGTGGTACTGCTGATCAGGGATCTCCCGGAAGTCTGGAACACCATTATTGAAAGCTGCAACGAGATCGACTGGCTGCAGCTCGGCAAGGACATCATTGACGGTATCGTCAAGGGAATTAAAAAGGCCGGCAGCGCGATCGGCGAAGCAATTCGGAAGATCGTCCGGGGCGGTCTGAAAGCCGGCCAGGATGAGGCGCAGACCGGATCGCCTTCCCGGCTGTTCGCAAATGAGCTGGGACGCTGGATCCCCGAAGGCATCGCCATGGGCGCCGAGGACAACGTCGGCTCTCTGGACCGTGCCATGCGCGGCATGATGGACGGATCCCTGACGGCGGCTCAAAACGCCGTGCAGCCGGCTGCCGTCCAGAGCAGCAGCGACGCCGACCGGATCATCGCCGCGCTCAACCAGCTCGTGCTGCGGGCCGACGTGACGCTCGAAGGCGACGCCCGCGGGATTTTCCGGGTGGTCAAAAACCAGAACGCCGTCCGGACCAAGGCGACCAACTACAACGCCCTGGCGGCGGGAGGATAAGCCATGCCGACTATTTTCTTCAAACTCGGGACCACCGACGTGAGCCCCGACGTGGACATCCAGACCGCGGCGCTCAACGCCGTCGACGAGTTCGAGCTCTGGACCGACGGAAACCATGTGGAGCACCGGGTATTCACCCGCACGCGGATCTCCGGCACGATCCGCGTGGGCTTTGCCACCGCGGCCAAGCTGTCCGCCTTCGTGACGCTGCTGACCGCGGCCAAGACCGCCGGCCTGTACGCCAGCGTGACGGCCTACGTCATCAACACCGACAGCACGCCCACCTTCGACGCGTACCTGGATCCCCTGGGCGAGGCCAAGTGGGACACCGTCAACGGGCGGCAGTGGATCGTGCTGACGCTCAGCGTCAGGGAGAGGTGAGAACATGCTGACGATACCGGAAACCATCAAAACGCTTTTCAAGACCGACGGCATCCGTCACAACTTCCGGGCGTCGTTCCCGAACGGCGAGCTGCCCGACATCACGAACGCAAACGTTGTACGGGAGAGCCTGCATTTCACCGAGTCGCTGTGCTCGCAGGACCCGTTCAAGTTCGGTTTGAGTGAGGCATCGGTCATCGAGTTCGAGACGGTCGGCATCGGCAACATGTACGGCATGACCATCGTCTGCGGCATCGAGATCGACACGTCCAGCCTGTCGGCGGCGCAGATCAGCGCGATCCAGAACGATCCGGGCGACGGCACGCTCGTGCTGGCCGCTGACAGCGACATCGGGTACGGCTTCTATCGAGTCCCGCTGGGGACGTTCAAGGTGACGAGTTGCCCCCGGAATCACGGGGCTATGGCACACCGGAAGGTGACGGCATATACAGACTATATCGGCGGGAGTGTTGAAATGCCGCCGCAGGAGGCTGGGAAACTTGGACAGCAAGTGTTGAGCGACAACTCTCCAAGTTACAATCCAAATATCCCGCGGTTGGTTTTTTCGTCTTTGGCATATCGCAATCCGAGCCTGCTGTCAGGCATGAGCCATGACAATGTCATGGCAGTTGCCAACTTTAGCTATGTGATCCCCGGCACCACATGGGGAGACTATATCGTTAGCGTGAATGTTTCCGGAAAAAGGTTCACAGTAAACTCGGGCTATCTCGACCGGGTGCACTTGATAACGCTCGGCAGTACACCGGACTATGAAAGCGCACCGGAGTGGGTAATGGAGCTGGTCGACACAAACCCGGGATTGGCTGTGTACGCGAACGAGATCGCAGACTTTGTGAAAAGGTACAGCTACCCGGAAACGTACCGGAGCGGGAGCAACAGCTACCCTGTCCCGCCTGTGAATGACCGGATAGCATGGTATGCTTATCCGACGGACGGAACTCACGGGAGTAGTGCGATTCGGGTGCCATCAAGCATCAAGGTTACGGTGTGGCATAATTCAACAGTAATCGGGGAGCAGACCTTTTCTATCGTTGACCTGTCGTCGGCAAACGGTGTCGCCATTGTGGACTCGTTTTCCAATATACGAGCGTCATTTTCACCGACTTCTTCAATAAAGAACGGCGCATCGCTTTATTACAAATACATAGACGCATACGACTTTGATGCGCTGTTCACCGGCTGGCTTGAAATAGAAGGGCAATTCTGCAAGCCGGGACGCATGGGTGCGGCCGGGACGACCGCACTCGATGACACTTCCCCCGTGTTCATAGCACCCGGAAACTATGAAGAATGTTGGTGGGACGAGTACGACGTGTCCCCCATCGGCACCGTGACCGTCAAAATCACGGACGATGAAGGTGACCAGACCGCGGAAATCTCCATCGGAGAAGGGTCAAGCGTCTATGACATGACCGACAATACGGCGATTAACTATATTGCGGGGCAGAGCTTGACAAGCATTGAGACGCTCCTCAACGGCGACTTTGCCGCCGCCGCCGCGAACGTCGGCTTCACACCTGTCGAGATGTCCATGCAGGGCTGGCCGTGGATCGAGGCCGGGGACGCGCTGGAGATCACCGCAGAGGACGGCACGGTCATCGACACCTTCGCGCTCCGTGTGGAAATGAGCGGCATCCAGCGGCTGTCCATGGACGTGGAGTCCAAGGCCGGCGAGATCATCGGGGAGGTGTGACATGGCCATCATCATGCAGTACGGCAAAGGCACCGGCGCGAACAGCCGCGGCACGGGTCGGAAAACGGTGCTGTGGTCGAACAGCGCTCCCACGTCCAGCTTCGCCGCGAAGACGGTGAACCTGTCCGACAGCGTGACCAACTACGACTTTCTGCTCGTGGTCCTGGCCTTCTCCACCGGCACGCAGGACCACAGCACCGACCTGATCCCCGTGGACGATATCCTCGGCGGCGCGGAGTACAGCCTGCGGATCAATGCGGCGAGCCAGAACCGCACGGGCGGCCGGAGCATAACCGTGCCGACGGCGACCACGGCCACCTTCGGCACCGGGGCGTACAACGGCAGCAGCTCCCAGAACGGCTACGCCATCCCCGTGGCGATCTACGGGGTCAAACTGTAGGAGGGCAAAGGAATGAAAGAGGATACCGTCAAGATGTTCCTGGCCGCCGGCGCGGCGGCCGTGTGGAGCTATGCGCGGACCATATTCTGGCCGCTGGTGATCCTGATCGCGGTGATGACCATCGACTATATCAGCGGCGTGGCCGCGGCCTGGGTGCGGGGCGAGCTCAGCTCCCGGACCGGGATCATCGGCATCGTGAAAAAACTCAGCTATCTGGCGCTGGTGGTCGTGGGCTGCAGCATCGACTATCTGGTCTCCATGCTCGGCACGCAGCTGGGCGGGACGGAGATCTCCATCCGGGCCATCGGCCTGGTGGTCGTCTGCTGGCTGATCATCAACGAGCTGATCAGCATTCTGGAGAACGTCGCCCGCCAGGGCGGCCCCGTGCCCCCCTTCCTGGCGTCGCTGCTGCGGCACCTGCGGGAGACGACGGAAAAGCAGATCCCCGTGTCCGATCTGGACACGCCGGAGGGGAAGCATGAGCGCCGGGAGTGACCTGCAGCGCTTTCTGGACTGGTGTGCCCGCCAGGTCGGCGTCAAGGAGCAGCCCCTCGGCTCCAACAACGTGATCTACAATACGCGCTACTATGGCGGCGCGGTCAGCGGCGCGTACCCCTGGTGCTGCGCCTTCGTCTGGTGCGGCTTCGACGAGCTGGGCCTCTCCGCCCTGTTCTGCGGCGGAGAGAAAACGGCATACTGCCCCTTCGTGGTCAACTGGGCCCGCCAGCACGGGCGCTGGGTCTCCGGCGGGTATCAGCCCGGGGATCTGCTGCTCTACGACTGGAACGGCGACGGCGTGGCCGACCACATCGGCGTGTGCGTGGCCGTCAGCGGCTCGAAGCTGACCACCGTGGAGGGAAACGTGGACGAGGCCGTCTGCCGCCTCACGCGCAGCGCGTCCGCGGCCATGGGCGCGTATCGGCCGCTGTGGGGCACGGAGCCCGCACGGCCGGAAAAGCCCGCAGAGGACGCCACAGGCCCCTCAGAGCCCGCGTACCGTCCCGGGGACCGGTACATGGTCCAGAGCGGCGACAGCCTGTGGGCCATCGCCGAGCGCTTCCTGGGCTCCGGATCGAGGTGGCACGACCTGTACGTGTACAACAATCTGGCCAGCACCACGATCCACGCCGGGGACATCATCGAGCTGCCGCCACTGGGCTGGCCCGAGGATAAAGCCGAGGATCCGGCGGAGAAGCCGAAGGCGACGCTGCCGGAGCTCCGCGCCGGCGACACCGGCCGCAGCGTGGACGCGCTGCAGCTGCTCCTGCTCAACGCCGGGTACCCCATCGGCCCCTGCGGCGTGGACGGCGAGCTGGGCGAGGACACCGAGGCCGCGCTGCGCGCCTTCCAGGCGGATCAGGGCCTCACCGTCACCGGCACGACCACCGAGATCACCTGGATCCTGCTGATCCGGGGGTAAAACGGGGGCAAATCAAAGCGCACTTTGCATTTTCTCCTTGTGTTTTCAACATTCCCAACAGAGTTCCCCACGCTTGGTAAGGATGAGGTCCCCGGTTCGAATCCGGGTAACAGCTCCAAAAGGGAATCCCCCACCGATGGTGGGGGATTCCCTTTTGGTATTGGGAAACGTTCGAACCGGGGACCTCATGGCATCCCCGAGCGGTTCCGGCCCGACGGGCCGGGAGCGAGTGGGGCCATCCCCCGGTCTCTGAGGCTTCGGGCCGCAGGCCCGCAAGCCTCAGTTCGAATCCGAGTGACGGCTCTGATGGAATTAGCATCGACAAGACAGGGATCGGTTCTTTGTCTTATCCATATTGACTCCTAGTATCTGTTAATTGGATAATTGAAAGTATTATCCACGACGCCGATCGCGATAACCTACCAGATAGTCATCACCTTTCAACGAGATAGCGGTATCTCTGGGACTATACTGGCTCATCTTTTTTCTTCATATGACGCTTAGCATAGGCAGATGCTTTTTCTATGAATTCTTCTTTTGATATTGATAGGGTACCCAAGTAGGGAATACTTTCTTTATATTTGCAAGTAGGATAATTTGAGCAGCCAGAGAACACCCCAAAGCGGCTTGTTTTAAGCTTCATCTTTGCGCCGCATTCTGGGCAAAACATATTATACTCAACCCATTGAGGTGCTTTCACGAGTTTTACATGTGGCAAGTCTGTGAATCCGAAAAAATCCACGTATCCATCTGTGTCGCTTCTCATTACCTTACAAAAACAATCGTTAAGAAAGACCCTGTAAAGTGTTTCATCTTTTATACCTCTTAGGGTCAAATACTCTGTGATGCTAATTGCCATAACTGCTGAATTGTGACGTTCAAGTAAATACTGGTCGTGTAATCGTTCTTTCAATTCATAACCAGTAAAATAATACTCATCATATCCATTATATACTGGTCTCTTCTCCTTCATCCTTCTTCTCCATTATCATTACATTTCTCACTACATTCCATCTATTCATCTTCTACATTTATAAATCAACAGATTTCACAAAGGCAAGGCAAGGGGGAACTGTTCCCAGTTCTCGCACCCTCTCAATCCTCGCAGGTGACGGTTACATCGCTGAAGAAGGCCTCGGTGCCGATGTCCACGAACAGGCCCACACCGCCGCGGGCGTCCGGGCCGTGCTTGAGGCCGTCCACGCGCAGGACCGGCTCGGCGCGGCCGTTGAGATAAAACGCCGCCTGCGCGCCCCGGATCTCCGCGCGCAGGGTGATCCACTCGTCCAGTCCGCAGTCGATGGGCGCTTCATAGCCCTCGACGCCGAACCGGCGGAAATAGGCGAACGTGTACCCGGGGTAGGAAAAATACTGGCAGCCATGGGCGCGCCGCACCGGATCGTCGGTCATGACGTTGGTGGGTCGGAGGTAGAACGACTCGAATTCCGCGTCATTGTCGCTGATGCGGAAGGCAACGCCGATGAACCCCCGCGCCAGCTCCGGCGCGGACGGGAGCAGCCGGCTGCGCAGCCTCACCTCAATGATGCCGTTGTGGAAATCCGACCCGATCAGCCGGGCATAGGTGTTCTCATCGTAGTCGTTGAGCAGTGCATCGCCCTTCTCCACGCGCAGGACCTTCGTCCCGTCGAGTTCTGCGTCAGAGACGAGGGTATTCACAGCCTTCCAGGCCTTTGCGCTCATATCCGCCTTCATATTTTTCCTCCCCTGCGGTACAGTCTATCTCACTCGAGCGCAGCGGCGCACTCCTTAAGGAGCTTCGTGATCTCCAGGTGCTGCGGGCAGGCGTCCTCGCACTGGCGGCACTCCACGCAGTCGGAGGCCTTGCCGCCGCGGCCGGTGGCGAAGGCGTACTCGCCTTTGGCCTTCTCCGGCGTCATATCGTAGAGGAGCTGGTTGTTGCGCACCTTGAAGATGCGCGGGATGGGGATCTGCTGCGGACAGCCCTCGGTGCAGTAGCTGCAGCCGGTGCAGGGGATGGCGCCGCCGTTGTTGATGATCTCCTGCGCCTTTGCGATCAGGGCGTATTCGTCCTCGGTCATGGGTTTGAAATCGCGGAAGGTGGCGATGTTGTCCTCCATCTGGTCCATGGCGTTCATGCCGCTGAGCACCGCGAGGATCCCCTCGTGGGAGGCGATGAAGCGGAAGGCCCAGGAGGCGTAGGACGCGCCGGGCGCGGCCTGGTCAAAGAGCGCCTTGACGGCCTTCGGCGGGTTGGCCAGCAGGCCGCCCTTGCAGGGCTCCATGACGGTGATGTACTTGCCGTGTTTGCGGGCGGTCTCGTAGCAGGCGCGGGACTGCACCTCCGGGTTGTCCCAGTCGGCATAGTTGAGCTGCAGCTGCACGAAATCGGCCTCCGGGTGCTCGGTGAGGATCTTGTCGAGCATCTCGGGCGTGTCGTGGAAGGAAAAGCCCAGATGGCGGATCAGGCCCTCCGCCTTCTTCTCCGCAAGGAATTCCCAGATGCCGTAATCGCGGTATGTGCCGTAATTGTTCGCGCCCATGGCGTGGAGAAGATAGAAGTCGAAATACTCCACCCCCAGCCGCCGGCGGCTGGTGTCGAACTGGGCGCGGGCCTGCTCGGCGTTCTTCGCCGCCCGGGCATTGAGCTTGCTGGCAATGGTGTAGCTGTCCCGGGGATGGCGCTCCACCAGGGCTTTGCGGGCTGCCTCCTCGGAGCCCTCGTAGACATAGGCGGTGTCAAAATACGTGCCGCCCGCAGCGATGAAGGCGTCCACCAGCTTGCTCGTCAGCTCCACGTCGATGGCGCCATCGGCGAGTCTGGGCAGGCGCATCAAGCCAAAGCCCAGCTTGAATTTGTTATCCGGTCCGTGTGTTGACATTGTGATCCCTCCAGATCCAAAAATATGTATTTTGCTCAACACAAGTATACACCATGCGCCGCGAAAAATCAAACCCCTGCGCGGTTTACATTCCAAAGCGCCTGTGATAAGATAAACCGGAAACAAACGGAGGGGTATCCATGCTCGACAAGATCCGGCGGCTGGCCGGGCGCTTTGAAGAAATCGAATACAGCCTGTCGCAGCCGGAGATCTGGGACGATGCGGAGCTCTCCGCCCGTCTGACGAAGGAACGGCGGGAGCTCGAGCCGCTGATGGCGGCCTGGCGGCGCCGGGAGGCCTGCCGCGCCGATCTCGCCGCGGCCGAGGAGATGCTCTCCGATCCGGACCCGGAGGCGCGGGCGCTGGCCCGGGAGGAGCAGGAGGCGGCCAGGGCCGGGATGGAGGCCGCCGAGGCCGAGCTGAAGATCCTGCTGCTGCCCCGGGATCCCGACGACGACAAAAACGTGATCGTGGAGATCCGCGGCGGCGTCGGCGGAGAGGAGAGCGCGTTGTTCGCCGCGGACCTGTTCCGGATGTACAGCATGTACGCCGAGCGGAAGGGCTTTTCCATCGAGGTCGCCAACTGCAGCCAGACCGAGCTCGGCGGCATCCGGGAGATCGATTTCATCGTGCAGGGCGACGGCGCTTTTTCGCGCTTCCGTTTTGAGAGCGGCGTCCACCGGGTGCAGCGGGTCCCGGAGACCGAGACCCAGGGGCGCATCCACACGAGCACCTGCACCGTGGCGGTGCTGCCCGAGCTGGAGGAGAGCGAGTTCGATCTGGATCTCAACGATGTGCAGATCGACACCTTCCGCTCCTCCGGCGCCGGCGGCCAGAAGGTCAACAAGACCTCCAGCGCCATCCGGGTGACGCACCTGCCCACGGGCATGGTGGTGGAGTGCCAGGACGAGCGCAGCCAGTATAAAAACAAGGCCCGGGCGCTGAGCATCCTCGCCTCGCGGCTTGCCCAGGCGGAGCGCGAGCGGCAGGACGCCGAGGTCTCGGCCAGGCGGCGCTCCCAGGTGGGCACCGGCATGCGCAACGAGCGCATCCGCACCTATAATTTCCCCCAGGGGCGGGTGACCGACCATCGGATCGGGCTCACGCTCTATAAACTCGACGCGGTCATGAACGGCGATCTGGACGAGCTCATCGACGCGCTGCTGACCGCCTGGCGGGCCGAGCAGCTGCAGCTCGCCGCGGACGGAGACGAAGCATGAAGACAAGGGTTTTTACGGATAAGGAAGATCTCGCCCCCGCCGCAGAAATGCTCAAAGGCGGCGGGCTGGTGGCGGTGCCCACGGAGACCGTCTACGGACTGTGCGTCAACGGTCTGGACGAGCGGGCCGTGGCCGCGCTCTATGAGGCCAAGGGCCGCCCGGAGGTCAAGCCCCTCTCGCTGATGATCCCCGGCGCGGGCGCGATGGACAGATACGCCCTGGATATCCCGCCCCAGGCCTATACGCTCTCGGAAAAGTTCTGGCCGGGGCCGCTGACCATCGTGCTCCGGACAAAGGAGATCATTCCCCCGATCACGCTCTCGGGCGGACAGACCGTGGGGCTGCGCTGTCCCGACCATCCCATGACCCTCGCGCTTCTGGAAAAAGCCGGAATCCCGCTGGCCGGGCCCTCCGCCAATCCCTCTGGCAGGCCCAGTCCGAAGACCGCCGCGGAGGTGCTGGGTTATTTTGACGGGCGGATCGACGCGGTGCTCGACGGCGGACCATGCGGCATCGGCCGGGAGTCCACGATCATCGACATGAGCGATGTCCCCTACCGCACGCTGCGGCGGGGCGCGCTTCCCGACAGCGAGATCGACGAGGCGCTGCTGGGCGCGATGCGCGTCATCGGGCTCACCGGCGGCAGCGGCAGCGGCAAGACCACGGCGATGAAGTACCTCGTGGAGCGCGGCGCGCTGGGCATCGACTGCGACGAGGTCTATCACCGGCTGCTGCGAGAGTGCCGGCCCATGCTCGACGAGATCAGGGACCGCTTCCCGGACGCCTTTCCGGGCGGCGTTTTCGACCGCAAGGCGCTGGGCAGGATCGTCTTTGCCGACGGCGCGGCGCTGACGGATCTCAACAAGCTCACCCACAGGTATGTGCGCGAAGAGGTGCGTCGGCTGCTGCGCGGGCACGCCCGTATGGGCGGCACGCTGGCGGCTGTGGACGCGGTGGAGCTCATTGACGGCGGGCTGGGCGAGCTGTGCTCGTTCACGGTGGGCGTGGTGGCCGACCGGAAGGCGCGCGCCGCGCGCATCATGGCCCGGGAGGGGATCGGCGAGGAGTACGCCCTCTCCCGCATCGACGCCCAGAAGAGCGATGAGTACTACGAGCGGCACTGCGACCACGTGCTGCACAACGACGGTACCCGGGAGGAGCTCCACGCGCTCTGCCGCGAGCTTTTCGGGATATAAGGACAGAAAGAGGCAGGCATCATGGACAAGAAGAACAATAATCGCAGCACTTCGGGCCTGGCCATCGGCATGTGTCTGGGGATATGCATCGGAACCGCGATCGGGGCCGCGACGCACAACACGGGGCTCTGGATGTCTCTGGGCACCTCGCTGGGCGTATGTCTGGGGCTTGTGTTTTCACGCGAGGGCGGCGAGGACGACGAACAATAGACGACGAACAATAAGAATTATAAATAATCATACAGGAGGCAGCACATATGGAAGAAAAAAAAGACGCTCTGCGCGAGGCGCTGTTTTACAGCCAGAAGCAGGGCTATGATCTGATCGGGCTGGACGAGCGGCTGGCGCTGGAGGCGTACTGCGAGGACTACAAGGCCTTTCTGAACGCCGCCCGGACCGAGCGGGAGGCCGTGGCGGAGGGGATCCGGCAGGCCGAGGCCGTCGGGTTCGTGCCCTATGTGCGCGGCATGGCGCTCAAGGCCGGTGACAAGGTCTATCGGAGCGTGCGCGGCAAGGCGCTGATGCTGGCGGTGATCGGGCAAAAGTCCCTGGCCGAGGGCGCGAACATCGCCGCGGCCCATGTGGACTCCCCCCGGCTGGATCTCAAGCAGCTCCCGCTCTACGAGGACGGCGAGCTGGCCTACTTCAAGACCCACTATTACGGCGGAATCAAAAAATACCAGTGGGTGACCATCCCCCTGGAGCTCCACGGCGTCGTGACAAAAAAGGACGGCGAGACCGTGCCCGTCGTCATCGGCAAGGATCCGGAGGATCCCAAGTTCGTCATCACCGACCTGCTGCCTCATCTGGGCAAGGATCAGATGGGCAAAAACGCCTCGGAGGTCATCAACGGCGAGGCGCTGAGCCTGCTCATCGGCTCGATCCCCTATGCCGACGAGGGTAAGGACCGGGTGAAGCTGGCGATCCTCTCTCTGCTGCAGGACCGCTACGGCATCACCGAGGAGGATTTCCTCTCCGCCGAGCTGGAGGCCGTGCCCTCTCTCGACGCCTGCGACGTGGGTCTCGACCGCTCGCTGATCGGCGGCTACGGCCACGACGACCGGGTCTGCGCCTATGCCGAGCTCAAGGCCATCTACGAGACCGAGGCCCCCGAGCGCACAGCCGTGTGCATCCTCGCGGACAAGGAGGAGATCGGCTCGGTGGGCGTGTCCGGCATGCAGTCCACGGCCTTCGAGACCTTCATGGAGGATCTGTGCGACAGCCAGGGCGTGAAGCTGCGCCACTGCCTGGAGGCGAGCTTCTGCGTCTCGGCGGACGTGTGCAACGCCCACGACCCCCTCTACCCCGAGGTCAGCGAGGCCCCCGACCGCAACGGCGCGAAGCTCAACTACGGCATGGGCATCTGCAAATTCACCGGCTCCCGCGGCAAGAGCGGCAGCAACGACGCCTCCGCCGAGGTGGTGGGCACGCTGCGGCGGATCTTTGCCGACAACGCGGTGGTCTGGCAGATGGCCGAGCTGGGCAAGGTGGACCAGGGCGGCGGCGGCACCGTGGCGGCCTACATGGGCAACCGCAACATCGACACCATCGACGCGGGCGTGCCCGTGCTGAGCATGCACTCCCCCTGGGAGACCGTGGCCAAGTTCGACTGCTACATGACTTACAAGGGCGTCAAGGCGTTCTACAAGGACAGATGACGTCCGGCGACATACGAAACCCCCGGGGCGGCGTCCGCCCCGGGGGTTTTGGGTTTATTTCTTCTTTTTACGCGGTCTGGGCTGTTCTTCGGGCGGCTCGTCCTCGTCCTCGAGGGGCGCTTCGTTTTTGCCGCGGAGCACCTTCCAGATCAGGTACGCCGCGCCGCCGATGATGCACAGCCCGGCCAGTCCCAGCGCGGCGCCCAGCAGGAACATGCTGATCGTGCCGGTACGGGTGTTCTTTACCGGCTCGGGCGTGGCCGCCTCGGTCTCCTGCGGCATGGAGCCGGCGGGGATCGGCGCCGTGGTCTCGAAGCCGCAGACCGTGCACACGCCCCGCTGACTGCCGTCCTCATCGTCGGTGGGCATGGTGAGGATCGTCCACTCATAGCTGTGGAAATCCTCGTCGGCGTGGTCGCCGCAGGTGCACTGGTGCCAGTGGGAGATGTCGTTGTGCTCCCACACGTCGCTGTAGCTGTGCTCGTGGGCTTTGGAGGCCGTAAAGGTGACCGCGGCGATGGCGGAGTAGAAGGGCTCGGAGGTCTTGCCGTTGTGGGTGACGGTCACGCTGACACGGTAATACTTGGTGCCCTCCTCCCGTTCGGGGGTATAGGTGCTCTCCGTCGCGCCGGCGATCATACGCATGGAGGAGGCGCTGTTGCGCGCCGCGGAGTACCACTGGTAGGAGAGCGTGCCGCCGTTGCGGGCGGAGGCCAGGATCGAGAGCTCGAAGTCCTCGTTCTCGTCAATGGCCATGATCGCCCCGACAGGCTGACCGGTGATGCTCAGCGTGGAGCTCGACTCGATGACCGTGATGGTGGCCCGGCCGGAGGTCGCGCTGCCGCCGTCGCCGGTGAACACGCACTCGACCCGCCAGCCGTCCATCGCGTAGGGGATGTTGGACAGGTTGATCGTCTCCGTCTCGCCGCCGGAGATCACGAGCCCGGGGAACATATTGCCCACGGCGTTGTAATCGTAGCTCTGGCTGCCCGTGGCGCTGACGAAGCGCCACTTGTAGGTTTTCGTATTTTCGGCCCGGGCGATGAAGCTCGTCGAGCCGCCCTCGTCGACGGTCTCGCTGTAGGGATCCTTCGTCACCTTC
>JAFXYJ010000048.1 GCA_017541825.1 Oscillospiraceae bacterium | reverse complement strand
TGGTGGCTGCGGCCTTCGTGGGTTCCATGATCTCCACGGGGTTCATCCTCCTGATCTCCCGCAAAATGAGCAGCATGTCGTCGCTGCTCGTGGCGGGCATCATGATCGGCTATATATGCTCGGCCATCACGGAATTCATCATCACCTTTGCGCAGGATTCCGATATCGTCAACCTGCATAACTGGTCACAGGGCAGCTTTTCCGGCATGAGCTGGGACAATGTCAGGACCGCGGCCTCCGTCACGCTCGTGTGCGCGGTGCTGGTCTTTTTCATGTCCAAGCCGATCGGGGCATATCAGCTCGGCGAGAATTACGCGCGGAGCATGGGCGTGAATATCAAGCTTTTCCGTATCGCGCTGATCATTCTGAGCAGCGTTCTCTCCGCCACCGTCACGGCGTTCGCAGGACCGATCTCTTTCGTGGGCATCGCGGTGCCGCATCTGATCAAGCGCGTGCTCAACACCTCGAAGCCCATCGTGGTCATCCCGGCCTGCTTCCTCGGCGGCGCGGTGTTCTGCATGTTCAGCGACCTGATCGCACGCACGGCCTTCGCGCCTCTGGAGCTGAACATCTCCACGGTCACCTCGGTGTTCGGCGCCCCGGTCGTCATCGTCATGATGCTGCGGCGGGAAAAGGAGAAGAGCCATGGCTGATGCTTATTTCAGAACAGACAGTCTGTCCGTCGGCTATAACAGCAGGGCGCTGATCCATGATATCGACATCGCCATCGAAAAGGGAGAGATCGTCACGCTGATCGGCCCGAACGGCTCGGGCAAATCCACGATCCTCAAATCCATCACCAAGCAGCTCAAGCTCATCGAAGGCCGCGTATGGGTACAGTCCGAGGAGCTGGAACACATCTCCACCAAGGCGCTTGCCCGCAAAATGGCCGTCGTTCTCACGGAGCGCATGCGCCCCGAGCTGATGACCTGCCGGGACGTCGTCGCCACGGGCCGCTATCCCTATACCGGCAGTCTCGGCCTGCTCTCGAAGGAGGACGAGGAGCTCGTCACCGCTGCCATGGAACGGGTCCACGCGCTGGAGCTCGCCAACCGGGACTTCAACGCCACCTCCGACGGACAGCGCCAGCGCATACTGCTGGCGCGGGCCATCTGCCAGCAGCCCGAGATCATCATCCTCGACGAGCCGACGTCCTATCTCGATATCCGGCACAAGCTGGAGCTGCTGAGCATCCTGCGCTCCATGGCGAAAGAGAAGGGCATCACGGTCATCATGTCTCTCCACGAGATCGACCTGGCGCAGAAGATCTCCGATAAGATCATCTGCGTAAAGGGGGAGATCATTTCCCGCTTCGGCGACCCCATGGAGATCTTCACCGACGACGTCATCCGGGATCTCTACAGCCTCGAGCAGGGCAGCTACGACGTCGCCTTCGGCAGCATCGAGCTCCCGCGGCCCGAGGGTGAGGCGGAGGTGCTCGTCATCTCCGCGGGCGGCACCGGCGTGCCTGTTTTTCGGCGTCTGCAAAAAATGAACGTTGCCTTTAACGCCGCGATTCTGTATACTAACGATATCGATTATGCGGTGGCGAAGCATCTGGCCTCGGAGATCGTTACGGAGCGGCCGTTCTGCGCCGTTTCCGAGGAGTCGCTGCAAAAGGCGAAAGACCTTGTGGACAGATGCCGCACCGTCATAGACGCGGGCGTGGAGACCGGCGAGTTCAACGCCGGCGTCCGATCACTGCTCGAGTATGCCCGGGAACAGGGCAAAGTCTGCACAGGTGAAGAATATCAGAAAATGAGGCAGGAAAAATGAGCGGAAACAGAGAGGGCTTCACCACCGGGAGCTGTGCCGCGGCGGCGGCGCTGGCCTGCTGCCTCTGGCAGCGGGACGGAGAGTGTCCCGATCGGGTGAGCATCATGGTGCCCGGAGGGAAGGAGTATACCCCCGAGATCATCTCCCACTCCGACGGGAGCTGCGGCGTCATCAAGGACAGCGGCGACGACCCGGACATCACCAGGGGCATGGAGGTCATCTCCCGCGTGGAGGTGTTTGCCAACGACGGCGACATCATTTTTTCCGCGGGCGACGGTGTGGGGACCATCACGGAGCCAGGACTCAAGATCCCGGTGGGGGAGCCGGCCATCAATCCGGTGCCCCGATCCATGATCGAGGCCGCCGTGCGCAGCGTGTTCGGCGCGCGCGGCGCCCGCGTCACGGTGTCCATCCCCGGCGGCGTCGAGATCGCGCGCAAGACCTTCAATCCCCGGCTGGGCATCAAAAACGGCCTGTCGGTCCTCGGGACCACGGGCATCGTGCGCCCCATGAGCGCCCAGGCGCTGCGGGACGCCATGTATGTCGAGCTGAAAATGCGCGTGACGCAGGAAAAGGATCCTATCATCTTCACCTTCGGCAACCAGGGAGAGAAGGCGATGCACGCCAATTTCCCCGATATCTGCATCGTGCAGGTCAGCAACGAGATCGGTTTCATGCTCGACAGCGCCAGGGAACTGGGCGTCAAGCATCTGATCATCGGCGGGCATCCGGGCAAGCTGTCCAAGATCGCCGCGGGCGTCATGCAGACCCACAGCCACACGGCGGACGGACGGCGGGAAGCCATCGTCACGCAGCTGGCGCTGATGGGAGCGCCGATCTCGCTGATGCGGACCGTGTACGAGGGCGTGACCACCGACGTGGCCATCGCCGCCGTTCAGCAGGCGGGATATGAGAAGGTCTGGGACGGCATCGCGCAGGCCGCCAAACGCTATTGCGCCGCCCGTGTGCGGGATGAAATAATGATCGAGACCGTGGTGGCGGACGCCGCCGGCCACATCCTCGGCAAATGCATGGAGGGGTCCAAATGACCCACGGTGGACACGGTGGTAATGTATGGTCCGGCGGGATCCCCGCGGACTGGCTGGATTATTCGGCCAACGTAAGACCCGGCGGGCCGCCGGCATGGGTCCGCCGGGCGCTGACGCATGCCATGGAAAACGTGGCATATTATCCGCAGGTGAGCATGGAGAGGGCCCGTTCGGCGCTTGGGCAGTTCCTATCTCTTCCGCCGGAACGGGTGCTTCCCACGGCGGGCGGCATTTCTGCGATCTCCCTGGCGGTCCATCTGAACGCCGACAGGGTGCGCATCCCGGCGCCGGCGTTCCTTGAGTACGCCCAGCTCTCCGAGCGCGTCGGACTGACCGTCGAGCGCGTGCCGCTCCTCGGCGCGGACCACGAGGTCCTCTCACCGGCACAGGCGCTGGGCGCCGATCTGCGGGAGAACACCTGCGTCTGGCTGTGCAACCCGGAAAACCCGATCGGCGTCGGGTTTTCGCCCGCCCAGATCGAGGAGCTGCTCGCGGTCGTGGAGGAAAAGAACGGCTGGCTCATCGTGGATGAGGCGTTCATCGAATACTGCCCCGAAAACACGGTGATCGACCGGATCGGGAAAAGACAGCGGCTGCTCATCACCGGCTCCATGACCAAGATCCTCGGCATCCCCGGCGTACGCCTGGGATACCTGTGCGGCGGCGACATTCTCCCGGAGCTGGAACGGTATCAGAATCCGTGGGAGCTCAACTGCTTTGCCGAGAGCGTGCTGCTCGATCTGCCGGAGAACGCCTCGACCATCGCCGCGGATACCGAGGCCAACCGCGCCGCCCGGGCAGAATTCGTCCGCTCGCTGGAAGCGCTGGGAATCTACGTATATCCCTCCCAGGCCAATTTTGTCCTGTGCGACTTCGGCCGGCAGGTACGGCCTCTGGAGGATTATCTCCATGAGCGGGGCGTCCTCGTCCGGCGGTGCATGAATTTCACCGGCATAGACGACGGCCGTCATCTGCGCCTTGCGGTAAAGGACGAGGCGTCCAACGAAAGATTTCTGACAGTTTTGGAGGAGGCATTGAAATGCGCGGAAAATCTCTGATGTTCCAGGGGACGGGCTCTTCTGTAGGCAAGTCCCTGCTGTGCGCGGCCGTTCTGCGCATCATGAAGCAGGACGGCATGTCCGTTGCGCCCTTCAAGGCGCAGAACATGGCGCTCAATTCCTATGCGACCTCGGAGGGCCTGGAGATGGGCCGCGCCCAGGTCACCCAGGCCGAGGCCGCCATGATCGAGCCCTCGGTGAAGATGAACCCGGTGCTGCTCAAGCCGACCTCCGACCGGCGCAGCCAGGTCATCGTCAACGGCGTGGCCGTGGGGACCATGTCGGCCGTGGAGTACGAGCAGTACAAGCCCCGGCTCCGCGAGGATCTCAAACGGATCTATGACGAGCTGGAGAGCGAATATGACGCGGTCGTCATCGAGGGCGCCGGCAGTCCCGCGGAGATCAATCTCCACGACGGGGACATCGTCAACATGGCCATGGCCAAGACCGCCGACGCGCCCGTCATCCTCATCGGCGACATCAACCCCGGCGGCGTGTTCGCCTCTCTCTACGGCACTGTCAAGCTGCTGCCCGAGGACGAGCAGGCGCGCATCAAGGCCCTTGTCATCAACAAATTCCGCGGCGACGTGAAGATCCTCGAACCCGGACTGAGGATGCTGGAGGAGCTTCTCAACATCCCGATCATCGGCGTCATCCCGTACATGGATATCGATATCGAGGACGAGGACAGCGTCACGGAGCGCTTTGCCCGGCAGACGGGTTCCGGCCCGGTGCAGGTGGCGATCGTACACCTGCCGCATATCTCGAACTTCACGGATTTCAACATCCTGAGCGTCGAGCGCAGCGTCTCGGTGCGCTACGCCAGCCGCGCCGCCGATCTGGAGGGCGCGGACATCATCCTGCTCCCCGGCACCAAAAACACGATCGAAGACCTCAACTGGCTCAAGCAGCGCGGCATGGCCGACGCGATCATCCGCCACGCGCGCGGCGGCGGCATCGTCATGGGCATCTGCGGCGGCTATCAAATGCTCGGTGAACGGCTGTTCGATCCCGAGCACACGGAGTCCCGCATCCCGGAGATGGCCGGGCTCGGACTGCTGGATTTCGACGTGACGTTCCACGAGAACAAGACCACCGTTCAGGCCTGCGGCACCATCGAGTGCGCCTCCGGATGGCTCAGCGAGCACAACGGCCTGATGCTCGACGGCTATGAGATCCACACCGGCACCAATGAGTTCCGCGAGGGCTGCGTCCCGTTCCTGCGTCTGAACGGCAGGGAAGAGGTCGACGGCGTCACCAACGCCCGGGGCAATGTGCTGGGGTCCTATCTCCACGGTATTTTTGACACGGGATCCTTCTGGCACTCCCTGGTGGCCCATGTGCGGGAGCTGAAGGGGATCCAGGACGAGGGGTCCGAGGTGATGACCATGGAGGAATTCCGCCGCCGCGAGTTCGACCGTCTGGCCGACGGCGTGCGTCAGAACCTGGATATGGACGCGGTCTATAAGATCCTGCGCGGGGAGGACGTCCCCATCGGGCGGTGGAACGATGATTAAACCTGCGCCGAGAGTCCTGATCGCCGGCACCGGCAGCGGCTGCGGCAAGACCACCACGGTCTGTGCCGTACTGCAGGCGTTCAAAAATCGGGGGCTCGCGCCCATGAGCTTCAAGTGCGGGCCGGATTACATCGATCCCATGTTCCATACCGGGATCATCGGTGTGGACAGCGAGAATCTGGATATCTTCTTCGCCGGAGAGGAAGGCGTTCGCTCCGCTTTTGTCAAGCACGCCGCCGACGTCAACGTCATCGAGGGCGTCATGGGCATGTACGACGGTCTGGCCATGGACGCGGACGCGGCCTCCAGCTACCATGTGGCCAAAACGCTGGACGCGCCGGTCGTGCTGGTCGTCAATGTGCGGGGCATGGCCCTGTCCGCGGCGGCCGTGGTCCGGGGCTACATGACGCTCCGTAAGCCCAATATGGTGCGCGGCGTCATTTTCAACAAGGTATCGCCCATGACCTATCCCTCGCTGAAAAAGGTCGTGGAGAACGAGTGCGGCGTGCCGGTCTTCGGCTATCTGCCGGATCTGCCCGAATGCTCGCTGGAGAGCCGTCACCTCGGCCTCGTCACCGCGGCGGAGGTCAGCGAGCTGCAAATGAAGATGCAGCGGCTGGCCGAGGCGGCGGAGAAAACGCTGGATCTCGACGGCCTGCTCGCGCTGATGCGCGCGCAGGCGCCGCTGGAGGCGGACGTACCGCATTATGAACCTCTGGGCAGCGCGCGGATCGCTGTGGCCCGGGACAAGGCGTTCTGCTTTTACTATCGGGACAACCTGGAGCTGCTGCGGGAGCTGGGGGCGGAGCTGGTGTTCTTCAGCCCCATCGATGATGAGCGGCTCCCCGACTGCGACGGCCTGTATCTGGGCGGAGGCTACCCGGAGCTCTATCTTGAACGGCTCTCCGGCAATGAGACCATGCGCGCCTCGATCCGGGAGGCGGTGAGCGGCGGTCTGCCCACGGTGGCAGAATGCGGCGGGTTCATGTATCTGTGCCGGAGCATCGACGGTCTGGATATGGTCGGTTATTTCCCCGTCGACTGCCGCAACACCGGAAAGCTGACCCGCTTCGGCTACGCCACGCTGCACGCCGGGGAGGAGAGCATGCTCTTTGCCGCCGGCGGCACGCTGCAGGGCCACGAATTCCATTACTGGGACGCCACGGATCCCGGCAGCGCTCTGCGGGCCGTAAAGCCCAGCGGCCGGGAGACCCGATGCGGCTACGTCTCCGATACCCTGTACGCGGGTTATCCCCATCTGTATTTTCCCAGCTGCCCATCGGCAGCGGCCGGGTTTGTTAAAAAATGTATCGAGAGGAGGAGTCAGTCATGAAACCGATGGAGATCGAAAAGCGCAGCTTTGAGATCATTTCCGAGGAGCTGGGCGAGAGGAAGATCGATCCCGAGTACGATCTGCTCGTTCGCCGCGTGATCCATACCACAGCCGATTTTGATTACTACGATAATCTTGTCTTCTCGCCTCACGCGGTGGAGCAGATGAAAAAAGCGATCCGCGCCGGCTGCGACGTGATCACCGATACCACAATGGCCATGTCCGGCATCAACAAGAAAACGCTCGCGCAGTTCGGCGGGACGGCCCGCTGCTTCGTGGCCGACGAGGATGTGGCCCGGGAGGCCAGGGAGCGCGGCGTGACCCGCTCGCTGGTGTCCATGGAAAAGGCCGCCCGGCTGGATAAGCCGCTGATCTTTGCCATCGGCAACGCGCCCACGGCCCTTTTCTCCATCTGCGATATGATCCGCGCCGGCAGGCTGGACCCGGAAATGGTCATCGGCGTGCCCGTGGGCTTTGTCAACGTGGTGGAGGCCAAGGAGGAGCTGATCCGCACGGCGAAGCATTATGTGGTCGCCCGGGGCAGAAAGGGCGGCAGCAACGTGGCCGCCGCCATCGTCAATTCCGTACTTTACCAACTTGTGGAAAGAGAGGGTATCTGAATGGTACATTTTGTCGGCGCGGGCTGCGGCGCCCAGGATCTGATCACCGTGCGCGGGGCGCGTCTGCTCTCTGAGGCGGACGTGATCATTTACGCCGGCTCGCTTGTCAATCCGGCCCTGCTGGATTACGCCAAACCCGGCTGTGAGATACACGACAGCGCCTACATGACGCTGGAAGAGGTCATCGAGGTAATCAGAGCCGCCGAGGCGGCGGGGAAAACGACCGTTCGTCTCCATACCGGGGATTCGAGCATCTACGGCGCCGTGCGCGAGCAGTTCGATCAGCTCGACGCCATGGGCGTGGAATATGATGTGACGCCCGGCGTCAGCGCCTTCGGCGGCGCGGCCGCGGCGCTCAAGGCAGAGTTCACGCTGCCCGACGTCTCCCAGACCGTCATCATCACCCGGATGGAGGGCCGCACGCCGGTCCCCGAGAAGGAAAAGATCCGTTCTCTGGCCGCCCATCAGGCCACGATGATCATGTATCTGAGCACCGGCCTGGTCCGCGGACTGCAGGACGAGCTCATCGCCGGCGGGTACTCGCCCGAAACGCCCGCCGCCATCGTCTACAAGGCGAGCTGGCCCGATCAGAAGGTGTTCCGCTGCCCGCTGGGCGAACTGGCGAAGACGGCGAAGGACAACAACCTTACCAAGCTGGCGCTGATCCTTGTGGGCGGGTTCCTGGGCGACAGCTATGACCGCTCCAAGCTCTATGACCCCGGCTTCTCCACGGAATTCCGGGAGGCCAGCAAGTGAAGACCGCCGCCGTGCTCTCCTTCAGCGCGAAGGGCGCCGAGACCGCCCGCCGCGTGGCCGCGGCGCTGGAGGACGAGTACGAGATCTCTCTGTACGCGCCGCGGGGCAACCTCACGCCCCTGACGGCAGAGCTTTTCGCCGAGCGCGACGCGCTGATCTTTGTGGGCGCCTGCGGCATCGCCGTACGGGCGATCGCGCCGTGCGTGGCGGCCAAGACCACCGACCCGGCGGTGCTGGTGCTCGACGAGCTCGGGCTGCATGTGATATCCCTGCTCTCGGGTCACATCGGCGGGGCGAACGCCCTGTGCTGGAAGCTCGCCGCCGCGCTGGAGAGCGAGGCCGTCATCACTACGGCCACGGATGTGAACAAGCGCTTTTCGGTTGACGCCTGGGCATCCCGGCAGGGGCTGGGGATCTCCTCGATGGACCTGGCCAAGCTGTTTTCCGCGTCGATCCTGAAACGCGATCTGCCCATGTACACCGACCTGCCCATCGAGGGCGATCTGCCCTCCGGCGTGTACTTCGCCGCCGAGGGCGCTCTCGGCGCGGCGGTGACATGGCGGCGGGCGGAGCCCTTCCGCCGCACGCTGTACCTCGTCCCGCCGGTGCTCCATGTGGGGATCGGCTGCAAGCGGGATACGCCCGAGGAGCGCATCGCCGCGGCGGTGGACGCGGTTTTCCGGGAACACGGGCTGCTGTCCGCCGCGGTGGCGGAGCTCGCGTCCATCGACGTAAAATGCGACGAGGCCGGTCTGCTCTCCTATGCGGCGTCGACACACAGGCCGATCCGCTTTTTCAGCGCGGAGGAGCTGCGCGCGGCGCCGGGCGAATTCACCGCTTCCGCTTTTGTCGCGGGCACCGTGGGCGTGGACAATGTCTGCGAACGCGCGGCGGTGCTGTCGGCGGGCGAGGGAGCGGAGCTGATCGTACGCAAAACAAGTCAAAACGGGGTGACGGTTGCCGTCGCCCTTGGAAATAGGAGGATCACCTTTGAATAAACTGTATGTTGTCGGCATCGGCCCCGGCGCGCCGGACCAGATGACCGGACGCGCCATGGAGGCGCTCAGAAGCGTGGACGTCATCGCCGGCTACGGCGTGTATGTCCAGCTCGTCAAGCCCCTGTTCCCGGACAAGGAGTACCTGGTCACGCCCATGCGCCGCGAGGTCGACCGCTGCCGTATGGCGATCGACGCGGCGATGGAGGGACGTACGGTGGCCATGATCTCCAGCGGCGACGCGGGCGTGTACGGCATGGCCGGGCTCTGTCTGGAGCTCGCCGCCGGTCTGGAACTGGAGGTCGAGGTCATCCCGGGCGTCACGGCGGCGCTCAGCGGCGGCGCTGTGCTCGGCGCGCCGCTGACTCACGATTTCGCGGTGATCAGTCTGTCGGATCTGCTCACCCCCTGGGAGAAGATCGAAAAGCGCCTGGAGCTGGCAGGGGAGGCCGACCTGTGTGTGGCGCTCTACAATCCCTCCAGCCACCGCCGCAGCGACTATCTGCAAAAGGCCTGCGATATCCTCATGCGCCATGTCTCGCCCGATACCGTCTGCGGCATCGTTCGCAATATCGGCCGCGAGGGCGAGGAATACAAGGTCATGAAGCTCTCCGAGCTGCGGGAGTATCAGGCGGACATGTTCACGACCGTGTTCATCGGCAACAGCCAGACCCGCGCCGTCAACGGCAAGATGGTCACGCCCCGCGGGTATAAAGATGTATAAGCTCGGCGTTTTTGCCGGCACCGCCGACGGACGGGAGCTCATCGAGCGTCTCACCGGTCGGGGACTGTCGATCACGGCCTTCGTGGCCACGGAGTACGGCCAGGTCACGCTGGGCGAGCATCCCGACGTGGAGGTCCGCTCCGGGGCGCTGCCGCGTTCCGAAATGCCCGGGGCGCTGCGGGAAGCGGCCTTTGATCTCGTTGTGGACGCCACACATCCCTATGCCGAGCACATCACCGAGAGCATCCGCCTCGCCTGCGAGGCGACGGGGATCGAATGTCTGCGGCTCCTGCGCGAGAGCACAGCCGCGAATGACGACGGGGTTTTCGTTGAGGACACCGAGGCCTGCGTTCGTTTCCTGGCCTCCACGACGGGCAACATCCTGCTCACCACCGGCAGCAAGACGCTCAGTCAGTACGGCGCGGAGGAAAAAGTGCGCTCCCGCGTCTATGCCAGGGTCCTGCCCATGATGTCGTCGCTGCAGTCCTGCGCCGAGAGCGGCATCGCGCCGGACCATATCATCGCCATGCAGGGCCCCTTTGACGAGGAGCTCAACACCGCCATGCTTCGCGCGGTCAAAGCCGCGTGGATGGTCACCAAGGACACCGGCAGCGTCGGAGGCTACGCCGACAAGATCGCGGCGGCAAAAAAAGCCGGCGCGAGGGTCGTCATCATCGGTCGTCCGCCGGAGACGCCGGGCCTGTCCTTTGCGGAAACGCTCTCGGCCGTGGAGACGAGGTTTTCGCTGCCCGCTCCGAAAAAGCGCGTCGTCATGGCGGGCATCGGCATGGGCAGCGCGGATACCCGGACTCTCGGCATGCTGCGCGCCGTGTCCGAGGCAGAGTGCGTGATCGGCGCCAGGCGCATGGTGCAGAGCGTGGACACCACCGGCAAACGCGTGTGCGAGGCCGTCATGGCGAAGGATATCGCGGCCGTCATCCGCGGCGGAGCGGAGCGCAATTATGCGGTGCTGCTCTCCGGCGACACAGGGTTTTACAGCGGCGCCAAGTCCCTGCTCAAGGAACTCGGTGACGAGTTTGATACGGAGGTAATGCCCGGTATCGGCAGCCTGTCCTATTTCTGCTCCCGGCTCCGCCGTCCCTGGGAGGACGTGCGCGCGGTGAGCCTTCACGGCCGCCGCTGCGATATCGTGCGCGAGGTCAGGGACAACGCGGCCGTCTTCTCCCTGCTGGGCGGCGACACCGGCGCCAGGGAAGCGCTGGAACGGCTGTGCGCGGCCGGCCTCGGCCATGTCAGAGTCTTTATCGGCGAGAATCTCGGCTATCCGGAGGAACGGATCACCGCCGGCACCGCCGAGGAGCTGCGCTCCGCGGAATTCGGCCCGCTGTGCGTGCTGCTCGCGGAGAACGACACCGCCGCTTCCGCGCCGGTCACCTACGGCCTGCCCGACGAGGCCTTCGACCGCGACAAGGTCCCCATGACCAAGGAGGAGGTCCGCAGCGTCTGCGTCAGCAAGCTCGCCCTCAGCCGCGGCGCCGTCGTCTATGATGTGGGCTCGGGCAGCGGTTCGGTCAGCGTGGAGTGTGCGCTGGTGGCCAACAGGGGGACCGTATACGCCATCGAACAGAAGGACACCGCCATTGAGCTCACGCGCCGCAACGCGGAGAAGTTCGGGCTGAAAAACCTTGAGGTCGTTCCCGGCACGGCGCCGGACGCCCTGGCGGATCTGCCCGCGCCGACCCACGCCTTCATCGGCGGAAGCTCCGGGAACCTGAAGGAGATCATTGAGGTCCTGCTCGCCAAAAACCCGGCGGTCCGGATCGTCGTCACGGCGGTGACGCTGGAAACGCTCTCGGAGCTGACGGCGCTGACAAAGGAGTTTTCCACCGCCGACTGTGTGGAGCTGCAGGTCAACAGGCCCCGGACGGTCGGACGATACCATTTGTTCAACGCGCAGAATCCGGTATACATTTTCACGTTCCAATACAGAAAAACAGAGGAATAAAAAAGCGGGGACCCTGAAGGAGGCACTTCGTAAGGAAGTGCCTCCTTCCTATTGCAATATGAGGTAATTGACCGCGCCGGTTATCGATGGTACAATGACTAAAACAAATCGTTAAGGAAAGAATCGAAGATGGTGCAAACGAAAAAGCAGCATTGCGCTTTCCGATAACTGCCCTTTCGTTTGCATCAATTTCGATTTTTCTTGGTTGAACAAAGCGCGTCCGGGCAGCCGGTATATATGGGCTTTCAATCAGACCGCTTCTGCCAAGAGTTTAGCATGGATCCTCTGATAAATGTACTGTTTTATACGAGAAAACTGTGACGACTGCATCAGAAATAAGCCTTTAAAAAAGGCTTCACAGGATCCGTATTCAGTTTCAAGGTGTCAGCAGAGCAGATGCGGTTCTGGCTGGAGCAAAGACGGATCAACCCTTATCGGCATGATCCTTCCTCCACAGGATGAGCATTTACAGACATCCTTATTATAGAGAAGACGGATGATTGCCGGGGCATCCAGATCCTTCAGCCGGGACAGATACTTTTTGCAGCCAAGAAGGTTCCTGCACAGAGTAATCTTACGATTCTTGTTGCGTGAAGACAGAAGCCCATAGTGACGTATCCGGACAAACCTCTTGGGCGGGACATGCATCAGGAACCGGCGGATGAATTCTTC
>JAFXYJ010000047.1 GCA_017541825.1 Oscillospiraceae bacterium | reverse complement strand
GGTTCCAGCAACCATATCCGCGCCACCCCGCTTCGCTCCGGCGCTGCGTGGGAGTAATTTTGGTGCTTCTGGCGCTGCGTGGTACGCCCCCCTACGGCTAAATGGTACGTAGGCAATTATATGCACCTGCGGCAGCAGGGGGAGAGGCTGGCGCCTTAATTTATCTCCCGCCAAGCGCCGGAGCGTAAGCGGGGTGGCGCGGCCGGCGGCGCTGATGCCTTTTGAGTGATAGACTTAAGAGGCTTCCGCCTGCAGTCCTGCACCGAGCCTTTTCTTTCTCGCGTATCTTTCTTTTGGGCTTTTCAAAAGAAAGATACGCAAAGAAAAATGCGCATTACCTAAAAATAGTACCGACAATGGAGCTGAATGGTATAACCCCGGTCACGGAAAAAGCGCATTACCTGAGAATAGCACCGACAACCGAGCAAAATCGCCAAACCTCGGGTGCGCAAAAAAGGACTGCTGTGCGGCAGTCCTTTCAAAAATCACTTTTTTATCAGAAGATACACGATCACGCCGATCACGACCGCCCCCAGGAGCAGCCATTTCCAGGGGAAGGCCTTTTTCGGCGCCTCCTCCGGTCCCGGGGCGGCTTCCGCGGCAGGCGCCTCCTCCGGCGCGGCGGTCTCCTCTTCGGCTTCGGCCGGCGGAGTCAGCGCCGCGGCGAGCTGTTCCTTGAGCGTCACGAGGAAGCTCAGATCGCTCATGTCCAGCACGTCCATGCCCTCCAGCTCGGGGCTCAGCGCGCGCCCGGCATCCCGCCAGCAGACGAACATGCGTCGGGAGGGGTCCTCCTTTGCGCGCGCAAGGAATGCCGAGCGCAGCTTCACGGCTACGGGATCGTCCGCGCCCTCGTCGCCGACGCCGGCGGCCACCATGACTTTGGCGGTCTGCAGCGCCTCCACGATCCTGGAGGCGCGCTCTTCGTCGGAAAGCTCCTTCGGAAGCGCCGAGGGGAAGAACACCCGATAGCCGTCTCCGGCCAGGGCGCTGCAGAGCTGACGCAGGGCCGCCGTCTCGGCGGTCAGCACGTCGGGCAGCTCCCGGGTGCACAGAAATATATCACAGCCGTTTTCCGCCGTCTCCGGCGCCGGGCGATTTTCCTCCATCCGGAACACATCCTTTCAAAGGCCGGTCTTATAGACATAATACATTTTTTCCCGCGGCCCGTCAATCGTCCCGGATGAAAAATGCGGCGGCGGGCCGGGAAAAAATAACATTGGCGGTTATTTTACATAATACTTGACCTGCGCGATTCTTTCTGGTAATATTATGTCAAATCATGTGAGGGAGGCTCGATCCATGGCCTGGTTCAAGAAACGCGATGACGATGAATACGATGACGAATATGAGGAAGAGGACGAGTACGAAGACGACGAAGACGACGAGGACGAGTACGAGGACGAGGACGACGAGTACGAAGACGACGACGATTACGAGGACGACGACGAGCCCCGCAGCCCGCTGAAGGGCGTCGTGATCGGCCTGGCGATCCTGGCGCTGCTGCTGGGGGCGATCAGCGGTCTTCTGTACATGCGCCTGAAGAGCGCCAACGATCAGGTCTCCGAGCTGACCGCTTCGCTGGACTCCACCCGTGCCGAGCTCAACACGCTGCTCAGCGAGCGCGCCGCCGCCACGCCCACCCCGGCCCCGACTCCCGAGCCGGTCGCTGTTGTGGACAATACGCCCGAGCCCGTGCAGACAGTCGTGGAGGAAACTCCCGTGCCCACCGAGACGCCGGAGCCCACTCCGTCGCCCACGCCCAGCTCCCCGTATATCCGCATCAACACGTCCAAGACCATCAACATCACCACCAATCCCCAGAACGCCACGGTAGCCGCCGGTGGCACCGCCACCTTTACTGCGGCCGCGACCAACTGGGCATGGTGCGCCTGGCGCTTCGTCTCCCCCGACGGGAGCACCGAGCACGTCTTTGACGTGGCGCCGAACACCTTCGCCGGCCTGACCACCGCGGGCGGCAACACCACCACGCTCACCGTGCGGAACATCCCCGCCACGATGAACGGCTGGAGCGCCGTGTGCCTGTTTGTGGACAACGCCAACGGCATGAAGGTCACCGAGGGCGGCGTCATCACGATCAGCGACGCCGGCTGACACAGCGAAACCGGAAAAACAGGCGCCGTCTGTTCAACGGCTGCATCTGACAAAAAGAAAGCAGGCACGCAAAGTGCCTGCTTTCTTTTTATCGAAGCGCCGCGCGGACGGCTGCGCGCTCCGTTCGGGCAGCTTCAGCCCTCGAGGATCTCGGGGCCGACGGTCTTGAAGGGCGTGTCCTTGAGGACGAACTCCGCCGCGGCGTTGTTCTCCACGCGGACGATGGTGATGGCGGTGCCGGACTGGGCGGTGGTGAAGGCGTAGGCGTACTCGATGGAGATGTCGCTGTCGGCCAGCAGGCGGATGATCTTCGCCATGGCGCCGGGCTTGTCGTCCATCTGAATGGCGAGCATGTCGGTGATGGTGCAGGTGAAATCGTGCTCCTTGAGCAGCGCCAGCGTGTCCTCGGGCCGGTCCACGATGATGCGCAGGATGCCGAACTCCGCCGTGTCGGCCAGGCACAGGGCCCGGAGGTTCACGTCGTGCTGGTAGAGGAAGTCGGTGACCTCGGCGAGCGTGCCGCTTCTGTTCTCGAGATAGATGGAAATCTGTCGGATATACATTGTGCTGACCTCCTTTTCAGACGAGTTTGCGCCTGTCGATGACGCGCACGGCCTTGCCCTCGCTGCGTTGGATGCTCTTGGGGGGCACGAGATGGACCCTGGCGGTGATGCCCAGCATGGTGCGCAGGGCGTCGGTGAGCTCCTTTTCCTTTTCGGTGATGCCGCGGACCGTGTCGGTAAACTGGTCGGGCAGCATCTCCACGTTGACGTCGAAGGTGTCGGTGTTGTTGACCCGGTCGACGATGATCAGGTAGTTGGAGGAGTAGCCCTGCTCCATGAGCACGGTCTCGATCTGGCTGGGGAACACATTCACGCCGCGGATGATGAGCATGTCGTCGCTGCGGCCCCGGGGCTTGGACATTTTGATCAGCGTGCGCCCGCAGGAGCATTTCTCCCGGGAGAGGACGCAGATGTCCCGCGTGCGGTAGCGCAGCAGGGGGAAGGCCTCCTTGTCCAGGGAGGTGATCACCAGCTCGCCCTGGGAGCCCTCGGGCAGGACCTCGCCGGTGTCGGGATCGATGATCTCGGGGTAGAAATGGTCCTCGCAGATGTGCATGCCGGACTGCTCCTCGCACTCGAAGGCCACGCCCGGGCCGCTGGTCTCGGTGAGACCGTAGATGTCGTAGGCCTTAATGCCCAGGGAGCGCTGGATGTCCTGGCGCATCTCCTCGGGCCAGGGCTCGGCGCCGAAGATGCCGGCCTTGAG
>JAFXYJ010000046.1 GCA_017541825.1 Oscillospiraceae bacterium | reverse complement strand
TCTTTGCCGCGTGACGGCGCCACAGCACGACCGCGATGAACACGAACAGAGCCAGCGGGATCATCCAGGGCAGGCTGGTGACGAACCAGAGGAAGAACTCCTTGAAGAAGTTGACGGTCCCGTTCACGGACTCCCTGAAGCCCTTGCTCATCCGCTCCCAGTAGGTCAGGGTGATGGTGGGCTCGGGAGTGTACTCGCGGACCTCATAGACATTGAGGCTCACGGTGGAGTAACCCACCTGATTGTCGTAATAGCGCAGCGTGCCGGTGCAGGAGTCGATCTCATACTGCACGTTGGTCAGCTCCCGCTGAATGGCCAGCATGTCCTCCACGGTCTCGGCGATGGAGAGCATTTCCAGCAGCCGGGTCTCCTGGACCTTATAGGCGTTCAGGCGGCTCTGCACATCATAGTATTCGGTGGTGACGTTGCGGGTGTATGTATTGCTGTAGGGCACGTTGCCCAGCGCGGAGATGCTGCCGGTCAGATCGTTGAACCGGGAGGCGGGCACGCGGATGGTGAAGCTGGCGGTACGGGCCCCTTCCTTGCCGCGGGAGATGCTCGTATAGTTGCTGCCCGAAACGCTGGAGCTCTGCAGATATCCGCCCATGTCGGTCACAAGGGCGGCGACGGCCTCCAGGGCGTCGTCGAAGGTCGTGGTCTCCAGGGTGATGTCGGCGTTGTATATGATCTTTTCCGACATGTTTGCGGCGTCCTTGCCGGATTCGACGCGGGCGTTGGCGGCGCCGAGCCCCTGGGCGGGTTCCTCGGCCCACTCGTAGTCTGCGTCGTCATAATAGGCCGCGTCGGCGGAGGCGCTGTAGCTGCTGTGATAGGCTTCCTCCGCGGCCGCGGGCGCGGCAGAGGCGCCCGAATCCTTATTGCTGCCGCCGCAGCCGACCTGTGCGGTGATGAGCAGGATGACCAGCACAATGGCCAGAAGTCTGGTGCTTTTTTTCATCGCGGTACCCTCCTTGAAAAGGAAAATGTTGTTCATCTGACCATTAGACGGGCAGAGACAGAAAAAAGTTCCGGGAAACCCGAATTATTCCCGGAACTTTTTGATGTACGGCGCCGATGCGCCGGATGGGCTCAGAAATCGTTCTGGTTTTCGCCGACCGTGCTCACGTTGCCGTCGCCGGTGGAGGTGCGCAGCGTGAGGGTGTAGGAGTAATTCCGCCTGAGCGTGAAGGTGGAGCCGGAGGTGGCGGAATTGACCAGCCGCTGATAAACGCCGTCGGGACCGAACATGTCCGTGGGGCCGAACCAGTTCCCGCTGCTGTAGGCGGCCTTGAACACATAGGTGCCCGCGGGCAGCCGCACGGTGGTCTTGCCGTTGGCGCGGATGAATATGCAGGAGACAAGAGTCTGCTGATCACCGGAGACGGCGTAGATCTTGAAGAAGGTCCTGGTCCCGTCGGCGGGCGGCTTGATCGTCAGGGCACAGACCGTGCCGCGGTATTTGGGGTTGCGGTAGGTCTGCCCGGTCCTGGGGTAGGAGACGATGCATTTTTTGGCCCTGTCGGCGGCGTTGCTGAAATCGCCCAGAGCCAGGAATTTCTGGTAGGCGTCATAGTTGTGACCGTCCTTGAGGAGCGCTTCCGCTTCCCGGTAGGCGAGGGTATCCTCGCAGGTCCTGATCAGCGCCTCCCGGTCCTCTACGCGGCTGCCGGCGTCGGAACGGAGCAGCTCCAGCGCACGCTCATACTCCCCGGCGTCCAGCGCGGCGAGCGTTTCGAGCCGGCCCAGCTGCAGATCGCACTCGGCCGCCATGGTCTCGGCGTCGCCGTAGGGCACTGCCTGGACAAAGAGCTCCTTCGCCTCGGTGTAGAGCGCCTGCTCATAAAGCTCGGCGGCCTGTCCGTAAACGATCGCCAGAGCGCTGAACTCGGCCATGGACTCGGCGTCCATATAGGTGCTGATCTGTTCAAAGAGCTCCTTCGCCTCGGCGAATCTGCCGGCTTCGTAGAGCTCGGTGGCCTGCTCGTAAACGATGGCGTCCTCGCAGTCCAGAGCCAGATCGGCGCTGTCCTTGTAGGAACCGAGCTGTTCAAACAGCTCTCCGGCCTCAGAGAACCGGCTGTCCTCGTAGAGATCCTTGGCCTGCAGGTATATGATCTCATTCCGGCACTCCTCGATGAGCGCGGCGGCGTCCTCAAACTCGGCGATGGGCGTGAGCCGGTCGATGGCGCCGGTATAGTCGCCGCCGGCCATCAGCTCCTTCGCCTCTGCATAGATGACGCCGTCGGCGGCATAGGCGGCCCGCGCTGCGGCGTCCTTGTAGCCGCCCAGGTCCAGAAATACTTCCTCCGCATGGGCATAGCTGCCCTCGGCAAGGTATTCCTCGCCCTCGGCGTAACGCTTTGCCCGATCCCGGGAGATCGCCGTGGGGATCGCGATGGCGGCGATCAGCACCAGCGCCGCGGCAATGATCAGCGGCGTCCGGCGGGACTTCTTTGCCTTCGTCTGCGCTGGCGCGGGGTTCTCCGCGACGTCCGGTGTCTCATCGGCTATGGTCTCCACTGTCTCGACAGTGACCTCGCTGGTCACATTGTTTTCTTCGTCCATGCTCAATCCCTCCGTTCTGTGATCTGTGACGGGCGGGGACCGCGGCATTTCCGCGGCTCCGGGTCAGGATTGCCCGGGGAGTTTCTCCCCTCAATCACAGTATATCGGCAAATCGTGGAAAAAACAACTGTTGTTTGATATATTACCATAAAAAGGGGCGAAACGGCAGATCCGTTTCGCCCTGCAATGCTCTGTTCAGTAGGCCACGCCCCAGTAGATCATCTTTTTGGCCGCCCGGCCGCAGATGGGACAGGTGTCGCCCAGATGCTCCTGTTCGAAGGGGATGCAGCGGCTGGTCATGCCGGCCTGCTCCTTCATCTTCATCTCGCACTCGAGAGAGCCGCACCACATGGTCTTGATGAAGCCGCCGTTCTTCTCCTGCAGCTCCCTGGCCTCTTCCAGAGAGAAGGCGGGGAAGGTGTGGGAGTCCAGGTTGGCCTTGGCCTTGTCGTAGAGACCCTGCTGCACGGTCTCGAGCAGCGCGGGGATGCGCGCCTCCAGCTCGTCGAGGAAGACATAGGTCTTCTCCCGGTTGTCCCGGCGCACGGCCACGCACTGATTGTTTTCCATGTCCTTGGGGCCAATCTCGATGCGCAGAGGCACGCCCTTCATCTCCCAGTTGGCGAACTTCCAGCCGGGGGAGTTGTCGGAGAAGTCACCCTTTACGCGGATGCCCGCGGCCTTCAGCCGGCTGACCAGCTCCTGCGCCTTTTCGGTGACGCCGGGCTTGTGGGCGGCGATGGGCAGCACGATCACCTGAATGGGGGCGATGTTCGGGGGCAGCACCAGACCGTTGTTGTCGCCGTGGGTCATGATGATGCCGCCGATGGAGCGGGTAGTAAAGCCCCAGCTGGTCTGGTGAGGATAGGTGAGCTGATTGTTTTTGTCCGAAAACGCGATGTTGAACGCCCTGGTGAAGCCGTCACCGAAATAATGGCTGGTAGCGGCCTGCAGGCCCTTGTGATCGTGCATCATGCACTCCACGCAGTACGTGCGTTCGGCGCCGGCAAACTTTTCCTTTTCGGTTTTAACGCCCTCCACCACCGGCATGGCCAGAAGCTGCTCATAGCAGTCGGCGTACACCTGAAGCATCTGTTCCGTCTCTTCAATAGCTTCCTCGGCGGTGGCGTGGAGGGTGTGGCCCTCCTGCCACAGGAATTCCCGGCCCCGCAGGAAGGGACGGGTGGTCTTCTCCCAGCGGAGCACGCTGCACCACTGGTTGTATTTCATCGGCAGATCCCGCCAGGAATGTACCACGTGGCTCCAGTGGTCGCAGAACAGCGTCTCGCTGGTGGGACGGACGCATAACCGTTCGGGGAGCTCCTCGCTGCCGCCCATGGTGACCCAGGCGCACTCGGGGGCGAAGCCCTCCACATGATCCTTCTCCCGCTGCAGCAGGGATTCGGGGATCAGCATGGGCATGGACACGTTCTCATGTCCCAGCTCCTTGAACCGTCTGTCCAGATAGTTCTGGATGTTTTCCCAGATCGCGTAGCCGTACGGACGCAGGATGAACAGGCCCTTCACGCCGGAATAGTCCACCAGCTCCGCCTTGGTGCACACGTCGGTGAACCACTGGGCAAAATCGACCTCCATATCGGTGATCTGCTCAACGTTTTTCTCTTTTGCCATGATGCGTACTCCTTTTATAACGGCGAAGGCCCTTCCTCCGCCGCGGATTGTCTTTGTATTCTATGCGAGAAAGGGAGCAATGTCAAGCGTCGGAGACGAAAAGCTCTTGACAAGTGGACATAACATAGTATAATAAGATGACAAATTATTACAAAAGGGTTTTCTGAGAGGGGGTGGATCCGATCACCAGAAAAGCTTTCATGGCAGAGCTGCAGAGCCTGCTGTCTTTTATGGACGCAGAGGACCGGGAACGCGCTCTCAAGCGCTATGAGACCATGTTCTCCCGGGCGAGGGAAGAAGGGGAGGAGGAGCTGATCGCCTCTCTGGGCTCTCCCGTACGCCAGGTACTCGCGCTGGAGACCGAATACCGCCAGGCGAAGGACGAAGGCAAGGCCGCCTTCCTCGACGTGCTGACGCCGCCGGAGGAACAGACGGGCGGGACCGCCGGACCGGAGGACAGCGATGCGGTGATCTCCCTGGTCCACGCAGCCGCCGACGCCCTGTATGAGGCGGAGCAGGCGGCTTCCGCCGCGGCGGAGGACGAGATCATAGAGGACATGGACAGCGATTTCCCGCTGGAGGCGTTCCTCCTGCCGGATGAGCCGGAGGAGAGTCCGGCGGACGCCGCGCCGGAGACGGAGACGGCGGACAGCCGGCCCGACGGCGCCGTGAGTGCGGAGGTGGAGCTTTTCGGAGACGAGGCCCCGGAGCCGGACTTCCCGCCCATGCCCGCGGCCGGAGAGATACCGGCCGAGCCTCTTCCCGGGGAGCCGGAGACGCCCCCCGGCGAGAGCGCCGGGGAGGGCGAAGGAACAGACGGTGATCAGGCCGCGGAGACCGACGCCGAGCCCGACCCGGACGAGCCCGTTTTCGTGGAGGTGCCCGTGGATCCCGGCGTCGAGAACGTCTCGACCCTCACCGAACAGATCGCGCTGCTCAATCACGACGTCACGGAGGAGGTCGCCAACGAGGCGATCCCCATCCGGGAGATCGAGGAGCCCGAGCAGGAGCCCGAGGCCGAACAGACCGTCCGGAAGGTGCGTCACGTCCGCCCCGGTGAACAGACCGTCAAGCCCGGACCGCTGCGGATCCTGGCGGCGATCCTGGTGACGATCCCGTTTCTCGTGCTGTGGGCCGTGAGCTTTGCCCTGTTCATCAGCCTGGGCCTTGCGGTGATGGCCGTCGGCTTCGCCTGCTGCGTGGCCGGCGTATATCTGGGCGGCTATGTCCTGGGCGGGACGCTGAGCTTCATGCCGGACCTGCTGCTGGTGGCCGGCGGCGCGATCGGCTGCTTTGCCCTGGCGCTGCTGCTGATCTGGACGGGACTGTGGATCGCCGTGGGCGGCCTGGCCTCCGTGATCCGGTTCACCGCCAATGTGTACCGGAAGATCCTGCGAAAAAAAGTTCCCCGCAAAGGAGGGAAGAGCGATGACTAGTATCTGGAAATGGGTCGCTGTGATCTCGCTGCTGATGCTGGCGATCTCTCTTGCCCTTGTGGGCGTGGCCTATTTCAGCGGCAGCAGCGTGCAGAGACTGCTTCAGACCACCGATATCGCCGACATGACCAAGTTCGTCAGCCGGGATCAGCTGGAGCTCTACGTCAACGCCTTGTTCGACCTGTTCGGCTGACACATATTTGCAAATACAAAAATCGCGGCCGCCGCGTTCGATCGGACACGGCGGCCGTTTTCTGTTTGAGATCTGACAGTCAAATGATCCTGACGGTCACGACAGCGGTTTTCCCGCTCCCGTCCGCGGCCTTGACGGTGATCTTGACCTTGCCCTTCTTTTTGCCGACGACCGTGCCGTCGGATACCTCCGCGATCTTCGTGCTGCCGCTCTTCCAGGTCACATCCTGCCTGGCTTCCGCCGGATATACCAGCGCCTGAAGGCTGATGCCCGTCTGGGCCTGCGCGAGGGTCACGGTGATCGTCTTCTTTGTAACTACGGTGCCGTCGCGGAGGATCGCCAAAGCGGAAACCGCGGGGTAGAGCCGGACCCGGATCGTGTCCGTGATCGTCGGATCCTCCGCGGACCGGACCGTGACCTCCACATAATGCACGTCCGTCACCTTTTTGGCGGTCAGCACGCCCTTCCTGCTGATGCCGGCGTAGGCCGTGTCCTCCGGGCGCAGGCTCCAGGTCACCTTCGCGTTCGTGGGTTTGGCGGGCGTAAAGTCGGCGTGCAGCGTCCGCTTCGCGCCCCCGCGGAGCTCGACGGCTTCCTCCCGGATGGCGATGCCGTGTACGCTGGCGCGGATGACCAGCCGGAAGCTGACCTTCACGCCGCTGCCGTCGGCTGCGGCGGCGGTGATCGTCACCGTGCCGGCTTTCTTCGCGGTGACGACGCCCTCGGCGCTGACGACCGCGATCTTTTTATTGCTTGTCTTCCAGGTCACCGTCTGTCCGGCCCCGGCGGGCAGGCACCGCGCCGACAGCGTCAGCTGCGCGGCCTCGGAGATATCCAGGATCTGCGTGGTGTTGTTGATGCGCGTTTCCGTATCGCCGTCCCTGTAAAGGTCCAGCTGCGTGACTCGGTCCGGCTCGGCCTGCGGCTTTGCCAGAAGCGTGATGGTCCTCTCCGCCTTTGCGCTCGGGTTGGATTTGGCCCAGGCGTATACGGTGACGGCCGTGTCCTCGCTGACGCAGTTGGTGACGAGCTTGCCCGCCGCGGTGAGGACGGCATACGGGGACACCGTCTGCACGGTGTCGGGATCGAAGGACCAGACCAGCGTGCGGTTGGTCAGCGCGGCGATACCGCCGATATTCGTTTTGAGCGGCACCGATTTGCCGCTTTCGACCGGCCCGGGATCGGTGATGGAAAAGCTGTCTGCCTGCGCGTAACGGCAGAAGCCGACCTTGACGGAAGCCTTCCGCTTGCTGCCGTCGACCGCCGTGGCCGTGAGCGTCACGGTGCCGGTTTTGCCGCTGCGGGAGGCGATCGTGACGGTGCCGGTCACGGGATCCTGTTCCATGACAGCCAGCTTCTTTTTGTCAGAGATCGACCATTTTACGCCCTGGGATGCGTCGGCGGGAAGGAGCGAGGCCGTGAACGTCATCGCGGTCAGATCGCTCCGGTTGAGATCGAAGCTGATCGTTTTTCCGGTGACCGCGGCGCCGTCCTCATCCGTGATGACCACGCTCTGGGCCTGCGGGAGGATCGTGACGAGATAATCCGTCACGATCCTCCCATCGGGCGCGGCTGCGGTGACGGTGACGGCGTGCGCCTCGGTGACGGTCTTCGCCGTGACGAGACCCGCGGCGGAAACGGAGACATACTGGGCGTCGCCGGCCGAGACGGACCACAAATACTCCTTCGGCGCCGCGAGCTGCAGCTTTCTGCCGGAGATGAGCGGTTCCGCCACCGGCTGCTCCTCGCTCTCGATGCGGATCACATCGAAGAACGCATATTTGTAATCCCCGTAGCCGTCGTCGACCCGACAGGCGTAATAGACCTCGGGCACCGTGACGGGCAGCGTGACGTAGGACGGCCCCGTCGCCCCGGGGATATCGGTGCCGTAATCGCCGTACACGCTGTAGGGCCCGCCGATGGGGTGCTCATATTTCCACTGGTATTGCAGTGCCGTGTCGGCCGAGGCCGTGACGCGCAGTGTGACGGACTCGCCGCCGCGCACATACACCGTGGCGACGTTGCCGTTCGCGGCGCCGTCGGGGCGGACGGTGAAGTGGGTCTCGACACCGACGGAGAAGGTCACGAGGCACACATTGCCGTAAATATCGGAGACGCGGCAGTGATAACCGTCGAATTGCGTGATCTCCCCGGTCACAAGCGTGCTGTCCCTGCATTCAAGAGGATTCTCCGAGTCGCTGCCGTGCCACCAGTAGTAGGTGAGCGCGCCCACGTCCGCCGAGGCCTCCACGTGCAGCGCGGCCGTGCTGCCGCAGGGGACGCGGATCATATTGACGCCGTCGGCGGGCCCGGCGGTGAAGTGGTTCTCCACGCCGACGATATAGGCCACGGACCGCCCGCGGCCCAAATCGTCGGTGACCTCACAGGTATAGCTCGTCTGGAAGGTTACCGGCGCGGTCACAAGGACACTTCCCGGCTCTCCTCGATCTCGTTCCAATCCTCGTCGAGCCACTGATAATGGACGTCGCCGGAGGCATTCTCCACCTCGACGGTGAGCGCCGCGGTCGAATTGAGGTTCACGTACACCTCGGCCTGCGTGCGCCCGGTTCCGGCGTCGCGGGCGATCAGCGCGGGGATATCCCCGCTGTCCTTGTGCCAAAGCCAGAAGCCGACCTTTCGGGTGTTGCCGTATCGATCGGTGACGACGCATTCATATTTATGGATGTCGATGTCAGGCGCAAAGCTGATCGGCCCGGCCTCGCAGGCGCTGTCCCGGGCGTCCTCGATCGGTTCGCCGTTGTGATACCACTGACATGTCAAAGCGGACATGTCATCGGCGAATACCTCGACGGCGAGGCGGAGGGTCTCTCCCTCGGTCACGCCGATATCTGCTTCAAAATCCCGGGTCCCCGCGGCAAAGGCGAAAAAGCTGTTCTCCACACGGACGTCGAAGGTCACGGTGCATTCATCGCCCTCGCCGGCGCTGATCCCGCAGCGCCAGAGACCCGCGGCGGACACGGCGGGGATCGTATAGCTCTGCGCGTCCGCGCCGTCCACGGCCGCGCCGTCGGGCCCGTACCAGCAGTATGTGAGACCGTCGGCGCTCCCGCACACGTCCACGCCCAGCGTCAGCGGCTCTCCCGGCGCGGCGGTCAGCACCGCGCTGTCCTCCTTTGTCCCGGCGGCAAAGGCGATGAAGCTCTCCCGCAGCAGCACGCTGACGCTGCCCGCATAGCAGGACAGGGAAAGGACATAGTCCTCGCCGGCGGACAGCTCGGCACGGATCATCGGTTCCCCGTCAGAGGGGTCGACGGACGCAGCCACGCCGGGACCGGACAGATTCGCGCCGTACCAGTTTTCACCTCCGGGGATGAAGGCGTAAACGCCCGACGTCTCCGGTGTAAAGAGGAACCGCCGGCGTTCATGGCTCTCGGCCTCGAAGGTGATCTCCAGGCCCGGTGTGAGCTCTGCGACCGGCTCGGCAGAGAACGACAGGGTGAAGCTGCCCTCGGCGGCGTCCCGCAGCCGGATCCGGAAATAATACGTCTCTCCGGCGCGGAGGATGCGCCCGATGCCCCCGTACGATTTGTTGTCGAAGGAAATGATCGGATTGAGATCGGCGTCGAGCAGCGTGCAGATCATGCTCTCGTCCGAGCTCACGTCAAAGGAATACTGCCCCGTATAGGCTGCGGTGAAGGTGTAGAGCGCATAACTCACGCCCGCGAGTTCGCCGGAGACGTCCTCTCCCGGCGTCAGGACGGGATACGCGTACGGATCGGACGGGGGGACGTAGTCGGTGGAGGAGAGGGTCAGCGAGCCGGCGGAATAGGTGGACCACATGTCCTCATCGTATATGTAGGAGATTTTGACAACACTGTAATACCTGTCGATCCAGCGAAAAACGTAACCGTCCTCCGCCGAGCCGGAATAAAAGCCCCGCAGAAAAAGTTCTCCGCCATCACCGATGGAGCCTTCGTCGCTGTTGGTGACGTCGACCAGATAATTCTTCCCGTCGTCCATGGTGACGATGTTCCACATGTGATCGCCGCCATCCATCAGCCCCCATACGCTGATGCAGTTCACGCCGCTCAGCTCGCACAGATACTGGAAGGCTTTGGAGTATCCCTCGCACACCACATCCGTGTTCGTCGAATCATCACCGTCAAACACCCAGATCAGCTGCCAGGGGTTGCCGTAGGGCATGCTTTCTGTTTGGGCGGCATGGTCGTTATAGGATACAAGCGAACAGATCTGTTCCTTGAAATATGTGATCTTTGCGTACAGACTGCTCTCCGGCGCCGCCGCGGCGACCGACCGGGCATTTTCGGCGGCGGTATTGGCGGCGGTGACCAATGCGTTATCCACCTTGCAGTTTCCTGCGCAGTATTCATAAGCGACAGCAAAACTGAAAGTATATGTGCGAGCGGTAATGGTCAGCGCCGTACTTGTAGCCGACAGCGAATGCTTGCATAGGGTTTCGACACCGGTGGTTTTATCGAACCAGTACAGCTCATACGGGCAATCGGCCAGCAGAGCTTTGATGACAAGATCCAGGTCATAATCCGGTTTGTCGCCAATTGCATCTACGGCTTCCTGGTTGATGCTGCCGTCAACAATGATGGATGCCACTCCGAGTTCCTCAGCAGTCCAGGTGGTCTGGATGCCGAGCATATCTAGGGTAATCTTATCTAGGGTAATAACAAATGCTGTGTCAGTTGACGTTCCGGCGGCTACCTTGGAAATCTGCGGCTTGAGCAAAGTATAAAACTGCGCTTCCAATCCGTCCAGCCGGCTGCCGGCTGTATTGCCGGATTTGTGGGCTCCCGCATCGGGGTAGAAAAGGGTATTGACATAGGATGTAAACAGCTCGTCTGAAGGCGTATCATCTGCGGGAATACAGTACTGTGTTACCCCTTCTGTCTCTATTGTGATCGTTTCTTCGGCATCGTTTTCGAGACTCGGAGAACGGATGGCCTCCGGCTCTCCGGCTTCCGCGTCCGCGTCGCCTTCGCTCTCCGGGATATCGTCGGCCGGTGCCGCGCCGCCTTCCGCCTCCGGGATATCGTCGGCGGGTGCCGCGCCGCCTTCCGCCTCCGGGATATCGTCGGCGGGTGCCGCGTCGCCTTCCGCCTCCGGGATATCGCCGGCCGGTTCTGCGGCCTCCGCCGCAAGCCCGGCCCCGTCCTCCGGGACAGCCTCCGTCGCCGCCGCTTCCGGTGCCGGCTCGACAGTGTTCCCGACCTCCGGGACAGCCGCGTCGGCTTCCGGCGCCGCAGGGCTCTCTTCCGGCGCGGGTTCATCGGCTGCGGCAGATTCCGCGCTTTCCGCTTCCTCGACCAGCTCCGCGCTCTCGTCTTCCTCCCCAGGCGGCAGCGCATCGGCGGAGTTCTCCGCGGCGGCGTCCGCCGCAGGCTCGGCTTCGGAGGCTTCTTCGGCGATGGCCTCTGCCGGCAGCAGGGAAGTGAACAGACAGAGGACCAGAAGGACACAGATCAGTCGTTTTTTCATGTCGTTTTCTCCTGTATTTGAAGCATCGGACAGTATCGTAAGAGACAGTGGTATTATAAAAGACAGCCTCTCCGAATGCAAGCGTTTCATTCGGGGAGGCCGTAGCCGGAGAGATCACAGGATGTACTTGAACACCAGCAGGATCAGCACGCCCGGCACGCCGAGCACACCGGTGATCAGGGCGTTGAAAAGGTTCAGCTCCAGCTCTATGCCGACCCAGGAGCCGATGAAATTCAGCACGAACAGTGCCACGAAGCCCACCGCCGCGTGGAGCGCGGCCTTGATCAGCCATTTGAGCGGCAGACGGATGATCCTTATGAACAGTCCCAGCAGCAGTACGGCGGCCACGGCCATGAGTGCCAGCGCGATCATATCAGCGTCCATTCAAAAAACACCTCGCAGGATGGATTTTCCGGTATCGTACAGCCATTACGGCGCATACTGAAAGCGGCCGCTCATTGAACGCGGCAAGCCGGGCGGCATAGAAAAAGAGAAGTCCTCCCGACGGGCAGGGTCTGCGCAGGCAGGCCCTGCTTGCTTTTTTCCGGATGATATATTATACTATATAAGGTTAGGCAACTATACGCTCCACCACAACATCTGGAAAACGTGAGGAAAAAGCATGGCAGAAGCGAGAACTCCCGAATACGGCAACGACAGCATTTCCCAGCTCAAGGGAGCCGACCGGGTACGCAAGCGTCCCGGGGTCATTTTCGGCTCGGACGGACTGGAGGGCTGCGAACACGCGGTGTTCGAGATCCTGTCCAACTCCATCGACGAGGCCCGGGAGGGTTACGGCAGCATTATAACAGTAACGCTCTTTGAAGACAAGTCCATCGAGGTGGAGGATTTCGGACGCGGCTGTCCCGTGGACTGGAACAGCGCGGAAAAGCGCTACAACTGGGAGCTCGTATACTGCGAGCTGTACGCCGGAGGCAAGTACAACAACGACGACGGAGGAGACTACGAGTACTCCCTCGGCCTCAATGGTCTGGGCGCCTGCGCCACCCAGTACGCCTCCGAATACATGGACGTCACGGTCTGGCGCGACGGCAACAAATACTCCCTGCATTTCAAAAAGGGCAAGGTCACCGGGAAGAAGGGCCAGGAGCTGAAGATCGAGCCCGCCGACCGGAAAAAGACCGGGACCACCACCCGCTGGAAGCCGGATATCGAGGTCTTCACGGACATCAGCATCCCCGAGGAATACTTCAACGATCTGCTGCGGCGGCAGGCGGTCGTCAACGCGGGCGTCACGTTCCGACTGCGCATCCAGCGCGGGGCCAGGTTCGAGACGAGAGATTTCAGATACGACAACGGCATCACCGACTATGTGGCCGAGCTGGCGGGGGCCAACCCCCTCACCGCGCCCTACTACATCGAGAGCGAGCGCCGGGGCCGGGACCGGGAGGATAAGCCCGAGTACAAGGTGCGCATGTCCGCGGCCTTCTGCTTCTCCAAGGAGACACGGGCGCTGGAATACTATCACAACTCCTCCTGGCTCGAGCACGGCGGCGCACCGGCCGACGCCGTCCAGAACGCCTTCGTCTACGCCGTCGACGCCTATATCAAAAAGGTCAACAAGTATCAGAAAAACGAAAGCAAGATCAAGTTCCAGGATATCACAGACTGCCTCGTGCTGGTGACGAACTGCTTTTCCACCCGGACCTCCTACGCCAACCAGACAAAGAAGGCCATCACCAACCGCTTCATCCGCGAGGCCATGACGGCCTTCTTCAAGGAAAAGCTGGAGATCTATTTCATCGAGAACAAGGCCGACGCGGACCGGATCGCCGATCAGGTGCTCATCAACAAGCGCAGCCGCGAACAGGCGGAAAAGACTCGCGTGCGCATCAAGGAGACGCTGACCAAGAACGTGGATCTGGCCAACCGGGTGCAGAAGTTCGTGGACTGCCGCAGCCGGGACGTCTCCCGCCGGGAAATCTATATTGTCGAGGGCGATTCGGCTCTGGGCAGCGTCAAGCTCTCGCGGGACGCGGAATACCAGGGCATCATGCCGGTGCGCGGCAAGATCCTCAACTGCCTGAAGGCCGACTATGCCCGCATCTTCAAAAGCGAGATCATCACCGATCTCATCAAGGTCCTGGGCTGCGGCGTGGAGGTGGAAAAGCACGGCAAGGAGCTCAACAGCTTTTCCCTGGACAACCTGCGCTGGAGCAAGGTCATCATCTGCACCGACGCGGATGTGGACGGCTACCAGATCCGGACGCTGATCCTCACGATGCTATGGCGTCTCACGCCCACGCTGCTGCGGGAGGGCTATGTCTATATCGCCGAATCGCCGCTCTACGAGATCCGGGCAAAGGGCAAGACATGGTTTGCCTATTCCGAGCGGGAGAAGGCGGAGATCCTGGAGGAGATCGGCGGCGCCAAAGCCGTGATCAACCGCAGCAAGGGCCTGGGCGAAAACGATCCGGAGATGATGTGGCTGACCACGATGAACCCCGAGACGCGGCGGCTGATCCGGGTCATGCCGGAGGACCCGGAGGAGACCGCGCGGGTCTTTGACCTGCTGGAGGGCGACAACCTGGCCGGACGCAAGGAGCACATCGCCCTGGTGGGCAGCCAGTATCTGGATCTTGCCGATCTCTCATAATTTACGATAAGGAATTCTGATATGGCCAAAAAGAAGGAACAACCGACCTCCCGCCACGCCACGGCGGAGGAACAGAACGTCGTCGGCCTGCGCTCGATGGTGGTGGAGCAGCCCGTCACCGAAACACTGGAGAGCAATTTCATGCCCTACGCCATGAGCGTCATCGTCTCCCGGGCCATCCCGGAGATCGACGGCTTCAAGCCCAGCCACCGCAAGCTGCTCTACTGCATGTACAAGATGGGCCTGCTCACCGGCGCGCGCACCAAGAGCGCCAACATCGTCGGCGCCACCATGCACTACAACCCCCACGGGGACGCGGCGATCTACGACACGATGGTGCGTCTGTCCAGGGGCTACGGCGCGCTGCTCACGCCCTTCGTGGATTCCAAGGGCAACTTCGGCAAGGTCTATTCCCGGGACATGGCCTGGGCGGCCTCCCGCTACACCGAGGCGAAGCTCGCGCCGATCTGCGCCGAGCTCTTCCGGGACATCGACAAGGATACCGTCGACTTCATCCCCAACTACGACAACTCCACCACCGAGCCGACGCTGCTGCCCACGACCTTCCCCAACGTGCTCGTGAGCGCGAACCTCGGCATCGCGGTGGGCATGGCCTCGAACATCTGCGGCTTCAATCTGCAGGAGGTCTGCGAGACAACGATCGCGCTGATCCGGGATCGGGAGCACAGCATCCTCTCCACGCTGCCTGCGCCGGACTTTCCCACCGGCGGCGAGATCCTCTGCGACGCGGCCGAGATGGAGACGCTCTACCGCACGGGGCGGGGCAGCGTCCGGGTGCGCGCCCGCTGGCGCTACGACGCGAAGGCGAAGATCATCGAGATCTACGAGATCCCCTACAGCACCACGGCCGAGGCCGTCATCGACAAGGTGGCCGAGCTGGTCAAGGCCGGCAAGCTCCGGGAGATCAGCGACATGCGCGACGAGACCGATCTGGGCGGCCTGAAGCTGGCCATCGACCTCAAGCGCGACACGGACCCGGACAAGCTCATGCAGAAGCTCTTCCGCAGCACGCCGCTGCAGGACAGCTTCGCCTGCAATTTCAACATCCTCATCGGCGGCACGCCGAAGGTCTGCGGCGTGGGCGAGATCCTGGAGGAGTGGATCGCCTGGCGGCAGGAATGCGTCAAACGCCGGGTGTACTTCGACCTGCAGAAGAAGAAGGAGAAGCTCCATCTGCTCAACGGCCTGAAGAAGATCCTGCTGGATATCGACCGGGCCATCGCCATCATCCGCAATACCGAGCACGAGAGCGACGTGGTGCCCAACCTGATGATCGGCTTCGGCATCGACCAGGCACAGGCCGAGTTCGTCGCCGAGATCCGCCTGCGCAACATCAACCGCGAGTATATCCTCCGGCGGGTGGAGGAGACCGGAGAGCTGGAAAAGGAGATCGCCGATCTGGAGCTGACGCTCCGCAGCCGGCGCCGCATCGAGAACATCATCGTCAAAGAACTCGAGCAGGTGATCAAAAAATACGGCACGCCCCGCCGCAGCGTCATCAACTACGACGCGGACTTCACCGAGCCCGAGGAGGAGGAGACGGTCCCCGATTACCCGGTGCATCTTTTCCTCTCCCGGGAGGGGTACTTCAAAAAGATCACGCCCCAGTCCCTGCGCATGAGCGCCGAGCAGAAATACAAGGAAAACGACGGCCCCAGCCAGCATTTCGAGACCACCAACCGCGCCGAGATGCTGGTATTCACCGACCGGCAGCAGGTCTACAAGACCCGGGCGGCGGACTTCGCCGACACGAAGGCCTCGGCCCTGGGCGATTATCTTCCGACGAAGCTGGGCATGGACGAGGGGGAGAGCGTGGTATCGCTGGTGCTGCCCGGAGACGGGAGCGGCCATCTGCTGTTTTTCTTCGACAACGGCAAATGCGCCCGTGTACCGCTGGAGAGCTACGCCACCAAGACTAACCGCAAGCGCCTCACCGGCGCTTACAGCGACAAAGGCGCGCTGCGCAGCGTGGTGCATCTTACCGCCGAGCAGCCCCTGGCCGCGATCTCCACCGAGGGACGGGCGGTGGTGTTCAACAGCGCCCTCCTGGCGCCCAAGACCTCCCGGGTCAGCCAGGGCGTGGGAGTGATGACGCTCAAGCCCAAATACCGCCTTGACAAAGCCATGCTTTTGTCGGATACTGCCATCGTCAATCCGGCCCGCTACCGCGTGCGCACCATTCCCGCAGCCGGCGCGCTGCTGCGCGAGGAGGACCGGGGCGAAAAGCAGCTCACGCTGCTGGACGAACTGTAAAGGACGATCACTGATCCATGGACCTGAAAAAACACGCCGCTCCGCTGGACATAATCAAGATCCTGCTCGGCACCCTGATCACGAGCTTTGCCTTCTGTTTCCTGACCTTTCCAAACAGCATCGTCTCCGGCGGCATCGCCGGCGTCGCGCAGATCATCAACCTGCTCACCGGCTTTCCCATCGGCGTGGCGACGATCCTGTTCAACATCCCGCTGTTCCTCTGGGCGTGGAGGAAGCTGGGGCGCCGGTTCGTGATCCTGACGGGACTGTGCATGGTGCTCGAATCGGTGCTCATCGACGCGCTGGCCCCGGTGGCGCGGCCGCTGACCACGGAGCCCATGCTCGCGGCGGTCTACGGCGGTCTGTTCAAGGGCGCCGGCTACGGCCTGATCTATACCACCGGCGCCACCAGCGGCGGCATCGACATCCCGGCCAGGATGCTGCGCCGCCGTTACCCCCACATCAATTTCAGCACGTTCTCCCTGGCCATCAACGCCGCGATCATCTTTGCCTTCGTGCTGATCTTCCGCAAGTTCGACAGCTGCATGTATACGCTCATATGCATGTATATCTCCAGCAAGGTCGTCAGCCTTCTGCTCTACGGACCGATCAACTCCCGGCTGTGCTACATCATCTCCGAACGCAGCGACGAGCTGCGCCGGGCCATCACCGAGCGGCTGCACCGCGGCGCCACGCTGCTGGAGGGGCACGGCGCCTGGTCCGGCAGGGAGGAGCAGGTGATCCTCTGCGTGGTCAAGCCCCCGCAGATCGGACCGCTGCGCCGGATGGTCAGAGAGATCGACGAGCACGCCTTCCTCGTGGTCAGCGACGCCAGGAGCGTCTACGGTCAGGGCTTTGAGAGCATCCTGGAAGAGGACAAATAAAGTCATGGGAACCCCCCTGCGCGCATATACTGAAAACGGCTGCGCATGGGGGTGTTTTCATGGGGTAGATATCGACGATCTCATTTTCGGCGGGGAGCACGCGGCCCCGAGCGAGAGATAGGAAAAGCGGCCGTCCGGGAGGACGGCCGCCCGTGCGTGCCGGCAGGATGTGTTTGCGGCACGCCGCGGACAGGACCCGCAGCGCCTGTGCCTTCGTCTGCGAAGGCTGCGGCCCGGCGCGGGGATATGCATTTCCCGGGGCCATGCGCCCCGGGAAATGCCGGTTTATTCCGTATCCGCGCCCGCAGACGCGGGCCCTGCGGGGCTTTTTAACGAAAAAGAAAAACAAAGAGACCGTTATTCTTGTGCGCGGAACACGAACCGTTTTTTCCTCCGACAGCCTATAATTCATTATAAAGACGGACTCACAGGAAGACGACTGCAGAAGGAGGAAAAACAATGGCTATCTCACCGAAAGACAACTATCTGATGATGCTTCGGGGCGAGATCCCCGAGTATATGCCCAGCTTCTCGGACGGTCATTCGGCCATGTGGAACGAAGAACTGCTGACCCCCGTCTCCGCTCCCAACGGCCCGATCGTCACGAGCCTGGGCGTGACTTATGTCGGCGCGGCGCACATGATGAACGGCGCCATGCCCGCGCCGGGCAAAAACCTGCTGGGCGAGGACATCCGCAACTGGCGGGACGTGATCCACGCGCCGGACCTGAGCCACTTCGACTGGGAGGGGTACTACAAGAAAAAGCTCGAGGGCATCGACCGCTCGCAGCAGATGATCTCCATCGGCGGCGGAGACTACTTCCTGACGCTGGTGAGCTTCATGGGCTTTGAGAACCTGCTGCTCAACCTCTACGAGGAGCCGGACGAGATCAAGGCCATGCTCGAATACGTCTCGAAGTTCTACATGCTGGTCCTCGAGAAATCCACATACTACATGCAGCCCGACGAGATCTCCTTCATGGACGACGACTCCTCGGAGAGAGCGCCTTTCTACAGCCTGGAGATGTACCGGGAGTTCTTCAAGCCCTACCACAAGCTCCACTGCGATTTCGCTCTGGAGAGAGGGCTGCCCATCGAGCATCACGACTGCGGCAAGTGCGAGATCTTCATCCCCGACTGGGTAGAGATGGGCGTCAACGGCTGGAACCCCGCCCAGACCATGAACGACCTCAAGGGCATCAAGAAGACCTACGGCAACAAGCTGGCCATCGCGGGCGGCTGGGATATGATCAAGATGGACAAGTGCACGGACATGGAGGCGTACCGCGCCGCTCTGATCGATTATGTGGACACCTTTGCGCCCGGCGGCGGCTTCTGCTTCATGGCCATGGCCGGCGGCGAGCCCGGCGACCCCATCGCCGATCAGCGCAGGGCGATCGTGAACGACGTCTACGAAAACTACGCGAAGAACTGGTACAAGACCCACTGAATCCCGGTATGAACGACACGCCGGCGGAATCCTCCGCCGGCGTGTTTTTCCGTATTATGGGGTCGAGTCTTACAGAGCCGCCACGGTCAGCGCGGCCTCCGCGATCGCCTCGATGGCGGTGGAGGGCGCCTTGCGCGCGTCGCCGAAGACGTGCAGCTCGATCCCGGGGAACTTTTCGCGGATCACGGAGGCCAGCTCGCTGTTCTCCCGACGGCCCACGGCCATGACCGCGGCGTCAAAGCCGGTAAAGACCTCCTCGGCGCCGTCGTGTTCCACGGTGATCTCGGGAAGGGCGATGCGAACGATCTTGCTGCGCATGTGCCGCGCGACGTCATGATCGTCCAGATACTTGAGCAGGAAATAGCGTCCCGCTTTGTTGAAGTCCTCGGCCACGGTCTCGATCATGTCAAACATCTCGACCTTCTTGCCGAGGGCGGCCAGATACTCCGCCGTCTCCGCGCCGACCAGGCCCGCGCCGATCACCGCGACGCGCTCGCCTTTGACCTCCTCGCCCCGCAGAACGTCGTCGGCGATATGGATGTTCTCGCCGTCCGCGCCGGGGATGCGGGGGATGATGGGACGGCTGCCGGTGGCCATGAGCACGATATCCGGCTTCTCTGCGCGCAGGAATGCCTCGTCCGCCTGCACGCCCAGCCGGATCTCCACGCCGTTCTGGGCCAGGAAAGCCGTGCGGTAGTCGGCGATGCGGTTGAGGTTGGTCTTGAAGGGAGGCTTCGTGGCCACATCCATCAGACCGCCGGCCTGGGGCTTGTTGTCCACGATGACGGGCTTGAGACCGCGGCGCACCAGATCGCAGGCCGCTTCCAGGCCGCCGGGACCGGCGCCGATGATCAGGATCTTTTTGTCGCGCAGCTTTTCGTCGGCCTGGGAGAATTTGAGCGTGGACTCCCGGCCCAGCATGGGATTCTGCGTGCAGCGGATCGCCTTGTAGCGCTTGTCGTCGCGGCAGCCCTGATCGCAGGCCAGGCAGAGGCAGGGTGGTTCCTTGTTGATGCCCATGTATTTGTTCACGAGCTCCGGATCGGCCAGCAGCGGCCGGGCCATCGCCACCAGATCCGCCGCGCCGCTCTCGATGACCGAGTTGGCCTGCTCGAGGGTAGGGATCTTGTCCACGGCGATGACGGGCACGGAGACGGCTTCCTTGACGATGTGGGCGTTCTCCACGTTGAAGCAGTCGGGGACCTCCATCGGCGCGCAGCTGTAGTGGTCGGACATGGGCATGCCGCAGGAGACGTGGATCACGTCCGCGCCGGCCTTGACGATCTCCTGGGCCATGAGCGCGGTCTCGTAGATATCACGGCCGCCCTCGGTCATTTCGGAACCGCTGATGCAGAAGATCACCGGGAAATCCGGTCCGCATTTTTCCTTGATGGCGCTGACAATCTCACAGGAGAAGCGTACCCGGCGCTTCCAGTCGCCGCCGTATTCGTCGGTGCGCTTGTTGTAGTAGGGGGACATGAACTGAGCCACCTCGTGGGCGTGGCCGCCGTGGATCTCCACACCGTCCACACCGTGGTCCATGCAGCGCTTTGCGCCTGCGGCGTAGCTCTCCACCAGACGGTGGATCAGATCAAGGTCATAGTCGTCGATCGCCATGACCTCTGTGCCGCGGCCGGCCTGGATCTTGGCGGGATGCAGCTGGCAGAACAGCTTGGCTCCGTAGCTGTGGACCATGTCCGCGGTCTCCTGCCAGCGGGCCATGTATTTGTCGTCGGAGATCGCGGGGCGGCCCGGGCCGGGCTTGCCGTGGGGGCTGCCGCCGATGGTCAGCGCGGCGGCGCCGCCGGCGGCACGGGCGCGGATGTATTCGAACATCAGCTCGCCGATGCTGCCGTCATCCTCGGCAAAGAAGGTGCACACGGAGGGGAAGATGATGCGGTTTTTCAGTTCGACTTTGCCGATTTTGAACGGCGTCAGGACAACAGGGGTGCTCATATTATCGCTCCTTTACAGGTATGGATTGGGGTTGGTTTAAGAGCGCCGGCGGCGCTGTACCTCTTTCACGATGAAGGGCAGCATCACCGACAGCAGGCTGACTGCCGCGAGGATAATGACGATGGGGCTTTTGAAGATCTCCCAGAAGCTGTCGAAGAGCTGGTGGATGCGCATCAGCTCCGTATCGGCCATCCCGCCCAGCAGAAGGCCGAGGATCATCGGCATGGCGGGGAAGCCGCTGCGCTTCATCAGATAGCCCAGGACGCTGAAGAAGATCAGCAGATTGCAGTCAAAGCGCAGATAACTGCTCGAATACGCGCCCGTGATGGCGAAGACCAGGATCACCGGCATCAGGTATTTGACCGGGATCTTCACGAGCCTGGCGCCCAGCAGGCACAGCCCGGCGCCGAGCAGCAGCATGACGAACTGCTGACAGAACAGACTGGAGAACGCCGTATAGATCACGTCGGCGTGGTCGATGAACATCTTGGGACCGACGGCCCAGCCCTGCAGCGCCAGGGCGCCGAGCATCATGGCCGTGGCGGTGCTGCCGGGGATGCCCAGCACGAACATGGTGGCCAGCGCGCCGCCCTCGGAGGCGTTGTTGGCCGATTCGGGCCCGACGATGCCCTCCGGCACGCCGGTGCCGAATTTGTCGCTGTTCCGGCTCAGATTTTTGCTCCAGTTGTAGCCGAGCATGCCGGCGATGGCACTGCCGGCGGCGGGGATGATGCCGACGACCACGCCCAGCAGCGAGCACAGCAGAGACTGGACGATCCGCTGGAAGGTGTCCCTGAAGCCGCGGAGCAGGCCGCGGAGCGAGGCCATGCCTGCGGACATCGTGTCCACCTTGAGCACGGCGCTTTTCCGTCCGGAGAGCTCATAAATGGCCGGCAGGGCCAGCAGGCCCAGCAGCGCCGGGATCTCCGGGATGCCGTCCATGAGATAGACGCTGCCCATGGTGCCGCGGAGGATGCCGCCGGCGCTCAGGCCCACGGTGCCCAGCAGGATGCCGAACAGGCCGGAGAACACGCCCTTGACCACATTGTCCGCCAGACTGCCCACGACGGTCAGGCCGAAAATGGCCACGAAAAACATCTCACCGGGGCCGAATTTGAGACTGAGGCGGGCCAGGGGTCCGGCCAGCAGGATCAGCACGATCGTGCCGACGATCCCGCCGATGGTGGAGGACATCAGCGATATGCCCATGGCCCGTTCCGGCTCGCCGTTGCGCGCCATGGGATAGCCGTCCAACACCGTGGACAGGTTGGCCGGGGCGCCGGGGGTGTTGAGCAGTATCGCGGTCACCGCGCCGCCGAAAATGCCACCGGTGTAGATCGAGCAGAGGAACACCAGCGCGGTCAGCGGTTCCATGTGGAAGGTGAAGGGGAGCATCAGTCCGATGCCCATGCCGCCGCTGAGCCCGGGCAGGAAGCCGATGAACAGACCCAGAGCGACGCCGCCGAACATGAATACGAGGTAATGGGGCTGGAGCACTGTCCTGAAGCCCTGCAGTACGATTTCCATATACGGTCTCCCTCCTTATATAAAGCCCAGGAAGCCCGTGAGCAGGGGCACCTTCAGACCGGTCTTGAACAGCAGGTACATGCCCAGCGCCACCCCGGCCGCATAAACAAAGGTGAGGAGCTTGTTGCCCGAGCCCAGCCACCAGAACAGCCCGAACAAAACCAGCGTCGTGCTCAGGATGAAGCCCAGGTAGGGGAGGATGAAGATGTAGGCAAAAGCGCTGCCGATGCAGATCGCGGTACGCTTCAGATCCGCTCTCTGCGCGGCGGCCTTTTCTTCGCCGGCCTGCCGCTGCTCGGGACTGTCTGCGGTCTTTTCGGCCTCGGCCTCGTCCCTGCAGTCCCGGGCGTCCATGAAGACGATCAGGCAGTACAGCAGCGCCATGACCCAGAAGATGGGCTTGATGAAGTATCCGGCGGAGGCTTTTTTCCCGCAGATCTCAATGAAATAATAGATCGCCCAGCCCATCATCAGCGTGGGCGTGACAAGTCTTTTCAAAAGTTTGATCGCCATAAAACGCTCCTTTCGCTGGAGAGGGATAAAAAAGGTGCAGGCATCGGGATCATAATGCCTGCACCGGGACACAGTCTGCCGCGGAGCCTGTTCGGGCTTATTCCGAGGTGAGATAGTTCAGATACTTCGTGCAGCTCTCCCAGAAGTCGGCCTGCAGCTTCTGGTTGGTATCCCAGTCGCGCCAGGCGGTAACGGAATCGCGGTTGGCGGCGGCAACGGCTTTCATATAGTCGGTGCCGGGCTGCATGATCTTCTCCAGGGTGCTGTAGAGCAGCTCGAAGCGCTCGGGATACTCCTCGATGGCGCTGGCATGGATGCCGATGAAGCGGGAGGAGCCCATGAACGGGAGGGAATCGTCGCCCGTGACCTCACGGATGGTGGGCACATCGGGGACCTTGGGATTGCGCTCGGGGGCGGTGACGAGGATCTGGGTCACTTCCTGATCCAGAGAGCCGGAGAGCGTTGTGGCGCACATGTCCACATGTCCGCCGAGCAGAGCGGCAAGACGCTCGGTGGCGCCGCCGTCATAGTTGATGACCTTGACGTCCCAGCCGAGCTGCTCGGCCAGCACGCCGATCATCATCATCTGGTCGCCGCCCGCGGTGGCGGAGATGCTGAACTTGCCGGGGTTGGCCAGAACGGCCTTGTTGAGCTCGTCAAAGGTCTGATAGGGGCTGTCGGGCCTGACGACGATATTGCAGGGATCCAGCTCGATGAAGTTCATGACGGTGACGTCGTCAAAGTCATAGTCGGCGTTCTGCGCCTGGATGCAGGAGGCGTAGTAGATCTCAACGCCCATGAGCAGCGCGGTGCAGTCCTTCGGGGTCTCCTTGACATAGTAGGTGTTGCCGATCTCGGTATTGGCGCCCTTGCGGTTGTCGATCACGAAATTCGCGCCGAGTTCCTTGCCCCAGTACTCGGCCAGAAGACGGGCCACCGTATCGGCGCCGCCGCCGGCCTTGAAGGGCACCACGATGGTGATGTCGCCCCACTCCCAGGTCGTGGGCTTGGGGGCATCGGTCGGGGTCTCCTGAGCGGTCTCGGTATTCGCGCTCCCGGATGCCTGCTGCGCGGGCGCTTCCGTGGCCGTCGCAGCGGGTGCGCTTGCCTGGTTGGAGGAGCCGCAGCCGGCAAAGAGGGAGAGAGCCATGGCAGCGCAGAAAACGAGCGCCAAAAGCTTTTTGGACTTTTTCATGGGATTGCCTCCTTCAATAATGTTTGCGAATGATGGATAAACTCATCATATGCCGGCGCAGATAAAACTTCAAATAACGAATCAGAATACAATATATAACTAAAAGCTATATATTTGTACAATTTACGATAAATCAAGGCTATTGTTTTGTGCTGATGCGCTAAATGGAAAAACAGGCGGTACCGCGTCAGGTCCCGGTGCCGGCCGTCTCCGCGTCCCCGGGGCGGAAATAATCCTTCAGCAGCTGGATGAAGGCGTTGACATACCGGGAGGAGCTGCTGTTTTTGCGCCGGCAGGCGTAGTATTTGTACCGCTGCACCGGCGTTCCCACGGAGAACACGCACACGGACGGCTCGCCTTTTTCCGACTCCAGCAGATTCCTGGCGTACATCTCCGGAGCAAAGCACACACCGTAGCCGTTGCTGACCAGGTGGAGCATCCCGTCGACATTGTTGGTTTCCAGCAGACTGTGGGCCTCCACGCCGCTCTCCATCAGGGTCTGGTCGATGAAGATCCTGTTTTTATGCTCCGGCTTGTACAGGATGAACACCTCGCTGTTGAGCTCCCGGAGATCGAGCCAGGGGTAAGAAGCGTCCTGCCGCGTCTGCGCATGGCTGTTGACGTGGTGTCCCGCGGGAGTGACAAGCACGAGCTCCTCTTCAAACAGCAGCTCGGACTCCATGAAGCTCTGCCGCTGCACGGAGGGCTCCTTGAGTATCCCGATGTCCAGCTGGCCTTGGATGAGCATGCTCTCGAGCTCCTCATAGGAGGTCTCGACCATTTTCAGCTCCACCGAAGGAAACCGCTTGGAAAAGGCGGGGATCACGTTGGGCAGGATATAGGCGCCGCGGCGCCCGCTGCCGATGCGCAGCGTTCCGCGCAGCATATCGTCGGAGGCGTACACCGCGTATTCCAGCTCGTCGCAGATGCCGACGATCTTCCGGGCCGTCTCCACATATGTCTGCCCGAAGGAGGTTAGACACAGCCGCCGTCCCACCCGCTCGAACAGCTTGATATTCAGCGATTCCTCCAGACTGTGGATGTACTTTGTCAGCGCGGGCTGGGAGATATAGAGCTTTTCCGCCGCCTTGGAGATGGTCCCGCAGTCCGCCACCGCCAGGATGTATTCGAATTCTTTTACCAGCATACAGATTCGCCCCCGTTTCTGAAAAGATTATATAAAAATTAGTTATGAAATGCAAGAGCGAACCGGTTTCATCCGACAGCAAGATCCGGAAAGAGAATGATCCGGCCGCTTAACCGCGACGCCTCCTTTTCGAATTTCCTTCTAAAGCATAAAACCGGATCGAAGCCCAGCGCAGCGGGTTCGATCCGGAGAGGAGGAGCGACGGAGTGAATGAGAGATGACTTTTTAATAAAAAAGTCGCCGCGAACGATACGTAGTCCGCGACGACGATGGAGCGGGCAACGAGATTCGAACTCGCTACCTCCACCT
>JAFXYJ010000045.1 GCA_017541825.1 Oscillospiraceae bacterium | reverse complement strand
TCCGGATATCCGCGCCAAAGCGCAGGAGTTCCGGCTGCGTCTGGACAGAAAGCCCAGGCTCACGATGCAGGAGGGGGACATCGTCCTCGACGGGCTGCGGCCGGTCACGACCGCGGATCTGGCCAGGGTGCTGGAGATCGCCGAGCACGCCTCCCCCTATGCCAGCGAAGCGGCGATACGGCAGGGATACGTCTGCGCGGACGGAGGCGTGCGCGTGGGATTGTGCGGACGTGTACGCAGCGGCGCCGAAGGCGTATGGGCGCAAACGCATCTGACCTCGCTTTCGATCCGCATCCCGCGGGAGGTGCGCGGCTGCGCGTCGCCCTTCTGCCGCGCGCCGTTTCGCTCCACACTGATCCTCTCTCCGCCCGGCGGCGGCAAGACCACGCTGCTGCGCGACATGGTGCGCCTCCTTTCCGACGGCGGACTGCGCGTCTGCCTGTGCGACGAGCGCGGAGAGGTGGCGGCGCCGGGGACCTTCGGCTTCGGCTTCGATGTGGGCGAGAGGACCGATGTGCTCAGCGAGCGGCCAAAAAACGCTGCGGCGATGCAGCTGCTGCGCACGATGAATCCGCAGGTCCTGGCCATGGACGAGATCACGGCCCGGGAGGACGCGGACGCGTGTCTCGCGGCGGCAGACAGCGGCGTGGAGCTGCTGGCCACCGTGCACGCGGCAGACCGGGACGAGCTTTGCAGGAGCGGACGCTGCCGCGAGCTGCTCGACCGGGGCGTGTTCGAGCGGTATATCTGTATTGTCCGCACACCGTCGGGACGGGAATACAGGGAGGGATATTTTTGACGCCGCTGCTGGGAGCGGGGCTTGTATTGTGCGCCGGCGGCGGACTTGGTCTTGCCGCGTCGGCGGAGCTGCGCAGCACGCTCACCGTACTGCGCGATGCGGCCGATGCGGTGGAACGCATGCGCGTATGCGTCTGTCTCCGGCGGATGACCTTGCCGGAAACGCTCGCGGATATGTCCGGCACCTGCCCGGAGCTGTTCGCAGGGGCGGAAGCTGCGGAGATGACCCTGCCGGACATTCCCTTCGCCGCGCTCTGGAACACACTGGTCCGTTCCGCGGGATTATGCGCGCCGGCCGAGAGCGCGCTGCTGGAGCTGGGAGAGCGGCTGACCGGCGGACAGCCGCCGGAGCCGGCCTTCGAGGACTGTCTCGGACAGCTCGGCGTGCTGATCGGGAAGGCGGAACGCCGGCGCGAGCAGAACAGCCGGCTGTATGTCGCCGGAGGCTTTTGTACCGGCGCGCTGATCGCGATCATGCTGTTGTAATTACCGTTTCGACAAAAGCTTACGACCTTATCGGGGAGATGCAGCGATGGATGTCGACCTAATCTTCAAAATAGCCGCCGTGGGGATCCTGGTCGCGGTGCTGAATATCCTTCTCTCCCGGTCCGGCAGGGACGATCAGGCTCTGATGACCAGCATCGCCGGGCTCGTGGTCGTGCTCGTCGTGGTAGTGCGGGAGATCAGCTCCCTCTTCGAGCTGATCCGGGACCTGTTCGGGTTTTGAGGATTGGAGATCGTCACAAGGGCGGCGGCGGTCGCCGTAGTCGGCAGTATCCTGTCACTGCTGCTCAGGAAGCATGCCGCCGAACAGGCAATGGCGCTGACGCTGATCACCGGGCTCGTGATCGTATGGATCAGCGCGACCGTGGCGTCCCAGGTGGCCGGATCGCTGCGGAAGGTGGCGGAGACCGCCGCCCTGGGCTCGGTATATATCTCTCCCGTGCTCAAATGCATCGGCATCGGTCTTGTCACGCATCTGGCCGCGCAGGTCTGCCGGGACGCGCAGCAGGGGAGCCTGGCATCGGCGGTGGAGCTCTGCGGCACGCTCTGCGCGCTGTATGTGTCGCTGCCGCTCGTGGAATCGCTGCTGGCCACGGCCGAAAAGCTGCTGTAGCGATCCTGTTGCTTTTGCTGCTCGCCGTCGGCACGGTGCCGGTGCGTGCCTCTCCTCTGGAGGAGCTGATCGGCACGGACGAGCTGACGGACTCGCTGCCAGCGGAGGCGGAGGAATATCTGCGCGGCGTCTCGCCGACAAATACCTCCGCGGAGACGGTCTTCGCCAGACTGCGCGCCGCAGCGGAGAAAAAGACCGCCGAGGCGTTCTCTTCGGCGCTGAAAACGGCGGGCGTCCTGCTGATCGTATGCGTGATGATCGCGCTGGCAAATACACTGGGCATGGACGAGCGTGCGCCGGAATTCATCGTTCTGGCCGGCGTGGCCTCCCTCGGCGCCGCGGCGCTCTCGGACTTCGATTCCTATCTCAACCTGGGACTGGCCTCTCTGCAGTCGATCGGAGACTACTCAAAGGTGCTGCTGCCCGTGCTGGCCTCCGGCGCCGCCATGACGGGCAGCGCGGGCAGCGCGGCGGCCAAGTACGCCGCCACGGCGCTCTTTATGGACGTGCTGCTCGAGTGCGCCCGGCATATCGTCGCGCCATGCGTATGCGCGCTCTCCGCGCTCTCTGTCGCGGACGCGGCGGTGGGCAACAACGTGCTCAAAGCGGCCAAGAAGTTCGTACGCTCCCTGTGCACCTATCTGCTCACGGGACTGTCGCTGGCCTTCACCGCCTGGCTTGCGCTCTCGGATGTTGTCGCCGCCTCCGCGGACGCGCTGACGGCACGAATGGCAAAGACCGCCGTTTCCACCGCGCTTCCCGTCGTGGGCAGCATCCTGTCCGACGCGGCGGGGACGCTGGCCGCGGCCGCGGGAGTGTTGCAGGGCAGCGTCGGCCTCTTCGGCATTGCGGCGGTGGTCGGCATGTGCATCACACCCTTTCTGACGCTCGGGGCACGGTATCTGGCCTACAAGCTCTCCGCGGGGCTGTGCAGCTGTGTTGCGGACAAACGGCTCACCACGCTTGTGGAGGATTTGGGGACATGCTTCGGGATGATCCTGGCGATCAACGGTGCCGGAGCGCTGATGCTGTTCATTTCGATCTATTCTCTGATACGGACGGTGACCTGATGGATATTCTGTGCGGCTGGATCCGCGGCCTGGTGGCGGCGTCTGTCACAGCCTCACTGGCAAAGCTCCTCACACCGGCGGGCCCGGTGCGAAAGGTAACGGCCTTTGTGAGCGGCATCGTGCTGCTCTCGGCGCTGCTTTCCCCGGCGCTCAAGGCGGACACCGAGGCCTTTTCCGCGGCGCTCTCGGATTACCGCGCCACCGCCGCGGCGCTGACCGACGATATGGAGCGGCAGGAAAAACAGCTCCTGCGCGTATACATAGAGCAGCAGTCCGCCGCATACATATTGGACGAGGCACGGCGGCTGGGGCTGCCGGACCTCAGTGTGACAGTACGGGCAAAATGGGGGGATGAGAGCTGGATACCCTGCGAGGTCAGCCTGACCGGGCCGGCAGAGGCCGGGCCCCGGCAGCGCATGACGGAGTTCCTCACGTCAGAGCTCGGCATCCCCGCGGAGAGGCAGCACTGGGATGGGTGAGAAGAAATGGCCGGCCGTAAAAGCTTTCCTGGTCAAAAACAGCGCGCTGGTGGTGCTGCTGTGCGTCGGCGTGGGCCTGCTGCTGATCCCGACGTCAGCCGAAACCGCACCTGCGGCCGGCGGCTGCACCGAGGCCGAGCTGCGCCTGTCCGGCGCGCTCTCGCGCATGGAAGGCGTGGGAGAAGCGTATGTGCTCCTGGCCGAAAAGCCGGGACGGGGAGAGGGGTACGCCGGGGCCGTGGTGGTGTGTCCCGGCGCGTCCGACCCGGGAGTGCGGCTGCGGATCGTGGAGACGGTCGGCGCGTTCACCGGCCTGGGGAGCAATCATATCGTCGTTCAGAAAATGATTTCATAGGAGGAATTCAATGAAGATCAAGGAGTGGAGGACCGATCCGACCCTGAAGAGGAACCTTCTGGTCCTGGCGGTCATCGTATTTGTCGGGGCAGCGGCTTACCTCAACTGGTCGTACAGCCAGCGCTGGGGCGCCGGTAACAGCGCCATGGCCGGCGCCGAAGACCAGATGAGCACCGCCGTCAACGCGATCCTCGGGCAGCAGGAGGAATCGACGATGACCGCGGCGGTGTCCGGATACTTCTCGCAGGCAAGACTGACCAGACAGCAGTCCCGCGATCAGGCGCTTTCGCTGCTGGAAATGGCCGCCTCGGCGGAGTCGGCGTCGCAGGAAACGCTGGACGCCGCCATGAACCAGATCACGGAGATGGCAAACTGGTCGCTTCTGGAGAGCCGTATCGAAAACGAACTGCTGGCCAAGGATTTTGCCGACTGCGTTGTCTATCTCTCCGCCCAGGGCTGCACCGTCGCGGTGCCCGCGCCGTCCGAAGGACTCACCGACGCCGACGTTGCGCGCATCACCGACGCGGTGACGGCCAATTCCGATTACACGATGGCGCAGATCAACGTGATCGAGGTCATGGCTTACTGACACCCGGAAGACAGGGAAATAAAGGAGTGCCTGAAAACTTTCAGAGCACCCCTTTATTTTTTTCTGCCGATGTGATAGAATAGACCGAAAACATGGGGAGGTATACGCTCATGCCCGAAAGCTATGTAACGAATCAGACCGAAAAGGGAAATATCAGCATATCGGAGGACGTCGTCACGGTCATGGTCACCGCTGCCATCGCCGAGATCGACGGCGTTGCGGGACTGTCCAACCCCACCAGCACCGATATCGCTGAGTTTTTCGGCATCAAGAACGCTGCCAAAGGCGTGCGTATCACCGCCGAGAACGGCGAGATGACCGTTGACGTCGTCATCATGGTGCGTTACGGCTACGCGGTCACGGTCGTTGCCAAGAAAGTCCAGGAGCAGGTGGCGGCCAGCGTGGAATCCATGACCGGACTCAACGTCAAGGTCAATGTCCACGTGACCGGCATCGCTTTTGAAAAGAACGATATGAAAGGCTGATTGCGCCCATGACCAGAACAGCCGCGCGGCAGCTGGCGCTGCAGCTTTGCTTTGCCGCCGACGCCGGGGGCGACCTGACCGCCGACGAGTTTTTCGACGAGGATTACTTTTTTGCCCTGCCGCCGGAGGATTCTCTGTTTACCGAGCTGCCCGATGAAACGCAGATGAAATATATCCGCACGCTGGTTAACGGCGTACGGGAAAACGTCGGCGAGCTTGACGCCGTGATCTCCCGGTATTCCCGCGGATGGAAGCTCTCACGGATATCGAAGACCGCGCTGTGCGTTTTGCGCTGCGCGCTTTACGAGATCCTGTACATGCCCGATATCCCGCCGGCGGCCTCGATCAATGAGGCGATTGAGCTCGCCAAGGGCTATGACGAGCCCGAGACGGTCAGCTTTATCAACGGGATCCTCGGGAGCTTCATGCGGGACCGCGAAAGCTCTGCCGGAACGGACGAGCCCTGATGGACGCGCCCGTCACCGTATCAGAGCTCACCGAACGCATCAAGGGCATACTGGACCTGGATCCGGTCCTGCGCCGGGTCATCGTCCGCGGCGAGCTCTCCAACTACAAGATCTATCCCTCGGGGCATCACTATTTTACGCTCAAGGACGCCGGCGCCTCCCTGCGCTGCGTGATGTTCAAATCCGACGCGCTGCGGCTTCGGTTCCGTCCGGAAAACGGCCTGGGCGTACTGTGTACGGGCCGCGTTTCCGTCTACCCGAGAGACGGGGCGTATCAGCTCTATGTCTCCGAGCTGCAGCCCGACGGGGTGGGAGACCTGTTCCTTGCGTTTGAACAGCTCAAGGCCCGGCTGCAGGCGGAGGGGCTGTTCGATCCTGCCCACAAAAAGCCCATTCCCGCCATGCCCGGGAGGATCGCGGTAATCACCTCCGGCGCCGGCGCGGCCGTCCGGGACGTGATCCGCGTGCTGGGAAAGCGCTGGCCGCTCTCCAAGGTCATCGTCGTGCCGGTCCGCGTGCAGGGTACGGCGGCGCCCGCCGAGATCGCCGGCGCCATCCGCTATGTCAATCGCTGGCAGCTCGCCGACCTCATCATCACCGGCCGCGGCGGCGGTTCGATGGAGGATCTCTGGGCTTTCAACGAGGAGCTCGTCGCCCGGGCCATCTACGACTCGGTGATCCCGGTGATCTCTGCCGTGGGCCATGAGCCGGACGTGACGATCGCCGATTTTGTGGCCGACCTGCGGGCCGCCACGCCCTCCAACGGCGCGGAACTGGCCGTCCCCGTGTGGCAGGACGTCCGCGACCGGCTGCTGGACGATGAGCTGCGGCTTGGACGGTCCGTGCAGAAAAAGCTCGCGGAAAGCGCGCAGCGGCTCTCGGCGCTGGCCTCCCGTCCGATCATGTCCGGACCCATGGCGTTCGTCGAGCAGCGGCGGCAGGATCTAGACAGAGCCGCGGAACGCCTCGATACGGCACAGCGGCATCATCTTTCCGAATACAGACAGCGATATATACGTCTGGCCTCCGCGCTGGAGGCGATGAGTCCGCTCAAGGTGCTCTCCCGCGGATACTCGGTCGCCACCGATGAGGACGGATCGGTCATCCGGTCTGCCGATGCCGTGGAGATCGGCGGCGCGGTGCATATCCGACTGGAACACGGTGGTCTCGACTGCCGGGTGGAAAAACGAACGGAGGAGATAGAATGAATAAAAAAGCATTTCGTTCCCTGTTTGTACTGATGCTGGCGCTTGCTCTGTGCCTGTCGATCACCGCCTGCGGCGGAAAGAAGGAGACGGAGCAGACCCCGGACGCCTCTGCGCCGCCTCAGCCGGTGACCTCCTCGGATTCCACCGCGATCGTGCCGGAGCTCACCACCAGCGTACCGGCTCCCGCCACCCCCGAGACCACGGCAACGCCCTCTCCGCCGGTGTCCGTATCATTGCGCTATGAGGGCCAGGAGGTGACGACACTCGGCTTCATGACCTCCACGGTATTTCAGCTGCAGGCAGTGACCAGCAACGGCACCAGCGGCGGGACCTGGACCTCCAGCGACGCGAGCTCTGCCAGCGTGGACGAGAACGGCGTGGTCACCTGCTGGAAGGCGGGCAAGCCCACCATCACCTATACGATCGGTGATGCCTCGGCCAGCTGCGCGCTGACGATCACCGAGCCCACAGTCGGCATTTTCTTCGCCGGCGTTGCCAAGACCGATATCGTTCTGAGCAGCGTTTGGGGCTATGAGATCCAGTTCTACAGCGTGGTCTCGCCCGAGGGAAGCCCGGTCACCTGGAGCTCCGACGATTCCTCCGTCGCGTCGGTTTCCGACAACGGCCTCGTCATCGCGCATAAGATGGGGACCACGAACATCAACTGCAAGTGCGGCACTGCCAAGGCGACCTGCATCGTCCGCGTGCTGGACAACCCGCCGACCTATCTCACCGCCACGCCCGACCCCGCGGACAACACGCCGCGGATCGTGATCACCTATCTGGGCGTGCCCAATACGGATCTGACCATGACGGTCGGCGATACGCTCAACATGAGCTATCTGCTCTACAATATCGATCCCGGCGCCAAGGTCACCTGGACGATCTCCGATCCGTCTTATGCCAGCGTGAACGAAAACGGCTTTTTGACCGCGCTCAAGTCCACCTTCGGACCCATCCCCGGACGCAACTACACGATCCTCACCGCCACCTGCGGCAATTACTCCTGTGAGGCAATGGTCTTTATCAAGGCAAAACAGTGATATGGAGCGGACCGATGTCTGAAAACAAAGAAAACAGATCATTTGAAGAGATGCTCGCACGGCTCGAGGAGATCGTCCGCGCACTGGAAAAAGGCGACGCGGCTCTGGAAGAATCCCTGACGCTCTATACCGAGGGCGCGGAGCTGATCCGGTTGTGCACCGGGAAGCTCACCCAGGCCGAACAGACGGTGGTCAGGCTCCAGAAGGGCGCCGACGGCGCGCCGGTGGAGCTGGCCTTTGCCGAAGAGGAAGGCTGATGGATCACGCGGAGACGTTCCTGCGGCTGCAGTCGCAGGTGAACGAGGCTCTCGAGAGCTGTTTCATGGAGCGCTGTGAACAGGCCGAGCTCCTGGAGGCCATGCGTTATTCTCTGCTGGCCGGGGGAAAACGCATCCGCCCGGTGCTGCTCCTGGCCTTCTGTACGGCCTGCGGCGGCGACGAGGAGGAGGCTCTTTCCGCGGCCTGCGGCGTCGAGATGCTGCATACTTACTCGCTGATCCACGACGATCTGCCCTGTATGGACGACGACGATCTGCGCCGCGGACGGCCCACGTGCCACAGGATCTACGGCGAGACCAATGCCGTGCTGGCCGGGGACGCGCTGCAGGCTTCGGCGTTTTACCATGTGCTCAGCGGCACCGCGGCGCCCGAGCGCGCCGCCGCGATGGCGCGGACGCTCTCCGACGCCGCCGGAGAACGCGGCATGTGCGGCGGGCAGTATCTGGATACCTGCGTGCGCGAGGAGAGCGAGGACGAAAACGATCTCTATCTCATCCATTCTCTGAAGACCGGCGCGCTGCTGCGCGCAGCCTGCGTGATGGGAGTGGAGTGCGCCGGCGGCAGCGATGTACAGATCAGGGCCGCGGAAGTGTACGCGCATCATCTCGGCATGGCCTTTCAGATCCGGGATGACATGCTCGACGAGACCTCCACGGCAGAGGAGCTGGGGAAAACCGTCGGTTCCGACGCCGCCGGCGGAAAGACGACCTTCGCATCGCTGCTGGGGCTGGATGCATGCGAACAGCTTGTGATCGAGCACACCGCCAAAGCCGTCGCCGCGCTGGACGGACTGTTCGACGACAACGGCTTTCTCGGCTGGCTCGCCGAGGAGCTTGCCCACCGGCAAAAGTGAATATTTGTTAATAAACTGCATATTTTTGACGGAAAAATGACCTTTGCTCTTGTAAAGGCCATTTTTCTTTGCTATGATATAGGCCCTGAACAAGAGAGGTTTTTGCTTTGAATATATTGGAATCCATTCATACAAATGCAGAGCTGCGGTCTCTCACGCCCGGAGAAATCCCGGCTTTATGCTCGCAGATCCGCGAGGAACTGATCGAAAAGGTCTCCGGGACCGGCGGACATCTGGCCTCCAGTCTCGGCGCCGTGGAGATCACCGTGGCGCTCCACCGCGTCTATGACCCGTATAAAGACCGCATACTCTTTGACGTCGGCCACCAGGCATATGTGCATAAAATGCTCACCGGACGGCGGGAAAAGTTTGACACGCTCCGGCAGCTCGGCGGCATTTCCGGCTTTCCGAGACCGGACGAGAGCGCAGCCGATCCCTTCATTGCCGGGCACGCCTCCGACTCTGTTTCCGTCGCTGTCGGCATGGCGCGCGCGAGAACGCTGCTGGGGGAGGATTACGACGTCGTCGCCGTGGTCGGCGACGGCTCCATGACGGGCGGGCTCTGCTTTGAAGGACTCAGCGACGTGGGGGAGAGCGGAGAGGCCATCGTCATCATCCTCAACGACAACGGCATGTCCATCAATAAAAGCGTCGGCGGCATCGCCAGACTGCTGAGCCGCGCGCGGACACGTCCCGGCTATGTGAAGTTCAAGATGGCCTACCGGCGCGTCATGCAGCATCTTCCGGGGCTTCACGCCTGGCTGCACAAGCTCAAGGAAGGACTCAAAAAGCGGCTTCTGCCCCGGGGCGGTATTTTTGACGATCTGGGATTTGAATATCTCGGGCCGGTGGACGGTCACGACGAGGCCGCGATGGAGGAAGCCCTCCGCTGGGCGCGGGATCGGAGAGCGCCGGTCCTCATCCACGCGGTCACGGTCAAGGGAAAGGGCTACGCGCCCGCGGAGGCGTCTCCGGAGCTATATCACGGGGTGGACGTGTTCGATCCCGCCCGGGGAGTGAAGCCCTGCGCCGCGGAGGATTTCTCCGCCCGGTTCGGCAGCACGGTGACCAGTCTTGCGGAAAAAGACCAACGCGTGTGCGCCGTAACGGCAGCCATGGAGCGGGGCACGGGTCTCGAACAGTTCGCCGAGCGGTTCCCGGAACGGTTTTTTGAACTCGGTATCGTGGAGGAACACGCGGCGGCCATGTGCGCGGGGCTCGCCAGACAGGGGATGCGTCCCGTGTTTGCCGTGTATTCTACTTTTCTTCAGCGTTCCTACGATATCCTCATCGAAGACATCGCTCTGACGGGCGAGCACGTGGTGCTGGCCGTGGACCGGGCGGGGATCGTAGGCCGGGACGGCGCGACGCACCAGGGCAGCTTTGATCTGGCTTATCTCTCCTCGGTGCCGGGCATGAAGCTCTATGCGCCTTCGAGCTTCGCCGAGCTCGGATCCATGCTATCCGTCGCTCTGGAGGAGGAGACGGGCCCGGTCGCGCTGCGGTATCCGCGGGGATGCGAGGGACGCTACCGCGAGGACCGTAGCCGCGAGGCCGCCAGCGTCCTGCGGACAGGAGAAGATCTCACCATCGTCTGTCACGGCATTTCGGTCAACGATGTCCTGGATGCGGCGGATGAACTGTCGGGCAGGGGGATCTCGGTCCAGGTGGTCAAGATCAACCGCATCCTTCCGCTGGATACCCGGGAGTGTCTCGAGTCCCTTCGGATCACCGGGCGGATGATCAGCGTGGAGGAAGCCTGCCGCACGGGCAGCGTCGGATCGCAGGTGCTGGCTGCGGCGGCCGCCGCCGGATTGCCTCTGCGCCGGGTCAGACAGCTCGACCTCGGCGACGGCGTCGTGCCCCACGGCGCGCCCCATCAACTCCGCCGTGTCCTGGGCATGGACGCCGCGGGGATCGTACGCGCGGCAATGGAGGTCATGGATGAAAAAGATCCGGCTTGATCAGCTCGTTTTCGACCGCGGTCTTACCGACAGCCGGGAACGCGCCAGAACGAGCATCATGGCCGGGCTCGTTTACGTCGGCGGACAGAAGGCCGATAAGCCGGGCATGGCTGTGGCCCAGGACGCCGCCGTCGAGCTGCGCGGGGAGGTCATGCCATACGTCAGCCGCGGCGGACTGAAGCTGGAAAAAGCGCTCAGGGTCTTCCCGATCACGGTGCGGGACCTTGTCTGTCTGGACTGCGGCGCCTCCACCGGCGGCTTTACGGACGTGATGCTGCGCAGCGGCGCCAAAAAGGTGTTCGCGGTGGATGTGGGCTACGGTCAGCTCGCATGGAAGCTGCGTTCCGACGAACGCGTGGTGTGTATGGAGCGTACCAATATCCGATACGTGACGCCCGCGGATCTCGGAGAGACGGTCGATTTTGCCGCGGCGGACCTGAGCTTCATCTCCCTGCGGCTGGTCCTCGGCGCAGTCCGAGACCTGCTCAGAGACGGCGGGCAAATGGTCTGTCTTGTCAAGCCGCAGTTTGAAGCCGGCCGGGAAAAGGTCGGGAAAAAAGGCGTCGTCCGCGACAGCGCCGTGCACCGTGAGGTGCTGCGGGATTTCATCGATTACTCTGCCGCGGCAGGCTTTGGCCTGAAGGGGCTGGATTATTCACCGATCCGCGGGCCGGAGGGAAATATCGAGTACCTGGCCTGGATCGAAAAAGACGCCCCCGCCGGGGAGCTGCCGGACTTGGACGCGCTTGTGGAGGCGTCGCACGCCGCCCACGGGAAGGATGGATGAAATGGAAGGATATGTTCTTCTGCTGCCCAACGCCCACCGGGACGAGGGGCTGACGGCCACTAGAAAACTGGCCGGGCATCTGCGTGAAAACGGCCATGAGGTCATGATCCGTCCGTTTTTGAGCGACGGGCTGCCCGAGGCCTGCTATCCCGACGTGTCTGCGCTCACGGTAGAGGAGGCGATCTCCGGCGCCAAGCTGGTGGTCACTCTCGGCGGCGACGGCACGATCCTGCAGATCTCCCGGTACCTGGCCGGCACGGGCGTGCCGATCGTCGGCGTCAATATGGGCAACAAGGGCTTTCTCACCGAGCTGGAGGACAGTCAGCTCCTGCGAGTGCTGGATGTGGCGGAGGGCCGCTACACCGTACAGTCCCGCATGATGCTGGATGTGGAGCTCTGGCGCGGCGGCGAGCCGGTATACAGGACCCTGGCGCTCAACGAGGCCGTCGTCCGGGCGCTGGTGAGTCTGATTCGCCTGGAGGCTTACGGGGAGGACCGCGAGATCACCTCCTATTCCGGCGACGGTATCATCGTCGCCACACCCACCGGCTCCACGGCCTATTCCATGGCCGCCGGCGGACCGCTGGTGGAGCCGGAAGGGGACTGCATCATCCTCTCGCCGATCTGCACGTTCCGACTGGCGGCACGCTCGGTGGTGCTCACCCCCAACCGGCACGTACGCGTCCGGGTCCCCGAGCAGGGCGGCAAGGAGGTCATGCTTTCCGTCGACGGCGAGAGCGTCCATTTCCTGGACGGCGACGAACTGCGAGTAAAGCGTTCGGACAAAACGCTGCTGATGGCCCGTCTGGGCGAGCGCAGCTTTTACGACATCGTTTTTGAAAAACTCAATGACAAAAATTGAGCGAAGGGACAGATACCAATGAAATCGAACCGTCAGTCACAGATCCTTGAGCTGATCCGGGAGCATGAGATCGAGACGCAGAATCAGCTTATGGAGGCCCTTGCGGCCCGGGGAATCAAATCTACCCAGGCCACGCTTTCCAGGGATATAAAGGAACTCCGCCTAATCAAAAAAGCCTCTCCCAACGGCGGCTACTGCTACGCGCTCCCTGTCAATGACAATACCGACGAACGCAATATCCGGCTGCGCAAGATCTTCCGCGAATGCGTCGTCAGTTTCGACACGGCCCAGAACCTGGTCGTCATCCATACGCTGCCCGGCCTTGCCAACGCCGCGGCCTCCGCCCTGGACAATATGGACATGCCGGATCTTGTCGGCACCATTGCCGGGGACGACACCGCGTTCCTTGCCATGCGGGATGCGCAGAAGGCTGTGGAATTCTGCCGTGAGATCGAGGCCATGCTCTGATGCTGAAGAGTCTCCACATCGAAAATATCGCGGTCATCGAGCAGGCTGCCGTGGATTTTTCCGATGGACTCGGCGTCCTGACTGGCGAGACCGGCGCGGGCAAATCCGTGATGATCGACGCTATCAACGCGGCGCTCGGCAGCCGGACCAGCCGTGAGCTGGTCCGCTCCGGCGCGGAAAAGGCGACCGTCACCGCCGGGTTCGAGAGTGAAAGGGCCGCCCGCTGGTTGAGGAAAACGAGATCGACACCGACGGCGGCG
>JAFXYJ010000044.1 GCA_017541825.1 Oscillospiraceae bacterium | reverse complement strand
AGCAGCGGCTCCCCGACGCGGCCATCGTGGAGACCAACACCTACTATGAGGGCAGCCGCTACACCACCCCGGCTCACCGGAAAACGCTGGAGGTCAACGGCTGGACCTTCTGCCCCGTGGACATCACGGACGCCGAGGGCACCGCCATGCTGCCGGTGAAGGGCGGCAAGTGGTTTGACGAGATGAGCGTGGGCAAGTCCATGCTGGACTACGACTCCCTCCTGATCCTGACCCACTTCAAGGGCCACACCATGGGCGGCTTCGGCGGGTCCAACAAGAACATCGGCATCGGCTGCGCGGACGGCCGCGTGGGCAAAAAAGAGATCCACACCGCCGTCGGCTCCGACAACATGTGGAGCATCGCCGAGGAGGAGCTGATGGAGCGCATCTGCGAGAGCACGAAGGCGACCATCGATCACTTCGCGCCCCATGTCTGCTATATCAACACCATGCGCAACATGTCCGTCTCCTGCGACTGCGAGGGCGTCGAGGCGGAGCCGGTGGTCACCCCCGACGTGGGCCTGGTGGCCTCGCTGGACATCCTCGCGGCGGACAACGCCTGCATCGACCTGATCTATGCTCTGCCCGACGGCGGCGGCAAGGCCCTGATCGAGCGGGTGGAGACCCGGCACGGCCTGCGCCAGCTCAGCTATATGAAGGAGCTGGGCATGGGCAACGACCGGTATACCCTTATCGACATCGACAACGGCGATGCGGTGATCACCGCGGCCGAAGCGGTGAAGGATATCAGACCCGGCTGGCGCCCCGACAAATACAACACCTTCTGGGGACGCAATCCGCACTGACGTGCCCCATTACGGCCCGGCGCAAGAACAAAGCGGGCGTATCGACAAAAAAGGAACTCCCGGGGAGCGCCTCTCCCCGGGAGTTCCTTTTGCATGCGGCCGATATTGTGGAGTGTTTACAGGTAGATGATGATCAGTCCCGTCAGCAGGCCCAGGATCACCGCCGTCGCCGGCAGCTTGGATTTCCACATCAGGATGGATTCGGGGAGCAGCTCGCCGAACACCACGTACAGCATGGCGCCGGAGGCAAAGCTCAGGGAGATCACCAGAGCGGTGGGGCTGATGGTGCCGATGAGAAAGCCCAGCACGGCTCCCAGGATGGTGGGAGCGCCGGATAAGGCTGTGATCCCCACGGAATGCCATTTGCTCATGCCGCCGGAGATCAGCGGCACGGCGACGGCCATGCCCTCCGGGATGTTGTGCAGGCCGATCACCACGGCCATGATTATCCCGCCCCGGTTGGAAAGGATCTGATCCACCGTCCGGGCGAAGGACGCGCCGATCACCATGCCCTCGGGCACGTTGTGCAGCGCGATCGCCGCAGCCATCACCAGCCCGGCAAGGAACAGTCCGCTGCGGGGCTGGCGGCCTTCCATATGCTCATGCAGATGGTTGGCGTGGGTCAGCTCTTCCAGCGAGTCCGCCGTTCTCGGATGGTTTTCGTCGATATGCGCGACCTCATGGTTCGTCGTTTTGTCGATCAGGGCGTTTAGCAGGGCGATCACCGCGAACCCGGCGATCACGCCGCACACCACCAGCCAGACGTTGGCGGCCTGTCCGTCCGCGTGCAGTGCCTCCGTCAGCAGGTCAAAGCAGACGACAGCGGTCATGACGCCGGCCGCAAAGGAGAGCAGAAGGCTGACGGTTTTATCAGAATCCTTGCGGAACATGCACGCCACCGCGCCGCCGAGGCCCGTACCGCCTATGCCTGCAGCGGCCGTTATGCCCACAAGAAGCCAGATCGATACCATGCGTGGCCCTCCTTTCGTCCGAAGAAAAGGATCTGTTAGCATATTGTAACACAATCTGTCGGATCCTGAAAGACTTTTTCCGCCCCGGGGAACATTTTCCGGCCAAGGATCCGGACGGCACGCTTTGATCGGTCCGGGAGACGCACCGGCACACGGCGGCCTTCAGCCGGTGCGGTTTTGATGAATGATCCCGCATAACAAAACCCCTCCTGTAAATACTATCTGAGACAACAGATAGAAACACAGGAGGGTTTTACTATGAAAGCAACCGGAATCGTTCGGCGCATCGACGACCTGGGCCGGGTGGTGATCCCCAAGGAAATCCGCCGCACCCTGCGCATCCGCGAGGGTGACCCGCTGGAGATCTACACGGAAAAAGACGGGGAGGTCATTTTTAAAAAGTATTCGCCGATGGGAGAGCTGTCCGGCTTTGCGGGGGAGATCTGCGAATCGCTGTGCAAGTCAACGGGGAGCATCACGGCCGTGTGCGACCGGGACAGCGTGATCGCCGTGGCAGGCGGAGGGAAGAGGGATCTGCTTGACAGACCCATCAGCCGCGCTCTGGAGGAGATCATGGAGAACCGTCGGGCCGTACGTACCGAGCCCGGTCCGCGCCAGCCGCACCCTGTGGAGAATGAGACTGACCTGGTGGTGTCGGTGGCTGCGCCGATCCTCTCCGAGGGCGATGTGCTCGGCTGTGTGATGTTTTTGGGTCATGCGGGATCACCGGAGGGCAGCGAGCTGGAGTTCAAGCTGGCCCAGACCGTAGCGGGCTTTCTGGGCCGGCAGATGGAAAGCTGACCGAAATTGTCGAAAAGTTTTTCTGCCCGGGTGTTGACGAACAGACCGATCTGTGGTAATATACCTTTTGCCGATATCGCGGGGTAGAGCAGTTGGTAGCTCGTCGGGCTCATAACCCGGAGGTCGTTGGTTCAAGTCCTTCCCCCGCAACCACCATTGGGGTACAAAAAAGATATGTGCCCCAGAAACCCAGGAATCTCAACGGTTCCTGGGTTTTTCACGCCCATTTTTACAGTGGAAATAAAAAGATATGTCGGAGTGTCGGTAGGGATTTGAACTACCAACACCCAGTTTTGGAGGCGGGATTTGCGAGTTTTTCGCAGATCCCGCCTTTTTTTGTTGCCCTGGAATTGTAAACTTTTTGTGTTGTCGGAGGTTTCAACCAAAATGTGGTTGAAACCTCTTTCCCCTGATAATTGAAAGAAAACCGTTGTTTTTCGGAGTAAATGAGGCGAAAAATCACAAATATTCGTTATGGAGGTGGTGCCATATGGCCTGATTCACAACAAAAAACAGAATATCGAGAAAAACAGTGACATAAGAGGAGGAACAAAGATGAATGAATGGGAGCGCCTTCGTCAACAGGCGCAGCGATACAAAGAGAACTATCCGCCCGGCACAAGAGTAATGCTCCTTAGTATGGAAGATCCGTGGGCTCCCGTTCCCTCCGGAACGAGAGGAACTGTTGAGGCAGTCGATGACATTGGCCAGCTCCACATGAAGTGGGACAACGGCAGAACGCTCGCCCTTGTTCCTGGCGAAGATAGCTTCCGTAAGCTGACAGACGCTGAGCTTCGTGAGGAGCAGAGCGAGAGCATTGCGGAAGCCGAAGAAGGCCCCGCCATGGAAATGTGAAGGATGGAGCCTATCACCATGGGAAGCCTGTTCGATGGGATCGGAGGCTTCCCGCTTGCTGCTGTCCGAAACGGGATTGAACCGTTATGGGCCAGCGAGATAGAAGCCTTTCCTATTGAGGTCACCAAGACTCACTTCCCCAACATGCTTCACGTGGGAGATATCACAAAGCTGGACGGCGCGAAGCTCCCTCCCGTGGACATTATCTGTGGCGGCAGCCCCTGCCAGGATCTGAGTGTGGCCGGCGCAAGAGCAGGCTTGGGGGGAGATCGATCTGGCCTGTTCATGGAGCAAATACGAGTAATCAGGGAGATGAGAAATGCTGATCGAGAACGAGGACGGACAGGTAATGCTGTTCGACCCAGATTTGGATGCTGGGAAAATGTGCCCGGTGCTTTCAGTTCGGCCTCCGGGGATGACTTCCAAGCGGTCCTCGAGGAGTTCCTCCACATTGAAGAACCACAGCTTCATGTTGTTAGACCTCCGACCGGGCGCTGGGAATATGCTGGGGCCGTGCTGGGAAATCAATCCTGTGTGGCTTGGACCACCTGGGACGCTCAATACTTCGGAGTGCCCCAAAGGCGCCGCAGAATCTTCCTTGTCGCAGATTTTAGTGGCTACAGCCCCATCCAGATACTATTTAAGCCAAGCGGCATGCCTCGGAATCCTCCGCAGAGCTAAAGAGCGAGGCAAGGAACTGCCATGGCAGTTGGAACATGCGCTGCGGATTCAAGCCGGCATATCTGCTGAATGCGCAGCGCCGAAAGACTTGCCGAGCGCCTTTGCGATCAACCAGCGGCGTGAGGCTTGTGATCTAAGGGATCGGGCTACAGCGTTGACCTCTTCCTCCGGGACTGAGATGCAGACCTACATCACGCAGACGGTTGCCGGGTTTCTGCCGGAATCTTCGTCAACAGCGAGAGACATCGGCTTTCAGGTGGAATGCGCTCCGACACTGAAGGCGGGAGGAAAATCCAGCGCCGTCATGCTGCCTACGCTTTGCCTGAACGATCAAGGCGGTCAAGCAATGGACTACAGCGAAGAAGTCTCTGGAACTCTCAGAGCGCAGGAACATGGCCACCAGCCGCTTGTGTTCGAGAATCACGGGATCGATGCCAGGTACACCGGCCCTTACGATGTCGCGCCGACGATGGCTGCTCGATACGGAACCGGAGGAAACAACACACCGCTGGTAGCTTGTGACACATCTTTCTGCATCACAGGGAACGCCATTGACCGAAAACCGGAAAATGGAGGGAACGGTCTGGGCATCGATGAAGATGTGGCGTTCACACTGACCGCTACAGATCATCACGCCGTATTTGCCAGACAAAGGACAGATGTGTTCCGAAAGGATGAAGTAGCCAGCACAGAGAGCGCACGGCAACATAAGGATGCCACCGACCTCGTCTTGGAGGCGCAGGATGAAATCAAGCCATCTCAGCTCATCCGCAGATTGATGCCCATCGAATGTGAAAGGCTTCAGGGCTATCCCGATGGTTGGACAGACATCCCCGGTGCATCTGACTCGTCAAGGTATCGAGAAAAACAGTGACATAAGAGGAGGAACAAAGATGAATGAATGGGAGCGCCTTCGTCGACAGGCGCAGCGATACAAAGAGAACTATCCGCCCGGCACAAGAGTAACACGGATCTGGCGCTGGAGGATCAGCTCAAGCGAGGGGAGTTCGTGCTCTGCCTGACCACCGGCGTCCTGGACGCCGATCGTCTCGTCAAGAGGACCCTCTTTCAGGAGCCGGTCATGCTGTGCATTCCCCGGGGGCATGAACTGTACGAAAAGAAGGCTGTCGGTATGGAGGATTTGGACGGCCGGCATTTTGTCATGTTCAGCACGCAGTTTTTCGTGCGGCACAAATTCGACGCCCTCTGCGGCGAAGCGGGGATCAAGCCGGTCATCGACTATATATCCAACGACTTCAACTCTCTGTTCGGCCTGGCGCAGCAATACGGTCTGCTGTTCGCGGCGCCGCTCCACTGTGTGGGCAGCCTGGGAGAACAGTGCCGTTATACGCCCTTTCCGGACAGTCGGTTTGAGTGGGACGTCTGCATGGTCAGGGAAAGGCACCCGGAGCTGACCGGTATGGCCGCCGTCCTCTGGGATCATCTGGAAAACGCCGTCCCCGGCCGGCTTTGAGACGGCGTGCCGCTGCTTCGGCCCTCCGCGTTTCGGCAAAAAAGAAAAAGCCTTGTTTTCATCGAAAACAAGGCTGAGAGTTATTCGCAGGGGAACGCAAAGCGGGCGCTTTGCCGTCCGCCGTCCGGAAAACGAGTATCCTGCGGACCGGGATCTACAGATCCTCGTAGCCCACCATGATGCTGCCCGGCTCGGCGTAAAAGCTGTCCAATCCGGCCATGCCGGTCACACGGATGTCGCAGGAGGGGTACTCCTTTCGGATCAGATCCGCCACGGCGACCGCGCCCTTGGCGTTCCGGCAATGCGCGATACGGACGCTCCCGCCTTTGAATCCGCGTTTTTTGATGGCCTCCATCAGGGCGAGCAGCGCGGACTGCTCCCCCCGGCATTTGCGCAGGGACTGCAGCGTGCCCTCGTCGCTGGCGATGCCCAGGATGCGGATCCCCAGCAGGCCCACGGCGCTTGCCACGATGGGGGAGACTCTCCCGTTCCGTGCCATATTGGTCAGATTCCTGAGCACGAAGATCAGGTGCGTATGGCGCATATACTGCCGGATCCCGGCCTCGATCTCATCAAAATCCAGGCCGCTGCGGATCATCGTTCTGAGCTTTTCGGCTATCAGTGTCAGCTCCGGCCCGGTGGACAGAGAGTCGAGGCAGCAGACCTTTCTGCCGGGATGGGCCGACTCATACTCCGCTTTTGCCTGCATGGCCGCGTTATAGGAGCCCGAGAGAGAGCTTGTGATGGTGATGGCAAACACGCCCTCGGCGTCCCCGAATGCCTCCAGCCAGTCGCCCACGTTGGGGCAGGACGTGCCGGAGCGTCCCTTATACGAAGCCAGATAATCCAGCATCTCGTCCAGATCCAGGTTCGGATCGTCCCGGAACTGCCGCTCGTCGGTGATGATGCTCAGCGCGGCGCTGGCGAAATCCACACCGTCCATGGTGTAAAAATCGCAGGAGGAATCCGCAGCGATTTTATATGCCACTGTTCTCACTTCCCCGAAAACGAATAATATACAGCAATATACTACTTTCATTCAGCGCATTTGTCAAGAAACCGCTTCCTTCGAGCCGGTCCCCCGGCTAAAGAAGCGTACGATCCGGCGGGCGCGGCAGGGACAGGACGCGGACGATCCGCGTCCGGCAGTTTTCTTGCGCGCGGACCGATCGCGCTATTGACGTTTGTTGCCGATTACGGTACAATCTGAATGACAGGAGATCGCCCTGCGGTCCCAAAAGTGCGGTAAGCGACAAGGAGATGATCGATATGGGATATGAATTCACGAAGGAATCCATCGTTCAGGACGCGCTGGACATGGGGTTCACCCACGCCGGACTGGTGGACGTCACCACGCTGGAAGCGCGGGAGGAGGTGCGCGACATGTGCGCCGTGGACAAATGCCACGGCTATGACAAAAACTGGAGCTGCCCTCCCGGCTGCGGCACGATCCCCGAGTGCAACGCGCGGATGCGGGAATATGACTGGGGGATCATCACCCAGATCACGCTGGACATGGAGGACGCGCTGGACATGGAGGCCTGGGCCGACGCGGGAAAACAGCTGCACGACGGCCAGGTGAAGCTCAACGAAGAGCTGCACAAAAAATACTCCGACGTGCTGGCTCTCGGCGGCGCCGGCTGCGATATCTGCGCCAAGTGCACCTATCCCGACGCGCCCTGCCGTTTCCCGGAGAAGCGGATGTCCGGCATGGAGGCCTACGGCCTCGTCGTCAGCGACGTGTGCATGAAAAACGGCCTAAAGTATTACTACGGCCCCGATACCGTCACCTTCAGCGGGATGTTCCTGGTCAAGGATAACGGCGGCCAGCCGTGACTCCCGCGCCCGAAGCTTTTCGGCCGCAAGGAAGGCCGATATCGACAGAGTCCCGGTATCTCCCCTTATCAGCGGGGAGATACCGGGACTCCGGCTTTGCTGCCGGGCTGCGGGACCGCAGCCCGGACACGGGCGCGAAAACGGTCAGACCGCGGCCCAGGACTTGCAGACCTGGACGGTTTTCTGGGGGGAATAGGCCCATTCGTCGGCGCCGATGCGCGCGCAGGCCTCGGCATTCACCGGGTTGCCGCCCACGATGACCTTGACGTCGTCGAGTCCGGCGGCCTTGAGCGCTTCCACGGTGGCGATCATGGAGTCGATGGCCAGCGTCAGCACGCCGGACAGCGCCACGATCTTGATGTCGTTGGCCTTCACCGTCTCTACGATCTTTTCGGGAGCGACGTCGATGCCCAGGTCGATCACGTCGAAGCCGCTGGCCTCCAGCATGGCCTTGACGATGTTCTTGCCGATGTCGTGCAGATCGTCCTTGACGGTGCAGATCACCATCTTGGTCTTGACCTCGCCGCTGTCGCTGCCGCTGACCAGAGCTTCCTTGAGGATATCCACGGCCTCGGTCATCAGCTCGCCGGCATAGATCAGGTCGCCGACAAAGTACTCGCCCTCCTCAAAGAGCTTGCCGATGCGGTCCATGCCCTTCTGGCAGGCCTCCATGGCTTTGGGGGCGTCCGCGCCGCCCTCGGCCATGACCTCCCTGAGCATTTCCAGCATCGCGTCCTCTTCAAGATCGCTCATGGTGTCCACCAGTTTGTCAAAATCGAACATTTTATCTCCTCCTCCTGAAATAATAGTGCTCGTCGTTTTTTTTCCGCGGGTCGGTCAGATCTTCCGTACGCCGATCTTCCCCTGCCGGTAGGCCCGGTTGTATTTGCGGCCGCCCTTGTCCCTCATGGTCAGCGCCTCGCAGGCGTATACCGTGCTCATCATGTCCGTGTTGCACGGGTCCATGATGACGCTGTCGAGCCCGGCGCGGATGGCGTAGGCCAGGCAGTTGGCGTTGACGTATTTCCGGGCGGGCATCTCAAAGCTGATGTTGGATACGGCGCCGGTCACCTTCACGCCGGGGGCGTATTCGTGGATGCCGGTGATGCACTTCTCGAAATCCACCATGGCGCCGGGCGTCGTGGACAGCGCCATCACACAGGGGTCGATGTGCAGACTCTCGAGCCGCACGCCGAACCGGTCGGCCTTGTCGATGATGGACCGGGCGATCTCGAGCTTTTTGGCGGTGTCGCCGGGGATGCCGCCCTTGTCGCAGGTCAGGCCGACCACCTGCCAGTCGGTGCCCGCGATGATGGGGAAGATGATCTCGCACTTGTCGCCTTCCTCATTGACGGAGTTCACCATGCCGGGCCTGTTGACAAGGCCCTCCTCCAGGATCCTCGCCAGGAGCCTGGCGTTGGGGCTGTCGATGCAGATGGGCTTGTCGGTAACGGCCTGGATCTGTTCGATGAGCCAGACCATCGCGTCATACTCCAGCTCCGGGGCCGTGCTGGGCGCGCAGTCGATAAAATCCGCTCCGGCTTCCGCCTGGGCGGAGGCCCGCTGCCGGATCAGCTCTGCGTCGCGCCGGGCGATGGCGTCCTTCACGGCGGGAATAGCGCCGTTGATCTTCTCGCCGATGATGATCATATGATCTCCTCCCATCTCCCGGGACACGCGTTCACCGGGCTCAGATATCATAAATACAGGTTATCCTGTGAAAGCCGCACGCGGATGCGTACCGTTCGGTTTAATATGAAAATATCATTATTTTTACGCAGAATCAAATACAGATAATTCATCAAAACAATAACTTATTTTCATGGGGCGTCCGACGATCGCAATTGACGCCGAGCCGTCGGCGTGGTAAAATCGGTCCATGGACAGCACACATTTGTTTTATTTCAAAGCCATCGCCGAGGCGGAGAGCCTTACGAAGGCCGCGCAGACGCTCCACATCTCCCAGCCCGCGCTGAGCAAAAGCCTGGCCGGCCTGGAAAAGGAGCTCGGCCGCGGTCTGTTCAACCGCGTGGGCGGGCGGCTGTATCTCAACAGCGACGGGAAGGCTCTGCTGGAATACGCCAATCAGGTCGATTTTCTGTTCATGCAGATCCGCGAGCGCTTTGCCGCCGGGGAAAGGGAACCCGAACAGCTGTCGCTCTATTCCATCGGGAACTATTTTTCCTTTATCCTGCGGGATTATTTCCAGTATGACACCCGGCCGCTGAGTCTGAAGGTCGTGCCGAACGCGCAGATCGCGGAGAGCCTCTTCAGCGGAGACGCGGACGCCGCCATTGCCGACGACCGGTATCTCCGCCCCAGCCGTGAGATGGGCCTGAGCCGGATCCCCGTGCTGTCGGAGCAGCTGCTGCTGATGATCCCCGGGGAGCACCCGCTTTCCGGGCGGCGGCGGGTGGACATTTCCGAGCTGACGGGCATGCCGATCATGCGGCTCAATTCCAATTACTGGCTGGAGGAGATCGCCGCTTCCAACGGCGTGGAGCTGAACCTGTCCTGGTCGGTGGACAGCGAGACCTGGAACTTTTACTGGGGCAGCCGGTCCGGCGATATCCCGCTGAGCTTCGACACCTCCGCCTCCTTCGTGACCCACGATATGCTGCGGTCGCGCCGCCGCCGCTGCGATATTGCCAGGGTGGACGGGGTCGGCACCGACCGGATGCTGTATCTCTGGTATTTTGAGAGGAACGGGGAGCGCCTGGCAAAGTTCCTTGACTGCGTGAGGCTGTCGTTCCAGTGAGTCAGGCGGAAGGGGAGGACATATGCGGATCGAACGATGCACCGCGGCGGAGGGCCGCCGCGTTCCGCGGCCGGGAACTGCCGCGAAAGCCGCGGATCACCGGGAGGCGAAAAAATGAAGGAACGGACAGAAGAGCCTGCGCGCCGGACGAAAACAGTCGTCGTCGCGTGCCGGACGCTGGAGCGGGAGCTCACGCGCGCCATGGAGGAGACCGGCTGCGCCTTTGAAGCGGTCTATATCGAATCCGGCCTCCATGAGCGGCCGAAAAAGCTCGCGAAAACGCTGCAGGAGACGCTCGACGGGATCGAGGCGGATCGGGTGCTGCTGTGTCTGGGACAGTGCGGCAACGCGATGTACGGGATCCGGGCGGGCGGCTTTCAGATGATCTCGCCCAGAGTGGACGACTGCCTGTCGCTGCTGATCGGCGATACCCGGGAAAAGAACCGGCTCTCCGTGCGCGACGGCGCCTTTTTCATGACCATGGGCTGGCTCCGGGGAGAGACGACCGTGGACAAGGAGTACGCGCGGCTGGAAAAACGATACGGGGCCGACACGGCTCTGCAGGTCATGAAAACCATGTACGCCCACTACCGCACCATGGGCCTGCTGGATTCCGGCGTGGACGACATGGACGCTCTGCGGGAGGCGACCCGCCCCATGGCGGAGCTGCTGGGCCTGGAGCAGCGCGCTTATCCCGCCGGGCTGGCATACATCCGGGCGCTGCTCACCGGCCCCTGGGACGACGGCCGGTTCATCGTCAAGGCTCCCGGAGAGGCCGTGACCGAAGCGGATTACGCGCCGTAGCGGCAATGTAAAAAACACCGGTTCCCGGGCCGGGGCCCGCGGCGGCCCGCCGGGAACACCGCCCGAACCCGGAGATCACAGGAGACGTGATCTCCGGGTTTTTGCGCGCTGTCCGATCCCGCCGGCACAAAAAGCGGACCGCGGGCAAAAGGGCTCTTGACAAAACGGAGGGACCGCAATACTATAACAAATGTTATAGTATTGCGAGGCGACGGTCATGCCAAAGAAACCGACGACGACAAAAGAAGCGATGATAGAAGGCGCGTTCCGACTGATCAGGGAGAAGGGACATGAGTCTCTGACCGCCAGGAATCTTGCCGCCTTCATCGGCTGCTCTACACAGCCCGTCATGTATCAGTTCCCCAGTCTCGACACGCTCAGGGAGCTGCTGTATCGGAAAGCGGATGCGTTTCACAGCGAATACATCCTCTCGGGCGGAGATCTTCTCGGGATAGGGCTGCGGTATATCCGGTTCGCGGAAGAAGAGCCGCAGCTGTTTCGGTTCCTTTTCCAGTCCGGACACTTTTCGGGATCCAGCCTGGAAGAGCTGATCAGATCGCCGGATTTAGCCGGTGTGCTCGCTGCGGTGTGCGCCGAAGAAGGGCTGGCGGCAGAGGACGCCGCCGTCTTTTTTGAACCTCTGGCGGCGATCGTTCACGGCTATGCCAGTCTGATCGCCAACAATGCGATGAAATATGATGCGGAAGCGATCCGAAGAGCCCTGCTCACGGTTGCCGAAGGATTGGAAAGAGGAAGGGATCAAAATGACGAAACTCTATAAGAAAAGCGAGATCACCTTTGCGATCGCGTGGATCGTCGCCTACGTAGTCCTGAGCAGTCTGGCGGATCAGCTTTCGGAGACTCTCGGCGCGGTAAAATCCGTAACGGCCGTGCTGCATATCGCGATGTCTCTGATCCTGTTTTTCTGGATCCGGAACAATAACCTGAGCGAAAAATACGGCTTTTGCAGCCCGACCGTCCCGGCGAAGCGGTTTTTGTATTACATACCGCTTGTGATCATTGCGTCGAGCGCTTTCTGGGGCGGGGTCCGGCTGCAGTACGGCTTCCCGGGGGCGCTGCTGTTTTTCATCAGCATGTGCTGCGTCGGGTTTTTGGAGGAGGTCATCTTCCGCGGACTGCTGTTCCGGGCGATGGAAAAGGACAGCCCGAAGACGGCGATCGTCGTATCCTCACTGACCTTCGGCCTCGGTCATATCGTGAATCTGTTCAACGGGAGCGGAAAGGATCCGGCCTCCTCTCTGACGCAGATCGTATTTGCCGTTCTGGTCGGATTCGTGCTTGTGCTGATCCTCTGCCGCGGGAAGTCCCTGATCCCGTGCATCCTGTTCCATGCGGCGAACAACGCGCTCAGGGTGTTTGAAGCAGAGGGAAGCATGAGCCCGCAGACGGAAATGGCGCTCAATCTGGCGATGATCGTCGTTGTCCTGGGAGGGTATTCGCTCTATCTTGTCAGGGCATTCCCCGGGAAGGTCGAGTAGACGGCTCGCGAATCGCCGTATGCGGGAATACCGGGGAGCTCGCGGGAAGGGCCTTTTCACGGGCGCCCGGCCATCGGGATACCGGCAAAAACGGACTGCTGCGGGATGCAGCAGTCCGTTTTTTCGCTGTCCGGCCCACAGGACGGAAGACCGTATCCCTTTTGCGCGGAACGGTCTTATGGGCTCCGTCCTTTCCGGACCGGTTTTCTGCGGCCCGCAGGAGCCGCGGGATCAATCCTTGGGGATCTCGGGATACAGCCCCACAAAGTTCCTGTACAGCATGTTGGCCAGGAACTCCCTTTTGATGGGATCGGGCTCCCAGCTCTCGTCCTTCAGGAGCATCTGGTAAAGCTCGATGATCTCATAATCATGCTTCTTTTCCATGATCGTTCCTCCTCTCACTTCTTTCTGCTGTACTCATCGGCGAACTCATACACGGCGCGGACGTTTTCCTCCTTGGCGTCCCGGGCGCAGAGCATGGGCTTGTTGTTGCCGAAGATGAACCCGCCGCCCGGCGCGAAGGTGTCGAAGCAGCGCTTGGCGTAGTCCACGCACTCCTGCGGCGTGGAGTTCTGCAGCATCTCCACGGGCATGCCGGCGATCATCGTGTGCTTGCCGCCGATGATTTTGTAGACCTCGAAGGGATCGTCCTGCTCGAGCATGATGACCATGGAGCCCTTGGGGAAGTCATCGTAGTATTTGAGGGTGTTCATGAAGCTGCCCTCGCCCTTGAGGAAGAACTTCAGCCCCTGCTCCATGTACGGCATCCATTTTTCCTTGAAGCCGTTGAGGAAGTATTTCTCGAACTGCTTGTTGGACAGGAAGCATTCGCTGTGGTAGACCGTGGTGCCCATCTTGAAGGGCAGTCCGTCCATCATGGACATGTCGAAGGGCCGGTCGTTGAGCTTGGAGATCACGTCGCACAGGCGGTCGAGCTGCTCGGGACGGCGGCGCAGGTCGATGAGCGTGTTCTTCATGCCGCGCAGGTGATCGAACAGGGTGTTGAGCGCCGAGCCGTAACCCGCGGCCATGCGGCCCACGGCGATGGCGGCGAACTTGCCGTGCTCGGTCAGGATCCGGTTGCAGCCCATGCTGAACTCGTTGAGCTGGCGGAACAGGATCGCCGCGCGCTTGAGATGCTCATAGGCTTCTTCCTTGGGCAGACTGTAGATGCTGTACTGCTGACGGACGCGCTTTTCCTTCGTGTAGTTGATGAAATCGCTGATGACCTCTTCGTAATCCTCGTCCGGGAAAAACGAAATGTTGCTCTGGGCGTGCTGAATGCCGACGCCGTCCGCGGCCATGACGAATTCGTTGTTGCCCAGCTCCTTGTAGATCTCGGGGTAGGACATATAGCCGAAGTCCAGGATGTGGCAGTCATACGGAATGTCGTCCATGAATTTGCAGTAGGCCTTGGCGCCGTTGACCGGGTCGTTGATGGCCTCCGGGAGCGTCCATCCGGCGTAGGTCAGGGGCCAGCCGGTGACCTCCATGCTGACCGGGACCTTGTCGGGCTCCTTCAGATCAATGGCGTCCGCGAAATTTTTTAACCGTTGTTCCAACGTATCCATAGTGCAAACATCTCCTCCTCAAAAATGCTGTCGGTGTTTTTGACCATACGTTCTCCGTCTGCGGTGACTCTTTTTATAACATATCACAGGATCCCGGCGCCGTGTTGGTATTGTCCGCCTAAATCTTGCACGGTCTCGCGCGGCGTTTTTGTAAAATCGGCGGCATATCCCGCCCGCGGACGAAGAGCACTGGCGTTGCCGTCATAAATGTGGTATCATCAAAGCAGATCCGGCCTGCGGGAACGGCCGCGGAGACGAGAGCGCGGCTGCCGGAGAAAACCCGGAAAGGGAGGCGCGCGAGCATGTTGTCCCGTTTCGATAACAAAGAGGTCAGGATCACGACGGAGGACGGCGAAACGTTCACCGGGTCCGCGGAGGCCTTTCCCTCCGGCTATGGACTCAGCGAGTTCGGCCGGGCCGAGGAGAGCATCGGGATCGACGGCACGCAGCTCTTCAAATCCGACATAAAAAAGATCGAGCTCCTGTCGGAGACCGGCGCGTCCCCCGTCGAGCCCCGCCAGTTCGACGGACTGATGGCCTCGCTGCTGGAGGGGCCGTACTGGATCGCGGACATCCTGCCGGAACAGGTGCCCGCGGACGCCGGCGGGCGGTACTTTGCCGTGGAGCGGTACTGGCGGCGGCCCAAGCGGCTGCGGAAGCTGCGCCGCCGGTTCGCGGAGATCCTCCTGCGGCTCAACTGCTACTATGACATGGCGGTATCCTTCGACGACTGCCGGAGCTGGGAGATGAATCCGGATCCGGAGACGTTCGCGGACGCGCTCGCCGGTCTGTCCGGGAACCGGTTCCTGCGGGCGGTGTTCCCCGGACAGCGCTCGATGGCGGATATCGAGCCGGACGACACGTACATGACCGTATACGACCCGGACGCCCGGCTGCTGGACAAGCTGCGGGCGCTGGCGGGCTCGGCGGGGCTGTTTGTCTGGAGCCCGCCGGAAGAAAGCGAAGTGAAGGAAGAGCCATGATCTCCGCCGAGGAATACAGACAAATCGTATCCGAACTGCTAGACGAGCTGCCGGAGGAGTTTTTCCGGGAGCTCTCCGGCGGCGTGATCGTGTCGGAGGCGCTGGTGATCCCGGATTACGCCCGGGGGAACGATCTCTATACCCTGGGACACTATCAGATCGCGTCGGGCATACGGCAGATCGTGATGTTCAAGGGCTCCTTTGACCGCGCGTACCCGCGGGCGGACATGGCGCAGGCGCGCGTACTGCTGCGGGGGATCCTGCGCCATGAATTTCGGCATCACCTGGAATCCCTGGCCGGCGTGCGCAATTCCTCCTCTCTGGAGGCGGAGGATGAGCGCGAAAAGCAGGCGTATCTTGCACGCCATCCCGATAAGGAGGGCGACAGCGGCTCCCGCGGTTAATGCGGGAGCCGCTGCCTGTGACCGGAGGGCGGCGTTTTTTATCCGTGACCGGGGGTTTGGCGATTTTGCTCGGTTGTCGGTGGTATACCGAGGTAATGTACTTTTTTCCTTTTACCGGGGCAGCTCCATCCAGCCTCATTGTCGGTACGATACCCAGTTAATGCGCATT
>JAFXYJ010000043.1 GCA_017541825.1 Oscillospiraceae bacterium | reverse complement strand
TATGCGACGAAAATATGCAAATCGACCATATTGCCAGGCTTGCTTTACCAAAAACGCTTTCCTATAATAAAATCAAGAAAAACCGGTCGTTTATTTTATCCGTTTTTCGGAGGGCTCATTGATGAACAATCAGGATCTGCGCGTCCTCAAGACGATTGAGAATATCGAAAACTCTTTTTTTGAGCTGCTTGGCCGCAAACCGATCGAAAAGATCACCGTTGCGGAGCTGGCGCGGGTGGCCCGGATCAACAAGGGGACTTTTTATCACCACTATCTGGACATTCCCGATCTTTATATGAAAACCATGCAGAAGGCGCTGAGCGAGCCACTCGCGGAAGCGGATTACCTGCCCTGCCTCTTTGACGATCCGGAGCGTTTCATGGAGGAGATTTCAAAAATGGTCATGGACAATCTGGGAAAGGTCAAACTGTTCCTCCAGAATCAGAATCGCTACATTCCGCTCGATCCGCTCCTGGACATATTCCGTGAACGGATCTACGGGCTGGGCTTGATAGATCGCAGCGAGAAAAACGATATCAGGCTGGACATGATTTTCGGTTCGATCCTCATCTGTGCGCCCAATTATGACGGATGCCGCGAAGAGGTCAACGCAGTGGCGGGAGCGATGATCCGGGGCCTGTTTCCGGAAGGGGCCGCAAAAAATTGACTATTATCGCGCCGTTTCCAGGCGCGAAGAAAAGGAGTGTATGAGTCAAATAAAAGGTTTCGGCATGTATTCCATCAACAATGTGGGGTGGATCGAAAAGGAAGCTCCCAAGGCGGGCCCCCTTGACGCCATCTGCCGTCCCATCGCCGTAGCACCGTGCAGCTCCGACACCCACGTTTCCCACGGCGGCGGCGGTCCCTTTGAAAACCGCATCCTCGGGCACGAATCCATCGGCGAGGTGGTGGAGGTGGGCAGCCTGGTCAAAAACTTCAAGCCCGGCGATCGGGTCGTGGTCAACTGCTGCACCCCCGACTGGGAGGCGCCGCTGCTGCAGGACCGTTTTGACAACAACGCCCACGACTACGCTTCACTGCCAGCTTCAAATTCGTGATGCAGAAGGACGGCGTGTTCGCCGAGTATTACCATGTGAACAACGCCGACGCCAACCTGTTCCTGATGCCCGACGACGTCTCCATCGAGGACGCGCTGATGACCACGGACATGATGTCCACCGGCTTCCATGCGGTTGAGAACGCCGAGGTCCGCTACGGCGACAGCGTCGTGGTGTTCAGCATCGGCCCCGTGGGTCTGATGGCCGTGGCCGGCTCCGCCCTGCTGTGGGGCCTGGGCATGTCCAACGTCTCTCTGCGCTGCGGCTTCTGCCCCGGCGGCGCCCGGCGCATCGAGCGGCTGATCCGCATGATCCAGGCCGGCCGCGTCCATCCCGGCAAGCTCCTCAACTACAAGTTCGAAGGCTTCGACAAGATCGAAGACGCCTTCAAGCTGATGGATTCCAAGCCCAAGGATCTGATCAAGCCTTGTGTCCTGATTGGATAACGATACAGCGTTTCTTTGTAAAAACAGAGCCGGTCAGTGGTGTGATATCGCACCGCTGACCGGCTTTTGCCGTTTCCCGGAAACGTGTCAGGCTTTTTTCCGTCGATGCGCGCGCGATCGGACTCCGTTCTCCGCCCGGAAGGCCGCCGCGACCGGGGGCGCGTTCTCGTGCGTGTCAATAGCAGCCGCCCATATGAAATGTTTCAAAATATGTATCAATATCCTATTGACATATACCTTGGGGAGTGCTATGATGCGTCTGCCATGGAAAAGGAGGCAGCGTCATGACGGTTTTTGCAGCCGACAGAGAAGAATTCCTCGCCGTGATCCAGCAGCTGAAGCCGGGAGACTGTGTGGAAATAAGCAGCCTGGCCTCTGTGGCGGACAGCGCCAGAGAGCTGCTGGCGGCTGTGAATACCGCCGCGGAAAAGGGCGCGGACATCGTCAGTGTCCGGGAGGGGATCGACACTCGCGGCGAGCACGGCAGGGCCGTGTTTGCCCTGTGCCGGGAGCTCCTCTCCCTCGACCGGAACCGGCAGCTCGAAAAACAGCGCAGCGGCATCGAAAAAGCCAGGCAGGAGGGCAAATACAAGGGCCGCAAACCGATCCTGGTGGATGAGAAGCTGTTTGAAGATATCGTCAGCCTGTGGAAAAACGGCGAGATCACCGCCCGGCAGGCCATGAACAGACTGGAGCTCAAGCCCAACACCTTCTACCGGCGCATCCGGGAATGGGAGGCCGATCGGATCAGGAAGGCGGGGCAGGAGCTGAAAACGGAGCTGGACAGCCTGAAAGGCAGGCTCCCGTGAAGGCCGGAGCGGGGCGAAGATCAATCACTGACGCGGGAAGGACATGAAAATGGACGACAACAAAAAGGAAAAGTCCACTCCGATGCTGAGACTGGCGGCTCATATCGTGGACAAGCGGAACCTGGTGTTCCTGCTGGTGGGGATCGCGCTGATCTTCTCCCTGGCGGCCAGGAACTGGGTCTCGGTGGAGAACGATCTGACTGCCTATCTCCCGTCCGATTCCGAGACAAAAGAGGGCCTGGACGTGATGAAGGATCAGTTCATCACCTACGGCTCGGCAAATATCATGGTGGCCAACGTCTCCTATGAAGAGGCGGAGGCCCTTTTTAACGCCGTGAAGGAGATCGAGGGCGTGCAGCGGGTGGATTTTGACGACTCCACGGAGCACTTCAGCCACGCTTCCGCGCTGTTCTCCGTCACCTTTGACTATCCGGAGGAGGACCCCGCCTGTCTGGACGCTCTCGCCGCCGTGAAATCGGCGCTGGAGCCGCGGGATACCTATGTCTCCACCACTCTGGGCGATACCAGCGCGGAGCTGATCCAGAAGGAGGTCGGCATGATCACGGTCTTCGTGGCGGTGATCGTGGTGCTGGTGCTGACCTTTACCTCCCAGACTTATGCCGAGGTGCCCATCATCTGTCTGACGTTCATCGTGGCGGCGGTCCTGAACACGGGAACGAACTTCCTCATGGGGACGATCTCCTTCGTGTCCAATTCCGTGACCACCATACTGCAGCTGGCGCTGTCTCTGGACTACGCTGTGATCTACTGCAACCGCTTCAAGGAGGAAAAAGCGACCCACGAGCTGCGCGAGGCGGTGATCCTGTCTCTGAGCAAGGCCATCCCCGAGGTGGGCGCCAGCAGTCTGACCACCATCGGCGGTCTGATCGCCATGCTGTTCATGCGCTTTCGCCTCGGCCCGGACATGGCGGTGTGCCTCATCAAGGCCATCTTCTTCTCCCTGCTGACGGTGTTCACGGTCATGCCGGGACTGCTGATGCTCATGGGCGGGCTGATGGAGAAGACCAGGCACAAACGATTTGTGCCGAAGGTGCCCTTCGTGGGCCGTTTTGCCTATGCCACCCGGTTTCTGATCCCGCCGGTGTTCCTGCTGCTGGTGATCGGCGCCGTAGCGGCGTCCAATCGCTGTCCCTACGTTTACGGCTACGATACTTTGGTGACGCCCCGTCTCAACGAAATGCAGATCGCCGACAGGATGATCAGCGATACCTTTTCCTCCCGGACCGTGGTGGCCGTCGTGGTGCCCGGAGGGGACTACAGCCAGGAGCAGTCGCTGATCCGCGATCTGGAGGCGTTCGATCAGGTGGATTCCGTCACCGCCATCGCCAACTCCGACGCCGTGGGCGGGTACAAGCTCGCCGACAAGCTCTCTCCCCGGGAATTCTCCGAACTGATGAAGCTGGATTACGAGACGGCGGAGTTTCTCTACTCCGCCTACGCCGTGCGCAGCGAGTCCTATGACAAGCTCATCAGCGGCATATCCAAGTACCGGGTGCCCCTGATCGACATGCTGCTCTATGTCAGTGAAAAGGCCGACGACGGATACTTCGCTCTGGACCCGGATCAGGCGGCCACGCTCTCCGACGCCCGGGCGCAGATGCTCATGGGCAAGCAGCAGCTTGAGGGGGACGATTATGACCGGATGCTGGTATATCTGACGCTCCCGGAGGCGGGAGAGGAGACGTACCGTTTTACCGATGTGATCCGGCGGACGGCCCAGGCGCACTATCCCAGGGGAACGGTGTACGTGGCGGGCAATTCCACCAATCAGTACGAATTTGAAAAATCCTTCCGGGTGGACAACGTGGTGGTCAGCGTGGTCTCGATCCTGATCGTGCTGGGCGTGCTGCTGTTCACGTTCAAATCCGCAGGCATGCCGGTGCTGCTGATCCTGGTGATCCAGGGCAGCATCTGGCTGAACTTCTCCTACCCCACGCTGGCCCATGAGGACGTGTTTTTCCTCACGCAGCTGGTGGTCAGCTCCATCCAGATGGGTGCGAACATCGACTACGCCATCGTCATCGCCAGCCGGTACATGGAGAACATCCGGACCATGGATCCCAAGGCCGCCATCGTGGAGGCCATGGATTTCGCCTTCCCGACGATTCTCACCTCCGGCACGATCCTGGCGGTGTCCGGGATCCTCATCAGCCGCATCACCACAGAGTGTACCATCAACGGCATCGGCGAGGCCATCGGCCGCGGGACGCTCATTTCCATCTTCCTGGTCATGTTCGTCCTGCCCCAGATCCTGGTGCTGGGCGGAAGGATCCTGGAGAAGACATCGTTTTCCATGCCCTCCGGCAGCCGGGAGCACCGCGCGAGCGGTCTGGTGGCCGTGGACGGTCTGATCTCCGGGCGCATATGCGGCACGGTCAACGGGGTTTTCCGCGGCACCATCGACGGGGACGTGGACGTAAAGCTGCTCTCCGGGGGCTTCACCGCCGAAACGCCGCCGGCCCGGCCCTCGGAGGAAGGAAAGGAGGCGGCGCAGCATGCGTAAGAGGATACGCGCGATCCTGGCGGCCGCGGCGGCGCTGGCGCTGGCGCTGGGCGTCTGTCCGGCCGCCTCCGCCGCCGGCACGCCGGCGGAGGAGATACACATCCGCACGGCTGCCGATCTGGCCGAGCTGGCAAAAAACTGCTCGCTGGACACCTGGTCCAACGGCCGGCGGGTGATTCTGGACAACGACATATCCATGGCGGGGCTGGAGTTCAGCCCCATACCGGTTTTCAACGGCGTCTTTGAAGGCGGCGGACACGAGATCGCGGATCTGGAGCTCACGGCGCCCATGTCCCCCTGCGGCCTTTTCCTGGAAACGGGGAAGGACGCGGAGATCCGGCTGCTGACCGTCAGCGGCCGGGTGGAGCCGTCCGGTGACGACTCGCAGGTCGGCGGCATCGTGGGCGTGAACCGGGGAACGGTCAGCGGCTGCATCTTTCGCGGGTCTGTCAGCGGAAAGAGCTGCGTGGGCGCCGTGGCGGGGCAGAACGAGCCCACCGGCCTGCTCACCTCCTGCCGGTCCTCCGGCACGGTATTCGGTCTGGGGCAGACCGGCGGCATCGTGGGACAGAACAACGGCTCCGTTACGGACTGTGAAAACAGGAGCTTCGTCAATACGAAGAGCATCGACCCCTCTTTGCGGCTGGACGGGCTGGATACCAGCAGCCTGCTGAACCTGTTCGGCAGCATCACCGCCGAAAACGCGGACATCACCTCCAATATCGGCGGCGTCGCGGGCGGAAACGACGGCTTTATCGAGCGCTGTACCAACACCGGCACCGTGGGGTATCTGCACCTGGGCTGCAACGTGGGCGGCATCGCCGGACGCAGCGGAGGACATATCAGCCGCTGCTCCAACACCGGCGACGTTTACGGACGCAGGAACGCCGGCGGCGTCACGGGCAGGGCCGAGCCTCTGATCGAGGTGTCCAAGGCGCAGGACCTGCTGGAGGGCCTGGGGTACCGGATGTACGCCCTGAACAGCTCCATAGACACGGCCGTGAGGGACGCGGGGGACAACTCCGAGGCGCTGGTCAAAAAGATCAAAGGGCTCCGGGGGTTCCTGGATCCCGTTCGGCAGGCTCTCACGGAGATCGACCCGGCGGAGCCGTCCACATTCCTGCAGGTCCGCTCCGCTCTGGACTCGGCGGCGAGCGGCATCGGCGGCGGGCTCAAGGACATCGGGGCGGGACTCGGCAGCGATTCCAGGCAGCTCAACGATGATCTGGAAGCCATCGAGGCGAATATGAACATGCTCTCCGGCGCGACCATGCAGGTGCTCTCCATCCTCTCCGGCGGAGGAGGGCCGGACGATATCATCGCCGACGACTCCGGAGACGCGGTCTCGAAAGTCGTCCTCGGCAAGGTGGCCGACAGCGTCAACGAGGGGGCTGTCTATGCCGACAGCAACGCGGGAGGCGTTGCGGGCATCATCACCGTGGAGGACGACCCGGACTGGAACGCGCTGGCCGGCGGGGACGCCGGCAGTCTGGTGCAGAACCGGTATTCTCTGCGCTGCGTCCTCTCCGACTGCATCAACCGCGGCGAGATCACCGCCAAGCGGGAGTGCTCCGGCGGGATCTGCGGGAAAATGGACTTCGGTCTGACCGCCCGGTGCCAGAACTACGGCCCTGTGGCGCTGGAGGACGGCAGCTACGCCGGCGGCATCTGCGGCCTGTGCTACGGCGCGGTGCAAAAATGCTGCGCCAAGTGCACCCTGACGGGGGCAAGGTATGTCGGCGGCATCCTCGGCAACGGGTATGACGCGAAAAACGCCGACGAGCATTCAAGCCGGACCCTGGGCTGCCGTTCCCTGGTGGAAATCACCGGCAGGCCGCAGTTTGCCGCGGCGGTCTCCGGCGGCGGCGCCGGAGAATACGGCGACAACCTGTTCGTCTCCGATGAATACGCCGGGCTGGACCGGCTGAGCGTCGGCGGCGTGGCCGAGCCTGTGGATTTTGAAACCTTTGCCGCGGCGAAAAACGTACCCGAGGAGTGCCTGCGCTTCACGCTGACATTCGTCGTGGACGGCGAGACGGTCAAGACGGTGCCCTTTGCCTACGGCGAGTCCTTCGACCGCTCCGTGTTCCCCGAGGCGGAGGACAGAGACGGTCTCTATCCGGTCTGGGACCGGACAGATCTGACGGATCTGCGCTTTGACACGGTGGTCACCGCGGAGTACCGCACGGACAAAACGGTGCTGCGCTCCGCACTCACCCGGGAGGACGGCCGCCCCGCGGTATACGCGGACGGCCGGTTCCAGGAGGGGGACGCCATGACCGTCCGGCAGCTTCGGGTAAAGGCGGAGGACGCGGAGGCGTTCCGCACTCCCTGGCAGGAAACGCTACGGGGACAGCTCCGGGCCGTGCTCGCCGGCAGGAAGCCGGATTACGCGGTGTGCACCGCCGTGGCGGAAAAGCTGTTTCTGTCCGTGCCGGATGACGGGCAGGCCGAGCATGTGATCCGATATCTGCCCCCGGACGGGAACGTGAATCACTGCCGGCTCTTCCTCTTGACCGACAGCGGCTGGGAGCGGCTGGACGCGGAGGCCTTCGGCAGCTATCTGACCTTCTCCCTGTCCGGCAGCTCGGCGCAGATCGCCCTGGTGCGCACGATCCAGTCCTGGTGGATCGCCGCGGCAGGCGCCGCGGTCCTTCTGCTCCTCATCTGCGTCTTCGTGCTGGCGGTGCGGTGGATCAAAAAGCTGCGCAGCCGGCCGAAAAAGCAAAAGGAGTCGCTGAAGGTCCGGCTGAAGGATCCGGCGTTCTGCGGCCGGGCGGCCAGGATCTGTCTGTGCCTGTGCGTGATCGCGCTGCTGGCGGCCGCGGCGGCGGCCCTCCTCACCGGACGATTCGGCGTGGGCATGGCGGCGTCCCGGCTGCTGAAGGATTTTTCAAAGGAAGAGACGGCGATCCGTGCGGACATCACGATCACCGCGGACGGCCGGGAGATCCCCATCTCCACCGTGGTGCGGCGCGTCGATCACAACGGCCGGATGGTGACCTGCGCGGACAAGTTCGGCATTCCCCTGTACCTCTCCGAGGGACGGGTCTACCTGGACAACGGCCGGGCCTTCCGGGTGACGAGCCACCTCGATCAGGGCGCGGTGATGGATCTGGGAGGCAAGATCTTTGCCGACGGCCGTATCGAGAAACACACCGCGCCGGAGGGCACCGTCTACCGCGCGGCCATTCAGGACGAGACCGCAGACCGGCTTCTGGCCATGTTCCTGGGCAGCGAGTACCAGGGACTGATCCGCACGGAAGCGCTGACGGCGGAGCTCACCGCGTCCGACGGGAAGGTCCGGCGGCTGTCCTTTGCCGGACAGGGCGTGACAGACAGCGGCAGGCCGGTCGGGATCACGGCAACCTTTGTTCCCGAGCCCATGGCGGAGCGGCCTGTGATCCCCCAGTCCGTGCTGCAGGCCATGGCGGAGGAGGGCAACGTCACCGAGATCCTGACGGAGGATATGCTCTCGCTGTTCTCCGGATGGATGAAATTCGACGAGGCGGAGAGCCTGAACGCCGTGATCTCCCTGCGCGCGGAGGGCGGCCCGCTGTCCGTGAACACCGATTGCGATTACTTTCGCCAGAGGGTCGGCGGGACGGATATCCACTGTGTACGCACGCCGCTGCTGACCACGTATTTCACGGATCAGGCATCCTGCACGGCAGAGGGAGACCCCCTGCCGGGAGCCGTGAACCAGCCCCGCGACGCCGCCCGGCTGATCGGCGCGGCCAGGGAGCTCTCCCTGGAGGGGCGGTTTGCCTGCGAACGCTCCGGCAGCAGCCGTGTCTTCACCGCCGCGCTGGACCCGGAGGCTTCCGAAACGCTGGCGGAAACGCTGCTGCCGCAGCTGCGGGAGATGCACATCACCTACGGGGAGAGCGCGATCCGCATCTGCGTGGAGAACGGCGGGATCGTGTCCATAGAGCTCCGATGCCTCGGCAGCGTGAAGATCGTTGCCAGACAGATGGACACGGATCTGGATGTCTCGGTCCGGTTCACCGGCGAGGATCCCCATGTGATCCCCCGGCCGGTCAGGGACGCGCTGTCCGACGGCGCCGCGCATTCAAACTGAGATCGAAAGACCCGGCTGAGGAAATTCTCAGCCGGGTCTTTTGCTGCGCCGATGCCGCGTCCCTCCGCGTCAGGCAAAGATGTACGGCAGATAGCTGTATACGTAGTTGAACACGCATTCGTAGGCGTGGACCGACCCTTCGGCGATCTCGTAGTGGAAATTGCCCGCCGAGAGGTCCTCGCTGAAGCTGAAAACGGGCTGACGCTTCATCTCCTCGATCTGCTGCGCCATATTGCCGCTGGCGGGGTCTTCGCTGCCGGTGGCGGCGAAGATCCTGAAATCGTACCCGTCGCGCAGCGCCTCTTCCGCGGCGCGGGCGAGGAGCGCCGCCGTCTCCGCGGGCCTGGAGCTCCCGCCGAGGATCTCGACCCCCCAGCAGTCGCCGCTCAGCGGCAGGAAGGTCGAAAAATACGGGAGGTTTTTCAAAAACTCAAACCAGGTCGTCACGGAGCCCATGGAGAAGCCGCCGAAGGCGCGGTGGCCCCGGGCGGCGCGCAGGCCTTCGTCGTCCACGCTCGCCGCCCAGCCGCGGACATGGCTCTCCACCGCGGGCAGCAGCTCCCTTGCGGCCTCCAGGGCGAAATCGCTGACCATCTGCCTCTCGTTTTCCATATGCTCCAGGTCGACCGTGCCGGCGGCTCCCGGATAATAGCTCGGGAAGACGACGATGAACGGTTCGGCCGCTTTTTCATGGAAGCAGCAGTCGAGCATGTTCTTGATATGGCAGCAGTCGAGCCAGGCGTCCGGGTTGCCGCCGCCGCCGTGCATGAGGTACAGGATATCGTATTTCTTCCCGGTGTCCGCGGGGTCATAGCCGTACGGGAGATAGACGTTTGCGTATTTCTCGCAGGTCTCCCCCTTCGGATCCCGGATCGTGTAGCGGACCCGGTCGATGGTGCCCCGGTAATCCACGTCCTGATAGGTGAACTCTTTGAGCATGCCGTTCTTCCTTCCTGTCATAAGACTGTCAGTCGGTCCTCTCGCGCCGGCAGCCGCCCGGACCGTCCGGGCATGAAAACGCCCCGCCGGATACGGTGATTATACCACGGCGGGGCTCTTTTCTCAATTACTGTTTTGCGGGAGAGCCCCGCAGCGCGGCATTTCCGGCCTCATGCGCCGGCTTCGCCTTTTCGGGCGCGGATCATGAACATCGGCGTATGACCGTAGATCAGCTTCTCCTTGTCGTCCCACAGCGGGCCGGTGATGTCCCGGTCGTAGGTGATGTCCCGGTACCCCAGCGCCGTCAGGAGCCCGCAGTCCCAGTCCGGCCGCCGCAGATCGCCCAGGCGGTGATGCCGCTCGCTCTCGTAGGCCCGCCGGGACCGTTCCTCGTCAAAGGTCGTGTTGCCGCTGAAATCCGAGCCGTACAGCTCGATGCATTTCTTCTCCCGCTCCATGGACTCCCGGAACCACGCCTCGGAGGACATGGCCAGGTGCCAGTTGGCGTCGAAGATCAGCAGCGTCCCGCCGGGTCTGAGCACACGCAGCCACTCCGAATAGGCCCGCACATGGTCCCGAAGGGCGTGGGTGACGTTGCGGCTCACCACCAGGTCGAAGGAGTCGTCCGGGAACGCCGGCTCATGGCAGTCCATCTCCAGGATCTGCGCGTCGACGCCGTATTCCGCCGTGTTCTTCCGCGCCTTCTCCAGCATGCCCTCGGCAGCGTCGATGCCCGTGACACGGTAACCGGCCTTCGAGAGGATGATCGTGAAAAAGGCCGGACCGCAGCCGCAGTCGAGCACGTCGAGCCCCGGGCGGGACCCCACCTGCTCCGCGATCAGCCTCTGCCAGCCCTCCATACGAAAGCTTTTCAGCTCGTCGTGGATGATGCGGTCATAGTTTTCGGACCCCTTTGTCCAGTGGGCGTTGATCTTCTGCTGTTCCTCGTTCATGACTTATCTCCCCGTGACGGATCGTTTTTTCCCCGTATACGGCTCCGGCTCCCCGCTGACCAGACGGGGAGCCGACACGTTAGGAGAAGAACACAGGCTTTTTCGGAAGGACGCCCCGGCGAGCCTGTATCGCGGGGCGATCTGCCGCCTTGCCTGCAGCGGCGGCAAAAGGAAAGCATCTATGAGACGATGACACACTAACATGTGAAAACAGCGCCCGCAAGCCCCCGGGGGGGATAATTTTGCACGATTTGATCAGTTTTTGGAAGATCCGTCAAGGTTCACCGGCTGTCTTTGTGCAGTTTTTATCCCCCCCGGGGGCTTAAATCCGTTTTTTCGCAAAGATATAATCAATGAAAGAAAACAGCGAAATCGATCGGAGCGGCACAAATGACGATACGCAGCGACATCATTTCCTATTGGGACAGGCGCGCGCCGACCTATACGGACGTCATCATGAAAAACCTGGAGGGAGAATGGGACGGCGTATGGGCGGACATGCTGATCTCCCGTTTCCCGGCGGGGGAGCCGTCGGCCCTGCGGGTGCTGGACGTCGGCACCGGCCCGGGCTTCTACGCCATCATCCTGGCCGAGCGGGGCTACCCGGTGACGGCCGTGGATTTCTCCGAAAACATGCTCGCCGAGGCCCGGCGGAACGCGGGCGATCTCGCCGGGCGGATCGATTTCCGGCAGATGGACGCCCAGCAGCTCTCCTTCCCCGACGACAGCTTTGACGCGGTCGTGACCCGGAACCTCACCTGGAACCTCACGGACCCGGTGCGAGCCTACCGGGAGTGGCACAGGGTGCTGCGTCCCGGCGGGACGCTGCTGATCTTCGATGCCAACTGGTACGCCTATCTCAACGATCCGGAGAAAAAGCGCTCCTGGGACCGTGATCGGGAAAACACGCGGACCGAGGGCGTGGAGGACCACGACAGCTACGCCGACAGCCGCACCATGGAGGACATCTCCCGTTCGCTGCCCATGACGCCGCGGCGGCGTCCCCAGTGGGATATGGTCGCGCTGCTGGATCTCGGGTTTTCCGTCGTCAGCGCCGACACGACCGTCGGCGACCGCGTATGGAACCGGGAGGAAAAGATCAATTACGCATCCACGCCCGGCTTTCTGATCCGGGCCGTGAAATAAAAACGACTGAGGAGGTCCCCCATGAAAAAACTGCTCTATCTGCTTCTGGTCCTCTGTCTGGCGCTGAGTCTGACCGCCTGCGGCGGCGCCGGCGGCGCAGCCGGCACCGGCGGCGGCGACAAGCCCGACGCCGCGCCCGCGCCCGCCGGGCAGAAGATCCTGCGCATGGCCGTGAGTTTCGCGTATCCCAGTCTGGACGTCCACAAGGATTATTACGGCTGGTACACCTCGATCTACGGCATGTCCGAAACGCTGTTCCGCGTCGCGGACAATCTGTCCGTACAGCCTCTGCTGGCGGAAAGCTCCGAGGTGAGCGGCGACGGTCTGACCTGGACCATCAGGCTCAACCCCAAGGCGGCTTTCTCCAACGGCAAGGCGCTGACGGCGGACATGGTGGTGCGCAACCTTCAGCGCATCGGCGAGGTCAACGAACGTTTTTCCGTTCTGAACAGCTACACCCTCACTGCCGTCGATGAAAAGACCCTCACCATCGCGACTCCGGGCATCAACCCGACCATGCTCAGCGACCTGACGGCGCCGGAGCTGGGCATCATGGACCTGGACGACACAACGGATTTCGACAACGCCCCCGTATGCACCGGCCCCTTCGTCGTCAAATCCTTTGAGCCCGAGGGGACCGTCGAGGTCGTCAGGAACGCCTCCTACTGGAACGGCGAGGTCAAGCTGGACGGCGCGGTGTTCTACTACATGCAGGACGACGAGAGCAAGCTCATGGCCATGCAGAGCGGCGAGATCGACGGCTACAACAGCGTCTCCGCCGCCGCCAAGCAGATCTACTCCGCCGATCCCTCCCGGTATGTGCTCACCGAGATCCCCGCCACCCGGCTGCAGTTTTACGCGCTCAACAAGACCCGTCTGAGCGACAATGTCCGCCGTGCCGTCAACCTGACGACGGACAACAACGCCATCGCCCAGTATCTGAGCGGGACCGTTTCTCCGGCTGTCGGCCCCTTCTCCTCCGCGGCTCCCTACGGCCAGGTCACCAAGCCCGCCGTTGACACCGCCGCGGCCAGGGCCGCCCTGGAGGCCGACGGGTACACGCTCAACGCCAACGGCCTTTACGAAAAGGACGGCGCGGTGCTGACCTTAAACATCTGTTATTACGCGGCCCGCTCCCTGGATACCATCGCCCTGCTGATGCAGGAGCAGCTCAAGGCCGTCGGGATCGATTCCACGCTGACCGTCCAGGAGAACGCCGACGATACCTATGTGAGTTCCGGCGATTACGACATCGCTCTTTACTGCATGATCGCGGACAAGGCCGGCGATCCCTATTACTGCATCAACGCGCTGTTCCGCGCGGACAGCAAATGGGCGCTGGCCGGTTTCCCGACCGACGCGAGCGAAGCGCTGATCGATGAGCTCCAGTTTGAGCCGGATCTCTCCCGGCGCGCCGAGCTGGCCAACAGGATCGTGCAGATGGTCATCGACGACAATGCCTTCGGCTTTGTAGGCCTGTTCAACAAGACCACCGTCGCCGCGCCCGGCGTGACAGGCATAGCGGAGTACTGTCCCTTCGACTTCTACGGAGTCAGCGCTGCGACCGATATGCCCTGACCGCGCAGTCATATCCGCGCATGGCAAGATGGAGCCGACTGTCGTCGACTCCATCTGTCCTTTGATAACGTATTTAGATTTTCTCCTATGATCCTATCTTAATGTGTGGTGAAACGTATGGGTAAGTATATCGGCCGGCGGCTCATTCATCTGGTGGGCATCCTGATCGCCCTGAGCTTCCTCACCTTCCTGCTGATGTACCTGGCTCCCGGCGACGCCGCGTCCAAAAAGCTCAGCGCCCAGGGGATCGCCGTCTCGGAGGAGGTGCTGGAACAGACCCGCAAAACCATGGGACTGGACCGGCCGTTCCTGGTCCAGTACGGCGACTGGGCGCTGAAGGTCCTGCGCGGCGATCTGGGCAATTCCTACAAGGACGGGCTGAGCGTGGCGGGAAAGCTGGGAAAGGCCCTGGGCTGCACCGTACAGCTGGCATTGGGTTCGCTGGCGATCTCCCTGCTGATCTCCCTGCCGCTGGCCATCCTGACGGCCCTGAAAAAGGATTCCCTGCTGGATAACATCATCCGGTTTTTCAGCTTCATCGCCAACTCCCTGCCGAACTTCCTGATCTCGGTGCTGCTGATGTATTATCTCTGCGTCAAAGCCCGTCTGCTGCCGGTGGTGGCGGACAGGAGTCTCAAGGGCCTGCTGCTCCCGTCGCTGGCGCTGTCGATCCCGATGATCGGCCGGTTTCTGCGGCAGTTCCGGGCGGAGATCCTGGAGCAGCTCGGACAGAGCTACGTCAGCGGCGCGGTCTCCCGCGGCGTGAAGAGCCGGTACATCCTGTACCGCAACGTGCTCCACAACGCCTCCATCACGATCATGACCGTCGTGGGTCTGCAGATCGGCACGCTCTTCGGCGGCAGCGTGGTCATAGAGACCATTTTCCGCTGGCCGGGGCTGGGCAAGCTGGCCATGGACGCCATCACCAACCGCGATTACCCGGTCATACAGGGTTTTGTGCTGTTCACCTCCGTGGTCTATGTGATGGTCAACCTGCTGACCGATATCGCTTACCACTGGGTCGACCCCAGGGTGCGTCCGGAATGAGGAGAGGGATCATGACAAAAATCGAAGCTCGAAAAAGAGCCAAAAGACGCCTGCTCCTGTTTGGGATCCTGGCCGGGCTCCTGGTGCTGTTCGGGATCCTGGCCCCGATGCTCACGCCCAACGATCCCGACGCCACCAGCGCACTGAACATGAACCAGGCGCCCGGCGCGCAGTATCCCTTCGGCACGGACCGCTACGGCCGGTGCATCTGCTCGCGTGTCATGATGGGCGCGCGCACCTCCATTTTCTCCGCGGTCACGCTCGTCGCCGTTACCTTCGTGATCGGCTCCGTGCTGGGCATGCTGGCCGGGTACTACGGCGGATGGGTGGATTCGGCCGTCATGCGGCTGGCGGACATCCTGCTGGCCTTTCCGCAGATGGTGCTGGCCATCGCGGTGGCGGGCATCCTGGGCGGCGGCATGTTCAACGCCATGCTGGCCATGGGGATCACCGGCTGGACCGGCTACGCCCGTCTGGCGCGGGCCAAGGTCCTCTCCCTCCGGGAGGAGGCCTACGTCAGCGCGGCGCGGCTCTCCGGCTGCAGCGACGCGGCGATCCTGTTCCGGACGCTGCTGCCCAATATGCTCGGGCCGCTGGTCGTCAACGCCTCCACCCAGATCGGCTCGATGATGATCGGTATCGCGGGCCTGTCGTTCCTCGGCATCGGGGTCCAGGAGCCCCAGGCCGAGTGGGGCAGCATGATCAGCCTCTCCCGGGCGTACATCCAGCTGGCCCCCTGGGCGGTGCTGGCCCCGGCCTTTGCCACGATCATCACCGTGATGGTCTTCAACTATCTGGGCGATTGTGTGCGCGACGTCCTGGACGTGGAGGTGACGAGATGAGCGGATCGGAACCCATTCTGTCCGTCAGGGATCTCAGCGCCGGCTACGGCGCGGGCCGTATGGTCGCGGACGTCTCCTTCACGCTGGGCCCCGGGGAGATATTGTGCCTGGTGGGCGAGAGCGGCTGCGGCAAGAGCACGCTGCTCAAGGCCGTGATGGGCACCACGCCCGGACTGCAGGTTCTTTCGGGCGAGATCATACTGGAGGGCCGGAGCCTGCTCGCCCTGCCGCCCAGGGAGCGGCAGAGGATCTGCTGCGACAAGTTCGGCCTGGTATCCCAGAGCCCCGGTGCCTCCTTCAATCCGATCCGCAGCTATCGGAAGCAGTTTACGGAGACGCTCAAAAGTCACGGCAAATACGACAGGAACACTTTTGATGCGCAGGTGGACGAGGCCTTCGGCAAGCTGAGTCTCAACGACCGGGAACGGATCCTGGCCAGCTGTCCCTATGAGATGAGCGGCGGGATGAATCAGCGCATCGCCTTCTCTCTGGCGCTGCTGCTCGGGCAGGACATCCTCCTGGCGGACGAGCCCACCAGCGCGCTGGACGCCACCGTGCAGCTGCAGGTGGCGCAGGAGCTGAGGCGTCTTCGCGACGTGAGCGGCATCGCGCAGATCATAGTGACGCACAATCTGGCTCTGGCGCAGTTCCTGGCCGACCGGATCGGCGTGATGTACGCCGGGCGGCTGGTGGAGCTGGGGACTCCGGAGCAGGTGCTCGGCGATCCCCGCCACCCCTACACCCGCGCCCTGATCGCGGCTATCCCCTCGCTCCAGGGCGGGATGCCCGTCGGGCTGCAGGGTCAGCCGCCGCTGGAGGGGCCGGCCGACGCCGGCTGTGAATTCTGTGAACGCTGCCCCGTCTGCCGGGACGGCTGCGCGGAACGGCGCTACGCGCCGATCGACGCGGGCGGCGGACATATGACCGCCTGCGGCTGTGCGGACGGAGGTGTATGATGGCGATCCTCGAAGGAAAAAACATTTGCAGGCGATACCGCCGCCGGGGCGTCAGCGTGGACGCGCTCACCGATGTGAGCTTCGCGCTGGAGGAGGGTGAGATCCTCGGCATCGTCGGCGAGAGCGGCAGCGGCAAGAGCACGCTGCTGCGGCAGATCAGCGGTCTGGAGACGCCGGATTCCGGCGAGCTGCTGCTGGACGGGCAGCCCCTTCCGGTCAGGCGGACCAGGGAGAACTACCGCACGATCCAGATGATCTTTCAGGACGCGGTGGGCTCCTTTCATCCCCGGCGGAAGATCGCCGACTCCATCCGGGAGACGGTGCGCAATCTCTGCGGTCCGGGATTGGAGCCGGACTGGCAGACGCTGTGCTCGCTCGTACAGCTCCCGCTGGAGCTGTCCGAGCGGTATCCCCGGGATCTCAGCGGCGGACAGTGCCAGCGCTTCGCCATCGCCCGGGCCATGGCCGTACAGCCGCGCATCCTGCTGTGCGACGAGATCACCAGCGCCCTGGACGTGTCCTCCCAGGCCCAGATCCTGCGGCTGCTCTCCCGGCTGCATCGGGAAAAGAACATGTCGGTGATCTTCGTTTCCCATGATCTGGCCGTGGTGCGCAGCATCTGCGACAGGGTCATGGTCATGTACAACGGCAGGCTGGTGGAGGAGGGCCCGGTGGCGGACGTCATCCGCTCCCCCCGCGAGGCCTATACGAAAAAACTCATCTCATCCGTGCTGGAGGTTCGAAACTGACAATGACAGGCCAGACACAGCGCATCAAAAGCTACTGGACGGCGAGAGCGCATGACTTCGCTGCGGTGCGCGTCAACGAGCTGCACGACGCCATCAGCGATCGCTGGACAGAGGAGATCTGCGCCAGGCTCCCCGGCAACAGGCCGCTGGATATCCTGGACGCAGGGACCGGAACCGGCTACTTTGCCGTACTGCTCTCCCGCCTGGGGCACCGGCTGACCGGCATCGATCTGACGCCGGCCATGCTCGACGAGGCCGATCGGATCGCCGGGCAGGCGGGCGTATCGCCGACGTTCCTTGTGATGGACGCCCAGGCGCTGCGTTTTGACGACGCCGTCTTCGACGCGGTGGTGACGCGCAATCTCACCTGGACGCTGCCGGATCCGGAGCAGGCGTATCGGGAGTGGTTCCGGGTGCTGCGGCCGGGCGGCGTGCTGCTCAATTTCGACGCCGACTACGCGCAGAACGTCCGCAACGAGAATCAAAAAGCCTCCGAAACGAACGCCGAGGGCGTGTACGGTCACATCGGGATCACGCCTGCGCTTTCCCGGGAAAACGCCGAGATCACTCTCTCCATGCCCGCCGCCGGACATCGCCGTCCGGAGTGGGATGCGGCGTTGGCAAAGGAGATCGGCTTTGCCGCCTGCGGGGCGGATCTCGCGGCGGGGGCCAGGATCCTCCGGGAGCGTGATCTTGCCGACGCGCCGCTGTTTCTCTTCTGGGCGGTGAAGGGCTGACCTTGCCCGCCGTCCGGCCGGAGGGGGTATCCGCGGCCGCGGGGCACTGCGCTCGATCGTCGGCGCCGTACGGAAGCGATGCGGACAAGCGCCGACCACAGAGCCGAAGCATTGATCCCCGGGTCACGGCGCCGGAAGGCCCCGCATCTGTGCCGATACGATAAAAAGAGGCTGCCGCAGAACATTTGCGGCAGCCTCTTTTATATGCGGGTCGTCGATCAGGAAATGCGGGGAAGGCCGGGCTGACGGTTGTAGTCGTCCACCAGCTCGCGGATGATCTCCGCCGCGGGCTGAACTCGGCTGCACATGCCGACGATCTGCCCGACCATGGGCGAACCGTTTTCCACGTCGCCCTCCACCAGGGCGCGGGGCATGGAGGCGTCAAACAGCGGTTTGTAGTCCTCATCCGCCGCTCCGCTCTTTTCCATTTCGATGTACTTTTCGTACAGTGCGTTGCGCAGGATCCGCGCCTCGCCCCGGTAGCTGTAGGGGCGGCCGGTGATGACCACATCGGCCGACTTCGCCGCCAGGATGGCCCGACGGAAATTCTCGTGGACGGGGCATTCCTCGGCAAACAGGAACCGGGTGCCGATCTGTACGCCGCAGGCTCCCAGCGCAAAAGCCGCGGCGATCCCCCGGCCGTCGGCGATCCCGCCGGCAGCCACCACCGGGACCGACACCGCGTCCACTACCTGCGGAATGAGCGTCATGGTGGTCATGCTGCCAATCCTGCCGCCGGATTCCATGCCCTCCGCCACGATGACATCCACGCCGGCGTCGGACATCTTTCTGGCGTGCTCGACCGTGGCCACCACGGATATGACCCGGATCCCCTCGCGCTTCCAGTCCGCCAGAAAGGCTTTCGGGCTCCCGGCGCTGGTGACGACCACGTCCACATGCTCGTCGAGGACGAAACGGGCGATATCCGCGCAGCGGCTGTTGTTGACGGGGATGTTCAGCGCCACCGGTCCGTCGGTCAGTTCCTTTGCCAGACGGTATTCCCGCTGAACGTATTCCAGCGGCTTTTCGGCGGAGGCGATGGTCCCCAGGCCGCCCCCGCGCGTCACGGCGGCCGCCATGGCGCCGCCAGTCACATGCCCCATGGCGCCCTGGATGATGGGATACCGGATGTTCAGCAATCGGCACAGATCAAACACGGTTTTCCTCCTCCCGATACTGTCCGCAGCGGCTCAGGCCAGATCGAACTGCTTGAGCCAGCGGTACAGCGTCTTGCGCGAGATGCCCAGGCTCCGTGCCGCCGCGGCCTTCTGGTACTGATTCTTGCGAAGGCAGTCTTCGAGCTCCTCCTTCGTGATCGTACGGTTGCGGCCGTAGCCGTTGGACGCGGCGTAGGACAATGTTTCCGCCGGATAAGGCTCGGTATACAGCTTGCTGCCGACCAGATGGCGCTGGATATGCTCGGCGCTGATGATGTGGTCGTCGTAGAGGCTGACCACATTTGTGATCACGTTGCGCAGCTCTCGTACATTGCCCCGCCAGGGCAGCGACATCAGCAGGCGCTTGGCTTCCGCCGAAAGGATCGGCTGCGGCTTGAACGCTTCGTCGTTGTAAAGACTGCTGATAAAGTATTCCGCCAGCAGCACGATGTCCGTTCCCCTGGCCCGCAGCGGCGGGATGGACAGCTGCGTCGCGGAAAGGCGGTAAAAAAGGTCCTCCCGGAACTGTCGCTTGTAGATTCGCTCGGCCATATCCGCGTTGGTGGCGGCAATGACCCGCACATCCACCTTCCGGCGGACATTACTCCCCACCCGCATGAAGCTCTTGCTCTCGATCACGTCCAACAGGGTGGCTTGGAGCTCCAGCGGCATATCGCCGATCTCATCGAGAAAAATCGTGCCCGAATCGGCCAGCTCGAATTTGCCCATATTGCCGCCCCGCTTGGCGCCGGTAAAGGCGCCGTCGGAGTAGCCGAACAGCTCGCTGGCGATGAGCTCCCGGGGGATCGCGGCGCAGTTGAGCGTCACGAAGGGTCCCTGGCTCCGGCGGCTGAAGCTGTGGATCGCCCGGGCAAACAGATCCTTGCCCACGCCGCTCTCGCCGAGGATCAGCATCGTGTGATCGCTGGCCGAGAGCGTCTTGGCCTGGCGGATCGTCTGCACCATCACGGGGGATTCCCCGACGATGTCCTCAAAGGTGAGCTGGGCGATATTGCCCACGTCCTTGGATACGCTGGAGGTCTTCAGCTTCTGGGACTGCAGGAAGATGTGCACCCCCTTGAAGCCGATGAAGCGCTGCTGATAGGGCAGCGTGCGGATCGTGAATTCCCGCTCGACGCCCTGGATGCACAGGGTGATGCGTCGGTTCTGCACGGCCATGCCCTCATTGACGATGCGCCAGAATTCCCGGTTCTTCGGCAGGGGGTCGAATACCGTGCCCACCGGTTCAAAGTGGAGATTGCGCTCCCCGATGCCGAGGATCTTGTAAATATTGTTGCTGTGATAGAGCAAATGGGGGACCGACGTGGCCAGATCGAAATCGATGGAAATGTGACCCTCGGTCTCTGTGTTGAAGAATTCCTCAAAGCACTGTACCATGTGCAGATGCAGCGCGACCTCCTTGGCGATCGCCTCGGTGGTGAAAAGATAGTCCTCCGGCCCGTCACCAAGCGGCGTGATGATGGCTACGCCGCCGAGCGTGCGGTAATCTTCCCGGTCGAAGGTCTGGCCCAGATCCAAGATATAGGGCGTAAAGTAAATGGCGGTATCTCTGAGCAGGGAGCAGTAGTTCTCCCCGCCGAACATCTCGACCGACGCCTTGCAGGCCATGCCCACCGAGACCGCGTTGACACCGGCGCTGTCCTCCAGCCAGTTGGAGAAAGGCACGATCCCCCGCCGGGCCGCCCATTCGCGGAACTCCGCCCTGCCGTAGAGCCGGATCAGCCAGCCGTTCTGGTCGAAGACCGCCGCGCCCAGCATCGGGTTGTGGACGGACGCCATGCTGTCGCGGATCACCCGGTTGGAGTAGGCATAGGTCGTCACGCTTTTCTTTTTAACGGAAGGGATCTCTTCCTCCGGGCAGATCCGGAAAGAGGAGACCTCGGGATCCAGGATCTGCCGGCAGTGCTGGGTCATCGTCTCAATAACATCGGCCGTCTTTTCCGCGGAAGCAGAAAGGATTCTCATCGTGTCAGCACCTCCTGTCATGGGATAACTCTATCATACCACACTTCCGGCAAAAGAAAACAGCGGTTCCTGCCCTTTGGCGGCGTACCCTGTCGGTTTTGTGCTTTTACGCCGATAATCAATATCGATCAAACAGCCGGAATGCTGACACCCGATGGAGACCTTTTGTTCGTCGGCCCGGTATCACGCCTCCCGGATGCGGAAGTTCAGGAACAGAGCCGCCACCGCGCACACCAGCAGAACGATGAATACCGGCAGATACGATCCCCCGGTCAGCTCGAGCATCTTGCCGGCAACGGTTGACATAACAGAGGCGAAAATGACCATGGTGTTGGCCAGACTGTAGTTTTTCGGGTAGTGGCGCACGCCGTAGAGCTCACTGACCACCGCCGCGGAGATCGTGGGGCTGCTGCCGTAGGCGATGCCGGTCAGGCAGAAGCCGAGTATGCTCAGCGGCAGGGAGCGGATGCTCAGGGAGAACAGGATCGTGGCGGGAGCGACGATGGTCAGCAGGTTGGACAGGATCATCGTCTTCTTGCGGCCGAGGCGGTCGAAGATCAGGCCGAACAGGATCCGGCCGAGGCCGTTGCACAGCGACAGCACGCCCACCAGTGTGGTGGCCAGCGCCGCCGAGGCGCCCACGGACAGGGCAAGGTCGCGGGCAAAGCTGATCACCGTGCTGCCTACGGCGCAGGTCAGGATGCTGTAGGCATAAAACTTCCAGAAGCTGGGGCGCTTCATCATCTCACGGGAGTCGTATTCCCGTTTTTCCGCCTGCGCCGCTGCCGTTTCCTCTCCGGCGGGAGAAGCCTCCGCGCTGCGGGGCGGCATACGCAGGATCATGGCCAGCGGCACCAGCACCGCCGCGATGGCGATGCCGATGATCATGTAGGTGGTCCGCCAGCCGATCTCCGGGATCTCCATCAGCGCTGCCGCAAGCTTGCCCAGCAGCAGAGAGCTCAGACCGAAGCACATCATCAGCACGCCGGTAGACGTGCCCCGCTGCCCCGGGAACCAGGCGTTGCACTGGGAAACGATGGCGTTGTTGGCCATGCCGATCCCGATGCCTCCCAGCCCGCCGTAGGCCAGATACAGTGCGGCAATGCTCGCTCCGCTCATCCGTGAGCAGATCACGAACCCCGCACAGAGGCAGGCGGCAGCCGTCAGGATGGTGACGCGAGGAGAAAAACGGGAAGAGAGCGTGCTGCCCAGCACGCCGCCCACGCAGAAAAAGCACAGCGTCAGCGTGAAGTTCAGCGCAAGCTCCGTCACACCCCAGCCGAATTCCTCCGCCAGCGGTGTTTTCAGGATGCTCCAGGCGTAGATCACACCGATCATCAGCATCCCGAACGCACCGCAAATCAGATAAAACCACTTGTTTTCCGTGCGCCTTGCATTCATGTTTTTCTCATCCCTCTCTGATGTCTTTTCTGCGATCAGGTCGATTCCTGTTTCCTGCCGAGCCGTTCCTCCGCCCACTTGCGCAGCTCGGCTTTCAGGACCTTTCCGGTCCCCGAATAGGGGAATGTGTCCACAAAGAAGATATACTTCGGCGCCTTGAACCGGGGCAGATCCTTTGCGCAGAACGCGCGGATCTCCTCGGGAGTCACCTCGGCGCCGGGCTCTAGGATCACAAAGGCCGCGATCTCCTCCCCGACCTGATCGTCGGGAACGCCGATGACGCTGCTGGCCGCGATGTGAGGCTCCCGGATGAGCACGTTTTCGATTTCCACGGGGCTGATCGTCTCTCCGTATTTTTTGATGCTCTCCTTGAGCCGGCCTACGAAGCAGACATGTCCGTCGGGCCGCATATAACCCAGATCCCCGGTTTTGAGCCAGCCGTCGGGACTGAGCACCGCCGCCGTCTCCTCGGGCATCTTGTAGTAGCCTTTCATTATGTTAAAGCCGCGGACCACGATCTCCCCGGTCTTCCCCGGGGGGACCTCCTGCCCGTCGGCGGGATCGACGAATTTCATCTCCACGCCCGGCCAAACCACGCCGACGGTCTTGGTGCGGGCCTCCAGATCGTCGTCACTGCGGGAGCCGGTGACGCCGGTCGCGGTCTCCGTCATGCCGTAGGTCGCGATCACGTCCTGTACGCCGAAGGTGTCCGCCACATCCAGCAGCATGGCTTCTGTGGAGGCGGCGCCCGCAGCCACGCATTTTTTCAGACTGAACGCCTCCCGGGGGATCTGCCGGCGATGGATATCCTCCAACAGCCGGAGGTAGGTGGACGGAACGTTGCACAGCACGGTGCATCGCTCGTCCCGGAGCGCGTCCGCGATGGACGAGGGCAGCGGCCGGTCCATACAGACCACGCAGCCGCCCATCAGGAAGGTGGGCAGCGAGGTGCCGATGGAACCGAAGGCGTGGAACAGCGGCAGACTCAGGCAGGTCCGGCTGTCTTCGCCCAGACCGAGCATCTCCGCCTGGACGCACAGCACCTCGGCGATGCTCCGGTGCAGCAGCATCGTACCCTTGGGAGTGGCGGTGGTGCCGGAAGTGTGGATGATCGTGCACACATCGTCGCTGCTTTTGTATCCGCTGCGCGCGTCGAGGGCGCCGAGGCGGCCGTCCCGAGGCTCCGCATACAGGTCCTCCAGCGCGATCGTTCCGGGATACCGTACCGCCGAGTCGCAGATCACCACATGGCGCAGGCAGGGGAACTGTTCCAGCGAGAGCGGCTCTCCCGGCACGGCGTCCCTGAGCTCGGGACAGTTCTCATAGAGCCAGTCGATAAACTCGGTGCCCTTGGTGCCCGGCCGCATAAACACAACCTGTGAGTCGCTGTTGCGCACCATGGTGAACATGGTCGCAGGGCGCTCCATGAAATTCACGTTGACGATGACGGCGCCGGCCCGGTTGATGGCGAATTTCGTGAGGAAGTTGTTCGCTCCCGTGGGCAGCACGACGGCCGCGTGGCTGTTGAGCGGCAGGCCGAGCCGGCACAGCGCGTCGCCCAGGCGGCCGCTGAGACGATCCAGGTCTGCATAGGTATAGCGCCGTTCGGTATTCAGGTCCACCAGCGCCTCCCGGTCCGGCCGGTGCTCCGCCTGCCAGGCGAGCACATCCTCGATCCGGGCGTCCACATAGCGGCGGATACGGACGTCGGCGCTGACGTCCCCGGCCTCCGGATCCCGGAGCTTCACGACGTTCTCTCCGGATATCTCCGGCAGCTCCCGAAGCTGCTGTGCCAGCTGCCGCTGCGCCCAGTCGGGCAGCGACAGCGGTTCCAGATCGATCTCCGCCCTGTGGGGATAGTCGGCGACGGTCAGCATTTTTCCCGCCGGCACGGACGGGAGTCCCCGGACGGCAGTGATCTCTATGCGCAGCGTCCTTTTATTGTCAAAAACAGCAGGGGTCATGTTTTCCACCTCGCGATCTGATTTGCCGCAGTCTGCGCGGGGAAGCCGTTTATTCTCTGTCCATTATAGCATGCCCGCCCGCCGGGAGAAAAGCTCTCCCGGCGGGCATTGCGTGTGAACCATCAGATCCACTCCAGGACGCCTTTGCCGATGGGCACCTCGCCGGTGCGTTCATTGACGATCTGGAATCTCGCCTCCCGTTCCCCGATCTTCCAGAGCTGGAGCTTGATCGGATCTCCGGGGTACAGAGACTTCATGAAGCAGGCGTTGATGCGGCGAAGCCGCTCCGGTTCTCCCGGGAACAGGTTCCTGATACTCATGCGGCAGGCATAGCCGTAGGTGCACAGCCCGTGCATGATCGGGCGCTCAAAGCCGCTGGCCTCGGCGAATTCCCTGTCGATATGCAGCGGGAAGAGATCCCGGCTGCCCAGCCGGTACAGCATGGGCTGTGTGACTGCCGGCACGGCGCGGTCCTCCACATCGGGCGCGCGGTCGGGCATGTCGTTCTCATTGCGGGGCGGCATTTCTCCTCCCCAGCCGCCGTCGGCCCGGGAGAACATCGCGTCGTGGTTCTCGTAGACCAGGTCGCCAAGCTCGTCATATACGTCGGTGCGGATCACCATTTTGGCGCCCTTGCCGGGGCCGCGGTCATAGAGCTTTTCCATGGAGGTTTCATAGAACAGCTTTCCGCCCCTGGGATCCAGGGTCTTGTGGACGATCAGCTCGTTTTCCATGTGGAGCATGCCCTTGATGTCGCTCACGGTCCGCTTGGGCAGGGAGATGGGAGCCACCGGCTGCGGGATCGCGCCGAAGGTGGGGAGCACCTTGAGCTTCTTCTCGTAGACGAAGCACTCCTCGCTCGCGTCTTCGCCGGCGCCCACGCCCAGAGCGTACAGCACGACATCCTTCCAGGTATAGGGAAACTCAAAGGGACCTACCTTGGTCCCGATCAGATCTTTGCTGAACATACCTATCCTCACCTTCTGAAATTGTGACGGGCGAAGGGCCGGACAGGTCCTTCGCCCAAACGGGCTCCGTCCGGCCGGGCGGAGCCCATGGGGATCAGCGGCACATATCCCGGCCGATGATCATTCTCTGGATCTGGTTGGTGCCCTCGACGATCTGCAGGACCTTGGCGTCACGGAAGAGCATCTCCACGGGATAGTCCTTGCACAGGCCGTAGCCGCCGAAGATCTGGACCGCATCCGTGGTCACCTTCATGGCGTTGTCCGTGGCGATGAGCTTGGCGATCGCCGCCGCGCGGGAGCTCGGGAGCCCCGCGTCGATGAGACGGGCGGCGTAATACACCGCCTGGCGGGCCGCCTCGGTCCCGGCCTCCATATCCGCCAGCATGAACTGGATGCCCTCGAAATCGCAGATGCGCTTGCCGAACTGTTCGCGGGTCTTGGCATACTCGGTGGCGTAGTCGATGGCCGCCTGGGCATAGCCCACCGCAGACGCGCCGACCTTGACGCGGCCGCGGTCCAGCGTCTGCATGGTCAGACGGAAGCCCTCGTTCTCCACGCCGATCAGGTTCGAGGCGGGGATCCGGCAGTCGTCAAAGGTGATGCCTACGGTGTTGGAGCAGCGGAAGCCCAGCTTGTTCTCCTCCTTGCCGACGATATAGCCCGGCCGGTCCGTCTCCACGATGAAGGCGGAGATGCCGTGGGACCGCTTGCCCTTGTCGGTGACGGCGAAGACCACCATCATCTCGGCGATGCCGCCGTTGGACGCAAAGCATTTTGTGCCGTTGAGGACGTACTCGTCCCCGTCCCGGACCGCCATGGTACGCATGGAAGCCGCGTCCGAGCCCGCACCGGGCTCCGTGATGCTCATGCCGGTATAGGCGCCGTTGAGGACCCGGTCGTAAAAATACTGCTTCTGCTCCGGGGTCCCGCCGAGCTCCACGAGCTTGGCCGCGATGCTCGCGCCGATGATGGTTGGGGCGATGGCGGTGCAGGAGCGGTTGATCTCCTCCACGCACATCATCGTGGTCAGGTAATCCAGGCCGGGCCCGCCGTACTCCTCGGGGACGTCCAGCACATGGAAGCCCAGCTCAAAGGCGTGTTCCACCGCCTCCTTCGGGAAGATCCCCTTGTCATCCCACTCGGACTGATAGGGCTGGACCTCCTTCTTCCCGAAATCGCGGATCATTTCGATCAACCCGCGCTGATCCTCCGTCAGAAATTGATACTGCATATTGTCGGTCTCCTTTTTTGAAAAAACGGTGGATTATCTGCCCTCAAATTTGGCCGGTCTCTTCTCCAGGAAGGCGTTGAGTCCCTCCTTGGCGTCATAAGTGCTGTGGATCAGGCCGTAGAGCGTCGCCTCCAGATCCAGGCTGCTGGGAAGATCCAGATTGATGCCCTTGTCAATGGCGAATTTTGCGATGCGGATGGAAATGGGCGCCCGCTCGGCGATCTCCTGCGCAAAAGCCATGGCCTCCTCCATCAGCTTCTCCGGCTCGCACACCTTGTCCACCAGACCGATGGCCAGGCACTGCTCGGCCGTATACTTGCGTCCGGTGTAAATCATTTCCTTGGCCTTGGTCACGCCCACCAGCCGGGACAGCCGCTGGGTGCCGCCGGCGCCGGGAATCACGCCCAGGTTGCTCTCGGGAGCGCCGATCTTGGCGGTGGAGGCCGCATAGCGGAAATCGCAGGCCAGTGCATATTCCAGGCCGCCGCCCAGCGCATAGCCGTTGATGGCGGCGATGATGGGCAGCCTGCAGTTGGCCAGCGCGTTGGTCATGGCATGGCCGAGCACCGAGAAATCATAGCCCGAGAGGACCGTTTTCTCGGATTCCTCGCCGATGTCGCCGCCGGCGCAGAAGGCGCGTCCGACGCCGGTCAGGATAATGCATCTGAGCTCGGGGTCCTTTTCGATATCGGCGATGAGCTGTACCAGCGCCTCCTGAGTGGGCGTGTCGATCGCATTGAGCTTTTCCGGGCGGTTCAGATAGATCACGCCCACTTTGTCCTGCTTTTCAAAGATCAGACCGTGGTATTCCATTCACATTCTCTCCTTGCGCAAAAATGCTGCTATATGATCTTCGCTTCCCGGAGTCTCTCAAGCTCTTCCGGAGCATAGCCCAGGGCGGTGAAGACTTCCTCGTTGTGCTCCCCGGGCTTCGGGGCCGGGGTCAGGTGATAGTTGTCCTCGCCGCCGTTGAACAGCACCGGGTTGGCCGGGAAGGATACCGTGTGTCCGTTTTCAAAGGTGAAGTACTCGAAGTTGCCGTTGATGTGGGCCTGCTCGTTCTCCGCGAAGTCCGTGAAGTGGACATAGGTGGTGGCCACCATGTCCGCCGCCGTCATCATCTCCACCACCTCCCGGGAGGTATAGCGGCCGATGGCGGCGTCGATATGCTCCACCATGGCGCGAAGGTTCTCCGGCTTCTGGACTTCCTCCACGGTGCTGAAGCGGGGATCGGTGTAGACCGACGCGGGGATGCCGAAGACCTCGCAGAATTTGGGAAGCTTTTCGGCATACTCCGTGATCGTGATCATGACCCACTCCCCGTCGCTGCACTGATAGGAATTGAACGTCGGATACGAGGGGTTGAAATGACCGATGGGATAGCGCATGCCCAGTCCCTGTTCCTGATACGGCTTCTGACAGTAGGTGGTCATCATGCCGTGGCCCTGGGCGCCTACGCCCAGCAGCGACGGCGCGGCGAACGAGCCCTCCCCCGTCATGGCGCGGTGGAACAGCGCCGCGCAGATGCCGGCCGCCCCGTACACCGCCATGTGCTGGTCGCCCACGCCGTAGGAGGGCGGGATCGGCGGTCCGCCGGCGGGCGCCAGGTCCGCCAGCGCGCCGGACACGGCCCAATAGCAGGCGGTGTCGAAGCCGGACTCTCCGGCCTGGGGCCCTTTGAGGCCCCAGCCGGAGATGTGGCAGTAGACAAGCGCGGGGTATTTTTCGTGCAGCTCTTCCCATCCAAAGCCGTTTTTGATCAGAGAGGCCATGCGGACATTGGTGAGAAACACATCGCAGGACGCCAGGAGCTTGTGGAACAGCGCTTTTCCCTCAGGGGTCTTGGTATTGATGGTCACGCCTTTTTTGTTGGAATTGCAAAGCTGGAACGCCGGGTTCTCCTCCGGTGTAATGGGCAGATTGGTCAGCGTGCCCATGACACGGAATATCTCTCCCCCGGGGGGCTCGACCTTGATGACCTCTGCTCCCCAGAGGCCCAGCAATTTGCCCACATTGGAGCACGCGGCATAGGAGGAATACTCCAGCACGCGCACGCCGGCCAACATACCCTTTTTTCTTTCCTGCATGGTACGGAAGCTGCTCCTTTACTTTAGATTCTGTATTCTTTTTGCGCTCTCCGGCGCGGGGCGCTCAGCTGATGACCTTTTTGGCGCGGAGCTCGGCCATCTGCTCGTCGCTGAGGCCGAGGCTGTGGAAGACCTCCTCGTTGTGCTCGCCCAGCTTGGGGAACGGCGCCAGATTGAGGTTGTCCTCGCCGTTGTTGAAGGTGATGGGGTTGGCGGGATAGGAGGCCGTCTGGCCGTTGGGCGAGGTGTAGTACTCGAAGTAGCCGTTGGCGTGGGCCTGCTCGTTGACCGCGAAGTCCGAGAAGTGGGGATACTTGGAGGCGACCATGTCGTTGTCGATCATCATCTTCAGGGCCTCGTCGCTGGTGTACTTGATGAACACGTCGTCCAGGATCTCGACCATGGCTTTCATGTTCTCGGGTTTGTGGATCTCCACCTCGCTGTTGAAGTTGGGATTGCTGAGTACGATATCGGAGATGCCGAAGACCTCGCAGAATTTCGGCAGGTACTTGGTGTACTCGTTGACGGTCAGCATCAGCCACTCGCCGTCCTTGCACTTGTAGGCGTTGAAGGTCGGCAGGGTGGGATCGAAATGGCCGCGGGGATACTTCTCGCCCAGTCCGCGGTCACGGAAGGCGTTCTGGCAGAAGGTAGTCATCATGCCGTGGCCCAGGGCGGAGACGCCCATCAGGGACGCGGAGACGAACTCGCCCTCGCCGGTCTTTTCTTTCTTGTAGAGCGCAGCCGCGATGCCGCCGGCGCCATAGGCGCCGATGTGCTGGTCGCCTACGCCGAAGCTCGGGGGCAGCGGGGGGCCGCCCGCGGGGGCCAGGTCCACCATGGCGCCGGAGACGGCCCAGTAACAGACCGTGTCATAGCCGGCTTCGGCCGCCTGGGGTCCCTTGAGGCCCCAGCCGGAGACGTGGCAGTAGACCTTGTCGGGATATTTCGCATGGATGGTCTCCCAGTCCAGCTTGTTTTTCTTCAGAGAGGGCATGCGGACGTTGGTGAGGAACACGTCGCAGGTCTCCAGCAGCTTCATCAGCAGATCGTAGCCCTCGGGGGTCTTCGTGTCGATGGTGACGCTCTTCTTGTTGGAGGCCACCAGCTGGAAAGCGGGGTTTTCGTCCTCGTCGATGGGGACATTATTGTTCTGGCCCATATGACGGAACACGTCGCCGGTGAGCGGTTCGGCCTTGATGACCTCCGCGCCCCAGAGAGCCAGCACCTTGCCCACGTTGTTGCTGGCAGCGTAGGAGTCGTATTCCAGTACGCGCACGCCGCTCAGTACGCCTTTACCCATAATTCATTATCCTCCTTGTCAATAATCCTGCACCGGCTTTCGCCGGCTCCTGTTGATCACCGGAGCAGCTGCCCGGCGATGACCACCTTCTGGATCTCCGAGGTGCCCTCGTAGATCTCCGTGATCCGGACGTCACGGTACATGCGCTCCAGGGGATAGTCCTTCATGTATCCGTAGCCGCCGTGGATCTGCAGCGCGGTGTTGACGACCTCCCGGCCGATGGTGGTGCCGTAGAGCTTGGCCATGGCGGCTTCCTTGCTGAAAGGCAGCCCCTCGTTCTTGAGCCAGGCCGCGTGATAGATCATCCACTTTGCGGAATCCACCTTGGTGGCCATTTCCGCCAGATACCACTGGATGCCCTGGAATTTGCTGATGGGGCGCCCGAACTGTACCCGCTCCTTGGAATACTTGATCGCCAGGTCCAGCGCCGCCTCCGCGGTGCCCAGGCCCTGGGCCGCGGTGCCGATACGGGCTCCGTCCAGATTGGCCATGACGTATTTGAAGCCCTTGCCGACCTCGCCGAGCACGTTTTCACCGGGCACGCGGACATCCTGCAGGATCACCTCGCCGGTCTGCGAGCCCACCAGGCCCATCTTGTTTTCGATCTTGCCGATGGAGAAGCCGGGGGTGGACGGATCGACGATAAACAGCGTGATGCCCTTGGCGCCCAGCTCGCGGTCCGTCTGCGCGCAGACGATATACAGCTCGGAGACGCCCGCGCCGGTGATGAAGCACTTGGTGCCGTTGAGGATCCAGTCGTCGCCGTCCCGCACCGCCATCGTGCGCATCGAAGCGGCGTCGGAGCCCGCACCGGATTCGGTGATGCACACGGAGCCGGGAATGCCGTTCTCGATCATCCAGGGCAGATATTTTGCCTTCTGCTCGGGGCTGCCCACCTCATCGATCAGTCCCGCGCAGGCGCGGTTGATCTGAAAGGCCGCCGCATGGCTGAGACTGGCCTTGGTCAGCTCCTCCACCACGATCACCTCGGCCAGGGCGTCCTTGCCGATGCCGCCGTACTCCTCGTCGAAGTTCACGGAATAGAGACCCACCTCGGAAAACTTACGGAAGGTCTCGATGGGGAAACGGTGCTCGGCCTCGATGGTCTCTACCTCCGGGGCGCATACCTCTTTGGCAAACTTTGCCGCCAGCTCTCGAATGGATTCCTGATCTTCCGTCAGTCTGAAATCCATAAGTCATTTCCTCCTTGGGTTATTACTCGCCGCGGGGCGGGTCTCCCGTCCCGCGGCTGACTGTCAGCGAAAAAGAGGCGGAGCGTCGGTCATACGGTCGGTACAATCGTCATGGCTGTGCTCCGCCGCCGCATTCCGTCACGAGCCCTGCAGCGCGCAGACGGATCACGGGAGATTGGGGAAGAGTGTAAACAGGATCAGCGAGACCGCCAGGCCTACGCAGGGTGTCCACAGACACAGGTTCATGATGGGGATGTAAGCGGTCTTGTGGGTCTCACGGCCGATGCCGTAGATGTTCGCCGCGATGCCGCCGCTGTGGGGCATGGAGTCAAAGGTGATGGAGGCCATGGACATGATACGGGACAGCGCCGCCATGCTGACCTGGCCGGCGTACATCTCGGACAGGATCGGCGCGGCGATGCCCAGGCCGCCGGAGGCGGAGGCGGTGATGCCGCAGAGGATCATGGTGCCCACGGAGGCGCCGATCAGCGGGTTGCCCAGAGATGCGGTGTCGAGGAAGGAGACAACGGCCTCAAAGCCCGGGGTCGCCTTGACGACGCCGCCGACGCCGGCGATGGCCGCGACGCTGCCGATGAACATCAGCGCGTTGGCGACGGCCTTGCCCATCTCAGGCAGGAACTCGGTCTTCCAGGTGGGGTAGTACTTGATGTTCATGACGACCATCAGCAGCGCGCCGAAGACGACACCGACTTCCAGCGGCAGGATGGTGTTGATGAGGATCAGGGTCACGATCAGCGGGATGATGGAGGTGATGAAGGGCGGGATGTTCTCCTCGGTCTTGTCGGAGAAGTCGCCGTCCTTGGCCACGAAGTGCTCGCCACGGGCCATGGCGCGCTTGATCATGTACATATACCAGGTGTAGCCCACGACAAGGGTCACCGCGCAGCCGATGAAGCCGCAGACGGAGCCGGCCATCAGGCTCACGCCGCAGGCGTTGGCGGGGATGCTGTTCTGGACCTGAGGCGCGCCGGGGCCGCACATGGCCACGGTGGCACCGCCGAAGCAGATGCCGCTGATGATCAGGCGGCGGGGGGCGTCGTTGTTGCGGAAGACCTCCAGGGCGATGGGGAACACGGTGAAGCCGACCACGAAGGCAGAGACGCCGCCGTAGGACAGCACCAGGCAGGCGATGGGCACTGCCAGCAGGGCGCCCTTCTTGCCGAAGGCCTTGACGATGCCGTTGGCGATGGATTTTGCTGCGCCGGTGATCAGCGCGCACTGGCCCATCACGGTGCCGGCCACGAACACGAAGAAGTTGCCGGTGATGAAGCCCGTGAAGCCGCCGATGTAGGTGGTGACGAAGGTCTTGTAGATATCAAGGCCGCCCGTCAGCGCGACGATGAAAACGAACAGGAACGAGTTGAGGTAGATGTTCAGGCCCTTGAAGGAAAAGAACACCAGACAGGCCAGGCCCAGTATGATGCCCAGCAGACTGATCGTCGTGATTGACATTTTTCTCCCTCCGTTTTATGGATTTGTTTCTTTATTCTCTCGATCCGGGGATCCGGCGTGCCGGTATCAGCGGTTCTTGAACTGAGGCTCGCGCTTTTCCGCGAAAGCGGCCATGCCCTCGGCGCAGTCCTCGGACGCGATGCACATGGCGAAGCTCAGCTTCTCGATCTCCAGCCCTTTCTCCAGGCTGATCTCCGCGCCGTTGTTGATGCTGTACTTGCAGTACTTGAGGGCGATCGGCGCGTTGGCGAGGATCTCTTCCATATACTTCGTTGCCTCGTCCATCAGCTGCTCATGGGGCACGAGACGGTTGATCAGATGCCAGCTGAGCGCCTCGTCGGCGGGCATCCTCCGGCAGGTGAAGCACAGGTCCTTGGCCAGGGCCGCGCCGCACAGCCGGGTCAGACGCTGGGTGCCGCCGTAGGAAGGGATCACGCCCAGCTTCGCCTCCGGCAGACCGAAGGAGGCCTTTTCGCTGGCGATCCGCAGGTCGCACACAAGGGCCAGCTCGATGCCGCCGCCCAGGCAGTAGCCGTTGATGGCCGCGATCACGGGCTTGCTGCATTTCTCGATCGTATTGAGGACGTTCTGGGAAAAGGTAATCTCGTCAAACGCCTCCTCGCAGCTGGCGGGATGGTGGCTGACGTCGGAGCCCACGTTGAAGCTCTTGCCTGCGCCGGTGACGATCACGCCCCAGACGTCCGGGTCCTGATCCAGACCCTGAAAGATCCGGACGATCTCGCCCTTGGTATTCATAGTCATGGCATTCAGCTTGTGGGGACGGTTCAGGGTCACATAAGCGATGCGCCCCCTGACCTCCAGGATCACATCCTGATACGCCTCGTTCAGATAATCCTTGGACAATGAGATACCCTCCTTAAAAGGTTCTGAAAATGCTGACTGTGACGCTTCGCTGCCCGGTCAGATCAATAGAAGAGCATCGCCATGATGATGGCGGACAGGGTCATGACCGTGGTGCCGACAACCGTCAGCATAAACACGCAGCCGTAAGAGCCCTTGTACTCCTCGTGGCACATGGCGTCGATGGTGGATACGACGGCACCGCTGTGGGGCAGGGAGTCCAGCGTGGAGGAGGCCATGCACATGACGCGGGCCAGCATGCCGGGATCAGCACCCTGCGCGATGAAGGCGGGAGCCAGCAGAGGAGCGCCGAGGCTGGTGGAGCCGGAAGCGCTGCCCAGGATGCCGGCCAGCAGGGCGATGGAGACCGCGCCGCCCACGTAGGGATTGCCGGTGCCGGAGGTCAGTCTCTCGACCACAGGGCCGAACATCGGGGTGGCCTTGACCACCGCGCCGATACCGACGATGGCGGCGGTGTTGCCGATGATGGTGATGGCGGTCTTGAAGCCGTCGCCCAGCGCGGGGACGATGGCCTTTTTGTCAAAGAACTTCAGGTTCAGCAGGATGATGGACAGGCAGCCGAGGAGCAGGCCGTACTCGGTGGGGATCAGGTTCCCGCCCTGGCCGTTGGGGATGTTGATGGCCACGACGGTGATCAGCAGCGGCAGGATGCTGGTGAGCATGCCCGGACGCTCCCTGCTGTCACTGTCAGAGGTGACATTGTCCACATCCTTCGGGATGAAGTACTCACCCTTGGCCACGGCGCGCTTGATCATCCACAGGAAGAGCACGCAGACGGTGCCCAGGCCGAAGACCAGGTCCGCGATCCAGCCGGCAAGGCCGCCGCCCATGTAGTTCGTGTTGCAGGCGGTGGAGCAGACGATGTTCGCGATCTGGGGCGAGCCCGGGGCGACCATGGCGATGGTGGGGCCGATGAAGATGGCGCCGGGGATCAGCCGGCGGGGCAGGTTCGCGTCGCGGAAGATCTGCACCGCGATAGGCACCACGCAGAAGCCGATGACGAAGGTGGTGATGCCGCCGTAGCCCATGACGGCGCCGGCAATGATAGGAGCGCAGGGCGCCAGCTTTTTGCCGACGAGCTTGACCAGGCCGTGGGCGACGGTCTCCGCCGCGCCGCAGTCCGCCATCAGCTTGCCGAACAGCGCGCCGGCATAGAATACGATGAACCACTGGGCGATGTAGCCGGTGAAGCCGCCCATATAAGTCTTGACCAGCGTCTCATAAATGTTCAGTCCGCTGGTGATGGCGATCAGCACCGTGGCGATGAAGGCCATCAGATAGTTGTTCACACCCTTCAGTACGAAGAACGCCAGTCCGCCCAGAGCGACGATGACACCGATTAAACTGAGAATCTCTGCAGAAGTCATGATTGAAAATCCCCCTTATTCCTTTCTTTCCGATTTCTGATGATGTATCAACAGGATTGGCTTCCGTCCGTGTCCGGTCATCCCCTCCTTTCCCGAAAAAGCACTGCCGTTTGCGGAGTTCTTCGTCAGAGCAACGAATATCCGGTAAAACCTGTGAGACATTTTGGCAAATGTCTCCTACTATTATGCATACTTTGTGCCAACTTGATTAACCTTTAAATTGTGACATTTTCCGTGCTTTCGCTCCGTTTCCATGCGGAAATGGTAACAAATCCCCGGGCATATGCGGGTACATGTGTGCCAATGTGTTACCTTTGACTCACAATAGCTACATAATGCACCGTCCGATGAGCCTCCCGCCGCAGACTCATCCTTTCCCGGTCACAGCGAGGCGTAATAACGGCGCATGCCGCCGAACTCCTCCCGGCGGATCAGGCCGCGGCGGCGGAGATAGTCCAGATGGGACATGCACTCGCCCATGGCGAACCATTTCTGCGTGATGGGAAAATCATCCCAGCTGCGGGCACGGATCTGCCAGGTCATCTGCGCGGTGATCTCAAAGGCGTTCAGACCGGGGTTTTCCTCCACGATCCGCCGGGCCTCGTTCAGCCGTCTGCGGTGGTGCCGCAGCAGCTCGTCCACCCGGGGGCGGAACTCTCCGGGTCCGCGGTGTCCCGGCAGCGTCTGCTTTACCGGCAGATCCCGGATCCGGTTCAGGTTGTCCAGGTAATCCCCCAGCGAATCCTCCACGCCGTCCCATGCGGTGATGTTGGGCGTGATGTCGAAGAGGATGTGATCACCGCTGAAAAGGATCCCCTGCCTCCGGCAAAGGAAGACCGTGTTCCCCGGGGTGTGGCCCGGCACCAGCACGGTCTCCAGGGACAGGTCTCCCACGGAGATCACATCGCCGTCCCGCAGGGGGACGAACTGATCGGTGATCTGCTCGATGGCCTGGTTGTCCGCCGGGTTCACGGCGCTGATCTCCTTTTCCAGCGCTGACGGCATGCCCTCCGCGAGGTAGCGGGCGCGCTGGCGCTCCAGGATCGCTCCGCTGCGGAATTGGCGCAGATAACCGAGGTCCGTGCCGCTCAGATACACATGCCGGCCGGGAAGCGCGAACAGATCGGCGTTCCCGGAGTGGTCGGAGTGCAGATGCGTGAGCAGCACATCCCGCCGCGCGGGGTCGGACTCCAGCGTCCGCAGTCCCTCCTCCAGCGCGCTCTGGCACACGGGATTCCGGAATCCGGTGTCGATGAGCAGGTCCCGGTCGGTCCCCCGGAGAAAGTAGCTGTTGAGCTCCCGGAGCGGATTGTCCGGCAGCGGGACGCCTATGCGATAGATCCCCGTTCCAATTTCTTCGATCATCTCATCGCCTCCGATCTGCGCCGCGGCGCACGGAAGTTATTCCTCATCAAAACCGTACCAGGACGTGATCTCGTCCACGTCGGCCCGGGAGGACACGACGCGGTTGGCGGGAAAGCTCTCGTCCGGGTACCCGATGGCAATGGCGCAGACGAAGCGTTTGCCCTGGGAAGCGGGCAGGTTTCGGCGCAGCGGCTCGAGATAGGACACGCCTTGGTACTCCACGCAGGTCCCCAGGCCGAACTCCATCGACGCCAGGCAGATGTTCTGGATCACGCAGCCCATATCCAGCCGGCAGGAAAACTCATCCGCCGAATTGTCCATCATCAGCAGGATGGCCGCAGGCGCGTCAAAAAAGCGGTAGCCCCGGGCAGTCCACCAGCGGCGTTTTTCCCGGTCTTCCCGGCAGATGTCCATCGCGGCGAAGAGCTGCTTCCCGATCTCACTGCGGCGGCTGCGGTAGATCCCCTCTCCGAACCAGGGCGTGATGTCCGCGGGGTCACCGCGTTCGAAGCACTCGGTGATCTCCGCGCACAGCGTCCGGAGCACGTCGCCGGTGACGACGGCAAATTCCCAGGGCTGGCAGTTGACGGAGGACACGGCGCGCTCCGCCATGGTCAGGACATCCCTGAGCGTCTCCCGGGAGACGGGCCGGTCGGAAAAGCCGCGGGTGGAATGGCGCTCCATAATGGCCGTTTTCAGTTCCATATCCTTCCTGTATCCTTTCTTTTCCACGCATGTAAAGCAGCCGGGCGTCCGCGGAGACCTGTCTCCGCGGACGCCGTGCAAAGGAGATGTTATTCGGCCTTGAGCTTGAGCACCTCGGCGGTCAGCAGCGGCAGCACCTCGAACAGGTTGCCGACGATGCCGTAGTGCGCGATCTCAAAAATAGGCGCGTCGGGGTCTTTGTTGATGGCGACGATGCAGTCCGAGCCGCTCATGCCGGCCTGGTGCTGGATCGCGCCGGAGATGCCGCAGGCGATATACAGCTTCGGGGCCACGGTCTTGCCGGTCTGGCCGACCTGGTGGGCATGGCTGATCCAGCCGGAGTCCACGGCTGCGCGGGACGCGCCGACAGTGGCGCCCAGCGCGTCGGCCAGAGGCTTGATATGGGTGGCGAAGCCCTCCGGGCCGCCGACGCCGCGGCCGCCGGAAACGATGATGTCCGCGCCCTCGAGATCGACGATCTCCTCGGCGGCGTCGTGGATCTCCCGAAGCAGCCTGGTGCGGATATCCTCCTCTGGGACATGGTAGTCCTCGCGGATGATCTCGGCGTGAGGCTCGGTCTCCGGCGCCTTCTTGAACACGCCGGGACGGACGGTGCCGATCTGGGGACGGGCCTCGGCGCACAGGATCGTGGCCATCAGGTTGCCTCCGAAGGCCGGGCGGGTCCAGGCGATGTTGCCGCTCTCCTCATCCACGTCCAGGGCGGTGCAGTCGGCCGTCAGGCCGGTCCTGAGCCGGCAGGACACCCGGGGACCGAAGTCGCGTCCGTTGGGCGTGGCCCCGATCACGAGGGTGGTGGGCCCGTATTTGGTCACCAGATGATACATGGCGTTGGCGTAGGCGTCCGTAGTGTAGCTCTCATACTCGGGACCGTCCACCACGAGGATCTTATCGGCGTCGTGCCGGGCGCAGGCCTCCACGGCGGCGTCGGTGTTGTGGCCGATCACCACCGCCACCAGGGCGCCCCCCTGCTTTTCCGCCAGCCTGCGGCCGGGGTTGAGCAGCTCAAGGCCGACGTTCTTCGCCGTGCCGTTTTCTCTCGTTTCAACAAATACCCAAAGGTCCTTGGTCTTGGCGATCATGTTTCTTCCCTCCTGTCAAATCACATGCGCGTCGTTCAAAAGAGCGACCAGCTTTGCGGCGGATGCCTCCACCGTGTCCTCGGCAATGATCATGCCGTCTTTTTTCCGCACCGGGACAAAGGATTTCTTCACCCGCGTCGCGGAGCCCTTCAGGCCGATGGCAGTCCGGTCGATATCCGGGAAGTCCTCGTCGGTGAACACGCGGATCTCCGCACGGTTGGCCGCCAGCTTGCGCTTGATGGTGGGGAACCGGGGGTCGAAGGAGGGCTTGGTCCAGGTAGTCACGCAGGGGAACCGGACACTGATGACGGAATTGGCGTCCTGGCCTTCCTTGAGGACCTCAAGGTGCTTGTCATCGAAATCCAGCACCTCCAGGCAGCAGGTGACCTGGGGATATCCCAGGTGCTCCGCCAGCTCCGGTCCGACCTGGGCGGTGTCGCCGTCGATGGCCTGCTTGCCGCAGAAGATCATGTCGAAGTGTCCCTCGAACTCCTCGACCTTCTTCACCGCGTTGGAGAGGATGTAGCTGGTGGCCAGGGTGTCGGAGCCGCCGAAGGCCCGCGCGGACAGCAGATAGGCCTTGTCCGCCGCGATGGCCAGGCACTCCTTGAGAGCGTTTTTCGCGTTTTCGGGGCCCATGGAGACCACTACGATCCGGGTGGACGGATCCTTGTCCTTGATGCGTGCCGCGGCCTCCAGGGCAAAGGCATCAAAGGTGTTGACGATGGCAGGTACCCCTTCGCGGATCAGCGTGTTGGTGACAGGGTCGATCTTCACCTGAGTCGTGTCCGGGACCTGCTTGACGCATACCAAAATGTTCATACCTGCTTCCTCCCATGTTTCATCTGTGTGAAGTGGACGGGAATCTTCTCCCTTACCCAGCCTGAATGCAAGTCCTGTGCCAGCTTTCCCGTCGGCGAAAAAAAGAGAAAAACACCGCAGACAGCCGCTTTTGCGGGAGGGTCCGCCGCGGTGAAAAAGGCAACACAGTGTTTCCAATGGAAACACTGTGTTGCCTTTATGCGCTGTGAAACACATGTATCCACCCCGCGGGCACGGGAAGCCGGCGTGTTATGCCCCGCGCGGCTGTTGACATCCGACGCATGCGGATGATAGAATAAACTTCCATTTTAAGCGAATAAGGAGCACCGTTTTATGCTGTCCTCGAATATTGCAAGAGATGAACGCGGCGTCGTCCGCTTTGCCGGGCACAGCGTCGACGCGCTGGCGGAACGATACGGCACGCCGCTCTACCTGATGGACGAGGAGCGCATCCGCGCCAACTGCCGGATGTATAAAAACGCCTTTCTGGCGGGCTTCGGTGATGACACCGGCGTCCTTTACGCCGGGAAGGCCGCCGCCTTCAAGGAGATCTACCGCATCATGGCACAGGAGGGCATCGGCGTGGACGCTGTGTCCGTGGGCGAGCTGTATACGGCGCTGTCCGTCGGATACCCCGCCGAACGGATCTATTACCACGGCGACGCCAAGACCGACGAGGACATCCGTTACGCCCTGGATCACGGCGTGGGCTGCTTTGTGGTGGACAACGAGACCGATCTGGCCGCGCTCTCCGCGCAGACGCAGGCGCGGGGCATGCGTCAGAAGGTGCTGCTGCGCATCACCCCGGGCATCGATCCCCACACCTACGAGGCCGTGAATACCGGCACCGTGGACGTCAAATTCGGCGTGCCCATCCAGACCGGGCAGGCCGAGGCCCTCGTGCGCGCCGCGCTGTCCGCCGACGGCATCGACGTGGCCGGCCTGCACTGTCACGTGGGCTCCGAGGTCTTCGACGAGGACGTGTTCGAGCGCTCCTCGGACGTGATGGTGGAGTTCATGGCTTTTCTGCATGCGAAATACGGCTTTACCGCCCGGGAGCTGGATCTGGGCGGCGGCTACGGCGTACGCTATGTCGACAGCGACCCCGCGGCGGATATCCCCGCGCGGATCGCGGGCGTGGCGGCTCACCTGCGCGCACGCATAAAGGAGACCGGCCTTCCCATGCCCCGGGTGCTGATGGAGCCGGGGCGGAGCATCGTCGCCGACGCCGGGATGACGGTATACACCGTCAGCACGGTCAAGCACATCCCCGGCTTCAAGAACTACGTGATCGTGGATGGCGGCATGGCCGACAATCCGCGCTACATCCTCTACGACGCGCGCTACACCGTGCTCCACGGCCAGCGGGAGGGCGGGACCGACACCTTCGATCTTGTGGGCCGCTGCTGCGAGAGCGGCGATGTCCTGCAGCCCGCCGTGGAGCTCCCCGCAGATGTGCGCCGCGGCGATCTGGTGTGCGTGTGCACCACCGGCGCCTACAACTATTCCATGGCCTCCAACTACAACCGGCTGGGTCGCCCGCCGGTGGTCATGCTCTCCCCGGACGGCGCGCGCGTCGTCGTCCGGCGCGAAACGGCGGAAGACCTCTGCGCGCTGGACCTGTAGGAATGTACGGAAGCGGATTCTGCCGGGTCTACAACGAGTTCGGCTGGAACGTCTACCCGGAGGTGTTCGGCGAGCGGCTGCTGCGGTGGCTCGATCGGAACGGCATCCCGGTGCGGACCGCGCTGGACCTGGGCTGCGGCACCGGCGTGCTCTGCCGGGTGCTCTCCGCGGCGGGCATCTCGGCCTCCGGCGTGGATCTGTCAGAGGCGATGGTCGCCGTCGCCCGGGAAAACGCGCCGGGGCTGCGCTTCGATGTGGGCGACATGGTGACCTGGCGCCCGGAGCGGCCCGTGGATCTGGTCACCTGTACCGGCGACGCGCTGAACCATCTCTTCGGGCTCGGGGACGTGGCGCGGGTCTTTGAAAACGCGGCCGGATATCTGACGCCCGGCGGCGTCTTCGTCTTCGATCTGCTCAGCGAGGGGGAAATCCCGGACGACGAGCCCTTCGTGCTGCGTTACAGCGACACGGTCAGCGCCCGGTTCCGCACGTCCCGCGAGGACGGTGCGGTGCGGCTGCATATCGACGTCTTTGAGCAGGACGTATTGAAATTTGAAGAGGATATCCTGGAAAAGGTCCATGATATCGGCGCCGTCACGGCGCTGCTGGAAAAGGCCGGGCTGACGCTCATGCAGTGCGGCCACCGGCTGCTGCCCGACGAGGGCGCGGACGCGGCGACCTGGTTCGTCGCCGCCCGGAAAGGCACGGAAACGGGAAAGTGATGAAAAAAGGGTTCAAAACAGGGATCGCGCTCCTTATGGTCCTCGCGCTGGCGTTTCCCGCCGCCCCCGCCGCGGCCGCCGACAGCGCGGAGGACAGCGGAGGCTTTGCTGAGACGCTGTCCATGTGGAAGCTGCTGTCGATCGACGTGGAGGTCGTCGACCTGACCCATCAGATGCAGGGCGCCTGCACCGACGGCCGCTATATCTGGGCGGGCTGGAACAACCGGCGCATCATCACGCGGCTGGATCTGACCACCTGGGAGCTGGAGACCCGGGAGTATTCCGAGGACGACTGGGTCTGCAATCACGTCAACGACATGACCTACAATCCCAATACGAACCGCCTCTATGTGGTGGCCTTTGACCCCAATGACAACGCGACCCGGGGCGATGTCGCGGTCTTTGATCCGATCACGCTGGAATTCATCGAGCTGATCCGGCTCACGAACGACGGAAAGGTACTCAGGATCAACGGCATCGCTTATGACCGGTCCCGCGACGAGTACATCGTCTCGGTGTCGGGCAATGCCGGACGCCGGTTCGCCTTTCTGGACGCGGATTTCCAGTATCTGCGCACAGTGAACGCAGACCGGGACGTCACGCTGACGATCCAGGGCATCGAGACCGACGGGACGTATATTTACCGCTCTCTCTGGGATTTCAACGTGACGAATGTGATCCAGGTCTTCGACTTTGAAGGCCGCTTCGTCACGCAGATCGGTACCGGGACCAGGGGAAAGGTGCTGGAGGTGGAGGATATCATGTACGACTGGAGCGGGAACTGGTATCTCAATTTCTCGCACCGCAACGGCACCGGGGGCAGCTTTTACTACACGCAGCTCCGCCCCGCCGCGGACAGCTCGCAGTTTGAAAACATGCTCGGACGCATAAGCCTGCCGCCGAATCAAATCCTGTAAACCGAAAGGCGCGCACCTCCCGAAAACAGCAAGAACCGCCGTTCCCCGCGAATGGGGAACGGCGGTTTTTTCCTATGTACGGAGCCTCAGCGCGCTTCTTCGCTCTGGGTCGCCGTGGCTGTCAGCTTGATGGCGTAGATCAGCCCCGTATTGCCCGCGCCGACCCGGTCGTCCTCGATCAGGAGCTCGATGTTCGGCTCGCCGGTGATGCCGTATTCGGCGGCTTTCACGCGGATCGTCCGCAGGATGTTCTCCCTGGCATAATCCACCGCGTCCTCTCTCTTTTTGAAGAACCGCCGGGAGCCTTCATAGGCCACGGTATAGCCGACGAGCACCGTATGCTCGTATACGGCCATGACGCTCAGCTGCTCCCGCGCAAGCTTCTTGGAGGCGACGGCGCCGAGGGCGTTGGCCACGCCCGCGTACTCGGGCACCACGGCCCGCGTGCCCAGGAGGGCGGCCACCCGGGGCAGGAAGATGTGGATCGGCGCTCCGACGCCGATCAGCGGCAGACGGCTGGTGAGCTCCAGCACTCCCTCCGCGTCGGCATAAAGATCCGGATGGTCCACGCGCTGCACCGCCTGGCTGTAGGCCGCGTCCAAAATGGGCGTGAGATAGGCCGGGTCTTCAAACTCCTTCGTTTTCGGGAAGCGCTGGCCCAGGATCACCCGGCCGAGGGCGTGGTACATCTTGCGCTCCACCAGCTCGTAGATCTTGCCGGGCAGCTGTTCAAACTCGCATTCGGCGCTGTCGGCAAGATACGCGGCGGCGATCCTGGCGGCCCTGCCGTCGTAGAGGTCGAAATCTCCGTTGAGGATCATCATATCCGTGGGCGTCAGTCCGCTGCGGATGACCACGCCGTCGGATTCCAGACGCGCCGTCGGCAGCCGCCGTCTCTCACAGTCGAGCCGTTCGGCCAGCTCGGTGAGGGTCAGGGGCTCGGCCCTGATCGCCTCGCACAGAGCCTGTTCCTCTTTGCTGTAGCCCGTCTTGCCGGCGATGTCCTTGATGAGGACATAGAACTCATAGTCATAGCGGGAGGCATGGTCCTTCCGCATGCGGAGATCCTCCAGCTTCGGCAGCACGCCGGGATACTCCGCGGCGAGGAGCGAGAGCGGGATGGCCCGCACGGCGTCCAGAGAGAGCACATGATCGTAGCAGAGGATGCCGCTGTCGCCGCCCAGTCCGATGGTATCCACATAGATGCCTTCCACCATCGTGCGCCAGCGGCCGATCTTGATGCCGCCCACGGCCGGAGCGGGAATGCCGCGGCGGACGATCGCGATGTCGGTGGTGGTGCCGCCCATATCCACGATGATGCCGCTTTCCTCGCCGGCCAGAACGCTGCCGCCGACCACGCTGGCCGCCGGCCCGCAGAGGATCGTGTCCACCGGATGCTGCTGCGCCTCGTCCGCCGGGGACATGGTGCCGTTGCTCAGGATGATCGTGATGGGGATGTTCAGCCCGCGCCGGGCGCACACATGGCGGATGGCGTTCATGAACTCCGCCACCAGCGGGATGAGCATGGCATTGAGCAGCGTGCCCGCGCAGGTCTTCATGATGTCGATCTCGTTGGAGATATCGTAGGAGATCGTGATCGGGATGTCCAGCTCCTCCTGCAGGAGCTTGAGCGCGGTGAGCTCAAAGCGGCCGCCGTTGGCCTTGGGGTAGAGCTGGACGACGCCGATGGAGTCGCTGTCGGCGAACCATTCCGGCGCTTTCGCGCGGAGCATCTCCCAGTCGGGATCCATCGGCTGGGAAAACACGCCCTCCGCCTTGGCCTCCATGGTGATGAACCGGGTCATGTCGTGCATGCCGTAGGATTCAAAGGCCTTTTTCAGATGCTCCATCAGATCCTCCTGGAAGCCCAGGAGCAGGAGCTTCGCCCGCGCGCCCTTGTTTTCAAGGCTGGCGTTGGTGGCCAGCGTCGTGGACAGTGAAATGGTCTCTGCCTTTTCGATCAGTTCCCGGGGCAGGTTGTCCATGGCGTTGGCAATGCCGATCTCCAGATTGGATTTGGTCGTGTTCGCCTTGCCGGAGGCCAGGATCTTTCCCGTTGCGGAGTCATAGAGCACCGCATCCGTGCAGGTGCCGCCAGTGTCAATTCCGATACCAAGCATAGCTGACCGTTCCTTTTATATGTGATGCTGTGATTATAACAAATTCTATACGGAGAACGCAACATAAATTTCCGAGGGCGCAAAATTAAATTTGCCGCGCGGATGCAGTCGTGCTGTATCCGCGCGGCAGAGCGTTACGCGCCCTGTACGGAGGCGCTGTCAAAACGCAGGGAGTAGCTGATCAGATGCGGCGTGCTCATGGCCGTCGTGTCCGCCTGGATGCCGATGGGGTGGTCGAACACCGTCACCGGGACGCGGAAGGTGGACCCGCCCTCCAGGGTCTCCGGCTCGATCCGGACGCCGTCCACGAGCAGGAAGTCGTAGTTGGAGCTGCCCCAGATGATCTCCGCTGTCACGGCGCCTCCGGCGACGAACATGCGGGCCGGGGATTTGACGCTGGCTCTGCCCGAGCCGCCCGAGAGGGTGACCTCCACGGTATACTCCCCGTCGGCGAGGCCGAGACTCTCCGGCGTCGTCAGAAATCCCTCCCTGAAGGCCTCCAGCGGCAGGCTGTCTGCCCGGAAGAGCAGTGTGCGGTCGTACCAGAGCTCCTTCTTCTTGCTGAAGGCGGCAAAGCTCTCGCCGTCGTCCAGCGCGCGGAGGGGCAGCACGAACTGATTGTATCCTTCCTCATCGCCGGGCTCGAGCGGGATGCGGTCCTCCTCGGGCGCCGCAGCCGCGGCTCTGGCCGTACCGGCGTACATGTAGAGATAGGCGCCGCTGGTCATGTAGAGCACGACCTTCATTTCTCCGTCCTCGACGATCAGTCTGCAGTGATCGGCCTTGAACATGGCGGAGCTGGAGACCATCTCCACGTCGTAGGCGCCGTTTTTGATATGTTCGGCGGTGACGGGCACCATGCCCTCTTCCACCACGTCCTCATATTCGATCGTGTCCGCGCCGGAGGCGACCCCCGCCGGAGCATCCTCCGCAGGGGCTTCGGCAGGCGCAGGGTCTTCCGCGCTCGCCTGGGCTTCCGTGGGCGCGGGCGCTTCCGTTGGCGCGGGGGTGTTCGTGGCTGCGGGCGCTTCCGACGCGGTCCCGCCGCCGCAGCCGCCGAGCAGTCCGCCCAGGAGCAGCAGCGCCAGAAGGAGTGCGATGCTTTTTTTCATAACGCGTCATCCTCTTTTTCAATCGACGGAAGATTTTCCCCGGCGGAGCATCCGCCGGGGAAAACCCATGGACTCAAACGTTCGTACGCAGCTTTCAGGCAGCGGCGTCGATCGCGGCCTGCACGTGCTCGATGTAGAGCTGCTGGATCTCCGGGATGCCGCCCAGGCCCTCGATCACGGGGATGACCTCGTAGCCCGCGGCCTCGAACTCGGTCTTCCAGGAGCCTTCCTCGTCGCCGGCCATGTCGTTGTTGGCATGGTCGCCGGCCACGACCATCATCGGCCGGAGCACGACGCGCTTGTAATTGCCGGCCTGCACCAGCGCCATCACGTCCTCAAGGGAGGGCTCGGCCTCCACGGTGCCGACGAAATAGTTCGTCTTGCCCATGTCGGTGAACAGCTGCTGCATTCTGGCGTACACGCCGTTGGACTCGTGCTCGGTGCCGTGGCCCATGAAGCAGATGGCGGTCTCGCCGTCGTCATATTCGGCGGTGGCGTCGACCAGGACCTGCGCCACGCGCTGGAAGTCGTCGTCGGAGGTCAGCAGCGGCGCGCCGACGATGATCTTGTCAAAAGCGTCGGAATAGCCGGCCAGGATCCCCATGATCTCATCGTACTCGATGCCGTTCATCAGGTGGGTGGGCTGCACGATCAGCGTCTTGACCTCGTTGGCCACGGCCCGCTCCAGGGCCTCGGTGACGTTGTCGATGATCTCGCCGTCGCGGATCCGGACGTGGTCGATGATGATCTGCGCGGTGAAGCCGCGGCGCACGCTGTAGTCGGGGTATGCCTTCTTGAGCGCGTTCTCGATGCCGCCGATGGTGGCGACGCGGTTGTCGTTGAAGCTGGTGCCGAAGCTGACGACCAGCAGCTCGGTCTCGCCGATGCCGTCGGCGTTCAGCGGATCGTCCCTGGCCGCGTCGCCGGTGTCCTCATCCAGAGCGTAGAAGGCTCTCTGCGCGTGCTCGACGTAGAGCTGCTGGATCTCGGGGATGCCGCCCAGGCCCTCGATGACGCACACGACCTCGTAGCCGGCCGCCTCAAAGGCGGTCTTCCAGGAATCCTCTTCGTCGCCGGCCATGTCGTTGTTGGCGTGGTCGCCGGCCACGACCATCATCGGCCGGAGCACGACGCGCTTGTAGTCGCCCGCCTGTACCAGGGCCAGCACGTCCTCAAGGGAGGGTTCGGCCTCGACGGTGCCGATGAAGTAATTGGTCTTGCCCATGTCGGTGAGCAGAGTCTGCATCTTGGCGTAAACGCCGTTGGACTTGGCCTCGGTGCCGTGGCCCATGAAGCAGATGGCGGTCTCGCCGTCGTCATACGCGGCGGTGGCGTCGACCATGGCCTGCGCCACGCGCTGGAAGTCGTCGTCGGAGGTCAGCAGGGGCTCGCCGACCTGGATCGCCTCGAAATCGTCGATGTAACCGGCCAGGATGCCGATCAGCTCGTCATACTCGAAGCCGTTCATCAGGTGGGTGGGCTGCACCACCAGCGTCTTGACGCCGTTGGCCACGGCCCGCTCCAGCGCCTCGGTGACGTTGTCGATGACCTCGCCGTCGCGCTCGAGGATGTGGTCGATGATGATCTGCGCGGTGAAGCCGCGACGCACACCGGCCTCGGGGAAGGCCTCGGCAAGGGCGCCCTCGATGGCGCCGATGGTGGCGACGCGGTTGCCGTTGAAGCTGGTGCCGAAGCTGACGACCAGCAGCTCGGTCTCACCGATGCCGTCGGCGTTCAGAGGATCGTCCAGGGACGCGTCGCCGGTGAAGTAATCGTCGTCCAGCTCGCCGAAGGCGGCCTTGGCGTGCTCGACATAGAGCTCCTGGATCTCGGGGATGCCGCCCAGGCCCTCGACGACGCACTCGACCTCGTAACCCGCGGCCTCAAAGGCGCTCTTCCAGGAGTCTTCCTCGTCGCCCGCCATGTCGTTGTTGGCGTGGTCGCCCGCCACGACCATCATCGGCCGCAGCACCACGCGGGTGTAGTCGCCCGCATCGACCATCGCCAGCACGTCCTCCAGGGAGGGCTCGGCCTCGACGGTGCCGACGAAGTAGTTGGCCATGCCCATGCCGGTCAGGACTTCCTGCATCTGGGCGTAGATCTTGTTGGACTCGGCCTCGGTGCCGTGGCCCATGAAGCAGATGGCGGTCTCGCCGTCGTCGTATTCGGCGGTGGCGTCCACCAGCGCCTGAGCCACGCGCGCGAAGTCGTCGTCGGAGGTCAGCAGGGGCTCTCCCACCACGACGCGCTCAAAGGCGTCGGAGTAGCCGGCCAGGATCCCGACGAGCTCGTCGTACTCCAGACCGTTCATCAGGTGGGTGGGCTGCACGACCAGCGTCTTGACCCCGTTGCTGACCGCGCGGTCCAGGGCCTCGGTGACGTTGTCGATGACCTCGCCGTCACGGCGCGCCACGTGATCGATGATGATCTGGGCGGTGAAGCCGCGGCGGACGCTGACATAGGGGAAGGCCGCCTGCAGGGCGCGCTCGATGGCGCCGATGGTGAGGCGGCGGCTGTCGTTGAAGCTGGTGCCGAAGCTCACGACCAGCAGTTCGGTCTCGCCGATGCCGTCTGCGTTCAGGGGGTCGTCCAGAGACGCGTCGCCGGTCTCATAATTCTCCTCGTCCTCCTCCTCGGCGGCGGGCTCCTCCGCAGGGGCGGCAGGGGCCTGCGCCTCGGCAGCGGGCTCGCTCTCCTGCGCGGCAGGCGCGGCAGCCGTGTTGCCGCAGCCGGAAAGGCTCAGCAGCATGCACAGGGTAAGCAGGAAGGGCAAGATCTTTCTCATTGCTCTCATGAAAAATGCCTCCGTACATTATATTTCAGGGGGTTGACCTGACAAGAACATAAAAAGCCGCGGCAGCCGAAAAACTGCCGCGGCCGTATTTCCGCGTGACAGATTGCGCTCAGAGTCCTCATTCCCGGAAGACACGAAGCCGACCGTTCAAGCAGGTCTCCTGACTTACGCCTCTTCAATCGTACAACGCCTTCTCAGGTCTCCCCAATGGCTGGCTCACACCGCATGTACGGTCTAACGCGCTCACAGTGGCGGTACCGTTCCGGATTCGCACCGGATTCCCTATTCTCCGTCATTTCCCGCGGGGAAGTGACGGCACTCGAACGTAATCAATTGTTGCCATTCAATCTATCACTATCGCCGTGCTTTGTCAAGCCAATCCCCTCCCCCGGAGGGGAAAGAGTTTTTTATGCTCCCAGGGTCTTCTCCAGTCTGGCGCGTACGGCGGCCAGGAAGGTCTCGCTGTCCACTCCCGCGGGCCGGGGCTCCATCAGCGCGGCCAGGTCGCCGGTGACGGTGCCCGCACAGATCGTGTCCATGACCGCCGTCTCCAGCGCGTCGGCAAAGCCCGTCAGCGCCGCGTCGCCGTCGAGCTCTCCGCGCTTGCGCAGAGCGCCGGACCAGGCGTATATCGTCGCCACCGGGTTGGTGGAGGTGCGCTCGCCCCGCAGACGGCGGTAGTAGTGCTGCGTGACGGTGCCGTGGGCCGCCTCGAATTCGTAGCAGCCGTCGGCGTTGACCAGCACGCTGGTCATCATAGCCAGGGAGCCGAAGGCAGTGGAGATCAGGTCGCTCATCACGTCGCCGTCGTAGTTCTTGAGCGCCCACACGATGCCGCCCTCCGAGCGGACCAGCCGCGCGACGGCGTCGTCGATCAGCGTATAAAAATAGGTGATCCCCGCCTGTTCGAAGCGCTCCCGGTATTCCTCCTCGTACAGGCGGCGGAAGGTGTCCTTGAACAGGCCGTCGTACTGCTTCATGATCGTGTCCTTGGCCGAGAACCACAGGTCCTGTCCGACGCTCAGGGCGTACTCAAAGCAGGAGCGGGCGAAATTCTCCACGGAGCTGTCCTTGTTGTAGCAGCCCTGGAGCACCCCGGGACCCTCGAACTCGTAGATCGTCCGGCGCTCCTGGCTCCCGTCGGCGGCCGTGAACACCAGCTCCGCCGTGCCAGGGCCCTCCACGCGCAGCTCCGTGTCCCGGTAAATGTCGCCGTAGCTGTGGCGGGCCACAGTGATCGGCTTTATCCAGCCGGGGATCAGGGTCTTGAGCACCGGGCAGGCGATGGGCGCGCGGAACACCGTGCCGTCGAGGATGGCGCGGATCGTGCCGTTGGGGCTGCGCCACATCTCGCGCAGGCCGTACTCCTTCATGCGCTCGGCATTGGGGGTGATGGTCGCGCACTTGACGCCGACTCTGCAGCGCAGGATCGCCTCCCCGGCCTCCGCGGTCACCCGGTCGCCGGTGGCGTCCCGGTTGGGCAAGCCGAGATCGTAATACTCGGTGTTGAGCTCTACGAAGGGAGCGAGCAGCTCCGATTTGATCTCCTGCCAAAGGATGCGCGTCATCTCGTCGCCGTCGATCTCCACGATGGGGCTGCGCATTTTGATCTTTTCCATGGTCTCCTCCTTCTCCCGGCGCGTCGGTCCGGGGGCGCGGGCGTTCTGTCGTTTCCGGGGCGTGCGCGCGCGTGCGCTTCCGGGCCAGTATATCAAAAAGGGTCCCGCTCCGCAAGGCGATTTTGCATTTTTTATTAATCAACTTTCATAAATAACCGGATCATCCCGGGAAAATGCAGGGCAAAAGGGAGAAAATTTGAAAGAAAATGCTTTGCGCTTGCAAATCGGCCCCTTCCGCGCTATACTTTTGCTCAAATATCCATACTGAGGATGTGAACACAAGTGGTCATAGACAGCAACGAAATCAACGCCTGCATCGAATCACTGTGCGCCAACGTGCACGAGCAGTACACGATTGATCCGAGGCACTACCAGGGCAGCGCGGTCAAGCGGGGCCTGCGCAATTCCGACGGCACCGGCGTCATCGCCGGCGTGACCCAGATCGGCAGCGTACAGGGCTACTATCTGCGCGATCTGGAGAAGGTCCCCATTCCCGGCGAGCTCTATTACCGCGGGATCAACATCAACGAGATCGCCGACAGCCATATGTATACCGACACCTTCGGCTATGAGGAGGTGGCGTATCTGCTGCTGTTCGGCAGCCTGCCCGACCAGACGCAGCTCGACCAGTTCAACGCCATCCTGGCCGCCTCCCGGCGGCTGCCGGACGGGTTTTTCGAGGATATGATCCTCAAGGCGCCGTCGAAGAACGTGATGAACAAGCTCGAGCGCAGCGTGCTCGCCTCCTATTCCTATGACGACAACCCCGACGACACATCGCTGGAAAACATCATGCGCCAGTCCATCGTGCTCATCGGCCGGTTCCCCACCATCGTGGCCGACGCCTATGCCGTCAAGCGCCACATCTTCGGCGGGCACTCCCTGTACATCCACAACCCCAAGGATCATCTGTCGCTGGCCGAGAACTTCCTGCGCATGGCCCGCCGGGACAAGAGCTACACCCACGAGGAGGCGCGGCTGCTCGATCTGATGCTGATCCTCCAGGCCGAGCACGGCGGCGGCAACAACTCCGCCTTCGCCTGCCGGACGCTGTCCTCCTCCGGCACCGACACCTACAGCGCCATCGCCGCGGCGGTGGGCTCTCTCAAGGGGCCGCTCCACGGCGGCGCCAACGAGAAGGTGCAGGAGATGCTCGCCGATATCAGCGAGAACATCGGCGACCGCTCGGACGACACGATCCGGGACTATCTGGTCCGACTGCTCCGCCGCGAGGCCGGTGACCGCTCGGGCAAGATCTACGGCCTGGGCCACGCCGTGTATACCATCAGCGACCCGCGCACTACGATCATCAAGCGGTACGCCAGAAAGATGGCGGAGGAGCTGGGCTACGGCGACGACTTTGCCCTGACCGAAGCCGTGGAGCGCCTGGGCATCCCGCTGGTGATGGAGCACACCGGGCACACGGTGCCCATGTGCGCCAACGTGGACCTCTATTCCGGGCTCGTTTACCGGATGCTGGGCATCCCCACCGAGCTGTTCACGCCGCTGTTCGCCATCGCCCGCGTGGCCGGCTGGTGCGCCCACCGTCTCGAGGAGGTCGCCACCGGCGGCCGCATCATCCGCCCGGCCTACCGTTCGTCGATGAAATACACCCACTACGTGCCCATGAATGAACGGTAAAACAATTCAAATATAAAGACCGGGAGGCATCCGCCCTCCCGGTCTTTTTTCAGCGCAGCTCGCCCCGCAGCCAGTCCATCAGCTCGTCAAAGCCGCCGTGGGGCCAGTCCTCCTCCCGGGCGCCGACCTTGTTGATCGCGCAGTCGGTGAGCCAGAACACCTTCATGCCCAGCTCGGCGGCGACCAGATCCTCCCCGGCGTCGTTGCCCACCATGATGCTCTCCTCCGGCGCGGCGTCCAGCCGGCGGAGGATCTCCCGGTAATAGTCCAGGTTCGGCTTGCACCAGCCGATGTTCTCATAGGTGGTGTAGAGCTCGAAATCCTCCGGCTCGAGCCCCGCCCAGCGGATGCGGCTCTCGGTGGCGACGGCGGGAAAGAGCGGATTGGTGGCCAGCGCCGTGCGGCCGCCCAGCGCCTTGACCAGACGGATCGTCTCCGCGGCCTTGGGCGTATAGCCGCAGAACGCCTTGGCCTTTTGGAAATCATTGGCGTAGAAATCCTCGAAGAGGACGATATCGTCTCGGGCGCTCTCGCCGTAGACGCCGGTAAAAAAGCGCCAGAAGGCGTCCTCATTGGTGCCGGTCCCGTCGTTGCGCACCATGGCGGCGGTCCCGCCCCAGATGGCCTTGATCAGCGCGCGGCCTTCATAGCCGCGGGGCTCCATCTTGCGCACCAGATAGCCGAAATAGCCGTTGACGAACTCATCCTGGTCCATGGGCAGCAGCGTGCCGTCCAGATCGAACAATACCGTTTTCATCCTGTCACCTCTCCGATCGCCTGTTCCGCGCGGTCACAGCCCGTCTTTCGTTTGTGTCCGATCATCAGTATGCGCGCCGAACGCCTTTCCGTCAAGTCGGACGTTCGGAAAGACGCGGCACATGACCGTGGGGCTTTTTCTCTCTGATGGCGGTCCGTCCGGGGCCGGCGCGTTTGCTCGGTTGAAATACTAGATTATACGAAATGGAGCACAACCGGCTTCCCTGCGGTCACAAAAGTCACAAACAAACGGGGACCGCCTGACAGCGGCCCCCGTTTGTTCCGGTATGCTCCCGCGGGATCAGTAATTCTCGGCGTTGATCTCAAAATACGCCTGCGGATGGGCGCAGACAGGGCAGATCTCCGGGGCGGCGGTGCCGACCACGATGTGGCCGCAGTTGCGGCACTCCCACACCTTGACCTCGCTCTTGGCAAAGACCTCCTGGGCCTCCACGTTGCGCAGCAGCGCGCGATAACGCTCCTCGTGATGCTTCTCGATGGCGGCCACACCGCGGAACTTGGCGGCCAGCTCGGGGAAGCCCTCCGCCTCTGCGGTCCTGGCAAAGCCCTCATACATATCGGTCCACTCGTAGTTCTCGCCGTCGGCGGCGGCGCCGAGGTTCTCGGCCGTGGAGCCGATGCCCTCGAGTTCCTTGAACCAGAGCTTGGCGTGTTCCTTCTCGTTTTCCGCCGTCTTCAGAAACAGCGCCGCGATCTGCTCAAAGCCTTCTTTTTTGGCTTTGGAGGCAAAATAGGTGTACTTGTTGCGTGCCTGAGACTCGCCGGCAAAGGCGGCCTCCAGGTTCTTCTCTGTCTGGGTTCCGGAATAACGGTTGTTGGCCATGGGTCGATCCTCCTTATTTCGTTTCGTTCGTCATTATCATATCCGTTCGCCGCGCGGTTAGTCAAGAATACCAAATTGCTTTTTTCGCGCCGTGCGGCTGCGCGGCGCATTCACGGCGCCGCCGGGCTCAGGGCCGGAGCACCTGTTCGAAAGCCTGGCGCAGCTCGGCCTTGATGCGGGCGAAGCTGTGGCCGGGCCGGGCTTCGTAGAGCTTTCGCCCGTTACAGAACACGGCGGGCACATAGTAGTAATCCATGCTCCGGGCGGCCTCGGGATCGGCCCGCTCCTCGATCCAGCGCACGCCCACGCCGGCGTAGGCCGGGTGCTCGTCGATGAGCTCCCCGATGGCCTTCCGCGCGCTGCGGCAGTACGGGCAGTCTGTCAGATAGAATATCTCGATCTCTCTCATGGGGCCGTCTCCTTTTTTTACGCTTGCCCGGACGTTGACAAAGCTTTTGTCCGGACACTATAATACCGTAATACCGTTATTCCGTGTGCCGGGAAAGGAGCCTGCTGCTATGAAACGTTCTGCGATAAACGCGGCCCTCCGGGAGCTGGAGGCCATGTGCGAAAAGTATTGCTGCTTCCTGCCGCCGTTTTGTCATTTCACGCCCGCGCAGTGGCGCAGCCTCGGCCACGAGTACGACGAGGTCCGCGAGTGCATGCTCGGCTGGGATATCACCGACTACGGTCTGGGCGATTTTGACAGGGTCGGCTTCTCCCTGATCACGATCCGCAACGGCAATCGGGCCATGGCGGACAAATATCCCAAGGTCTACGCGGAAAAGCTGCTCTATCTGAAGGAAGGGCAGTATGCCCCCAATCATTTCCACTGGTACAAGACCGAGGACATCATCAACCGCGGCGGCGGGAACGTGCTCATCCGGGTATACAACAGCCTGCCGGACGAGGAGATCGACCGTATCTCCGACGTGACCGTCCACACCGACGGCCGCACCTTCACCGTGCCCGCCGGGACGCAGATCCGTCTGACGCCCGGCGAGAGCATCCACATCCAGCAGCTCCTGTACCACGACTTCACCGTGGAGGCGGGCACCGGGCCGGTGCTCCTGGGGGAGGTCAGCCAGTGCAACGACGACAACACCGACAACCGCTTCAACCCGCCCGTGGGCCGCTTCCCGACCATCGAGGAGGACGAGCCGCCCTACCGGCTGCTGTGCACCGAATATCCCGCGGCGAAGGACTGACCTTCCGCCGATCCATCAGACGCTCTGTTCCCTGCCGGTTTCCCGGCAGGGTTTTTCATCCCATGACGGCCTTGACCCGGACGGTGCGGCCCGCGCTCTGCACCGGGATCACGTTCCCGGCGATCTCCGTGCCGTCGACCGCGAGGGAACGAACGCCCTTCTCGACGCCGTCGGGGTTTTCCACGGTGATCTCGTAGACCGCGCCGCGGTAGCGGCGGCGCAGGGTGAAGCGCTTCCAGTCCTTCGGCGCGCAGGGGTCGAGCTGCAGCCCGTCGAGCGTGGGCTTGAGGCCCAGGATGGCCTGGGAGATGCTCACGAAGGTCCAGGCCGCGGTGCCGGTGAGCCAGGAGTTTTTCGCCTCGCCGAAGCTGGGCGCGTCGCGGCCGGCCACCATCTGGCTGTATACGTAGGGCTCGGTGCGGTGGATCTCGCTGATCTCCTCCACATAGGCCGGGCAGGTGCGGCGGTAGACCTCAAAGGCCCGCTCGCCGTGGCCCAGCTCCGTCTCGGCGCAGACGATCCAGGGGTTGTTGTGGCAGAAGATGCCGGCGTTTTCCTTGTAACCGGGCGGATAGCTGGAGATCTCGCCCAGTTCGAGATGGTATGTGTGATATGCCGGCTGCTGCAGGACGATGCCGTATTGAGTGTCCAGCCGCTCTTTGACGCTCTCCAGCGCCCGGGCCGCCTCGCCGGTCTCGACGCCGATGCCCGCCATGACGCACATGCCCTGCGGCTCGATGAAGATCTGCCCCTCGGCGCATTCCCTGCCGCCGACCACATGGCCGAAGGCGTCGTAGGCCCGGCGGAACCACTCGCCGTCCCAGCCGGCGCCGAGGACCGTCTGCTCCATGGCGTCCGTATCGCGCTCGGCGGCCGCGGCCTCCTCTTCCCGGCCCATATGGCGGCACAGGGCAGCCCAGGCGCGGCCGTATTTTACGAACATGCCCGCGATGAACACGCTCTCGGCCACGGGGCCCTCGCTGGGGCCGGTGATCTGAAAGCTCTCGCCGGGGTGCTCGGAGAAGCAGTTGAGGTTGAGGCAGTCGTTCCAGTCCGCGCGCCCGATCAGCGGCAGGCCGTGGGGACCCAGGTGGGTGCGGGTGAAGGCGAAGCTGCGGCGCAGATGCTCGTGGAGGGGCTGCGACAGACTCTCGTCATTGTCAAAGGGCACCTGCTCGTCGAGGATGGACCAGTCGCCGGTCTCCCGGATATAGGCGTCGGCGCCGGCGATCAGCCACAGGGGATCGTCGTTGAAGCCGCTGCCCACGTCGAGATTGCCCTTTTTCGTCAGGGGCTGGTACTGGTGATAGGCGCTGCCGTCCGGGAACTGGGTGGCGGCGATGTCGAGGATGCGCTCCCGCGCCCGTTCGGGGATCATGTGCACGAAGCCGAGCAGGTCCTGGCAGGAGTCCCGGAAGCCCATGCCCCGGCCCATGCCGCTCTCGAAATAGCTGGCCGAGCGGCTCATGTTGAAGGTGACCATGCACTGGTACTGGTTCCAGATGTTCACCATCCGGTCCACCCTCTCATCGCCGGTGCGGACCTCGAAGCCCCGCAGCAGCTCCCGCCAGAAATCTCCCAGCGCGGCGAGGGCGGCGTCAAAGCCGGCGTTCGACGCGTAGCGGGCCATCATGGCCTTCGCGGGGGCCTTGTTGACCACGCCCGGGGCCTCCCATTTTTCCTCCGCGGGGACCTCGATATAGCCGAGGCCGAAGATCACGTCCCTGCTCTCTCCCGGGGCGAGGTCGAAATCGATCTGCTGGGCGGCCACCGGCTGCCAGCCGTGGGCCACGCTGCCGGTACAGCCGCCGCGGAGCACCGCCTCGGGGCGGGCAGGCCCGCCGTATACCCCGCAGAAGGCCTCGCGCTGGGTGTCAAAGCCGTCCACGGCGCGGTTGGCCCAGAAGACGGCGTAGTGATCCCGGCGCTCCCGGTATTCGGTCTTGTGATAGATGGCCGGGCCGTCCACCTCCACCTCGCCGGTGGAAAAGTTGCGCTGGAAGTTGGAGCTGTCGTCCATCGCGTCCCAGAGGCAGAACTCCGTGTAGGCGTAGAGCTGCAGCCGCCGGGGCGCCCCGGAGCGGTTGGTCAGCGTGACGCGCGTGAGCAGGCAGTTGTCCCCCCGGGGGACGAACATCTCCTGCCGGGCCTCGAGGCCGTCCTTCTCCCCGGTGATGACCGTATAGCCCAGGCCGTGGCGGCACTCATAGCGGTCGAGCTCCGTCTGCGTGGGCTGCCAGCCCGGGTTCCAGACCGCGCCGCCGTCCCGGATATAGAAATGCAGGCCGTCGGCGTCCAGGGGACTGTTGTTGTAGCGGTAGCGGGTCAGCCGGCGCAGCCGGGCGTCCCGGTAGAAGCTGTAGCCGCCGGCGGTGTTCGACACGAGCGTGAAAAAGTCCTCGCTGCCCAGATAGTTGATCCAGGGCAGTGGCGTGCGCGCCCGGGTGATCACATACTCGGCGCGCGTATCGTCAAAATAGCCGTATTTCATGGTGACTCTCCTTATGGATCGTTCTGTCGGGACTGCATGCTCCGTCCCGCTTTTCCGGGGGATCGCAGGCAGAAAACCGTTACGCAAACGTTTTCGTAACTATTGTAAAATCCATTTCGGCCGGTGTCAATTGTGAAAAGCATGTATTATTGCGCCGAAAGATTGTGAAAGTCAACATAAAAAGCGCCCCGCCGTCCCGCGGAAAACATTTCGGCCGGTCCGGCCTGTCTCTATTGTCGGACGGGGTCGGTTCTGGTATACTTTCGGTAAACTGGCGGACGGCTCCGCAGCGGAAAACGGCGCCGAAGCGTGAACGGAAGGGAGAAACGTATGGAAAAGACGATCGATGCGGCCGCCCTGGGCGAGCTGCTGGTGGATTTCACCCAGTACGGACAGAGCGCGCAGGGAAACCCGCTCTTCGAGGCCTGCCCCGGCGGCGCTCCGGCCAATGTGCTGGCGATGCTGCGCAGGCTCGGCAAATCCTGCGCCTTCATCGGCAAGGTGGGCAGGGACAGCTTCGGCGACATGCTCGAGGAGACGCTGCTCGCCGCGGGCGTGGACTGCCGCGCGCTGCGCCGTGACAGCGAGGTCCGCACCACGCTGGCGGTGGTGCACACCCTGCCCGGCGGCGACCGGGACTTCAGCTTTTACCGCAGGCCCGGCGCGGACGTCAATCTGCGCGTCGGCGAGCTGGACACGGCGCTGATCGACAGCGCCCGCATTTTCCATTTCGGCACGCTCTCCCTGACCGACGAGCCCTGCCGCAGCGCGACGGTCGAGGCCGTGACCCGGGCGAAGGCGGCCGGGGCGCTGCTGTCCTTCGATCCCAACCTGCGGCCGCCCCTGTGGGAGAGCGGGGACGCCGCGCGGGAGGCCATCGCCTGGGGGCTGGCGCGCTGCGACATCCTGAAGATCGCCGACAACGAGCTGCTGTTCATGACCGGCGAGAGCGATCCCGAGCGCGGCGCCGCCGTGCTGCGGGAACGCTGCCCGAACATCCGGCTGCTGTGCGTCACCGCCGGCGCCGACGGGAGCCGGGCCTTTTACGGGGAAACGGACGTGTATGAGCCGGCGCGCACGCTCGGAGGCGTGGTGGACACCACCGGCGCCGGGGACACCTTCTGCGCCTGCGTGCTCGGCTATGTGCTCGATCACGGGCTCGACGGTCTCACCGCGGCCGATCTGCACGCCATGCTCCGCTTTGCCAACACCGCGGCCTACATCGTCACGACCCGAAAGGGCGCGATCCGGTCCATGCCGTCGGCCGCAGAGGTCGAGGCCCTGCTGTGAGCGCGGAAGAGACGACAGCCCCCGCGGCCGGCGTGCCGGCCGCGGGGGCTGTCCGTTTTCCGTTCAATGGCACTTCGCGCCGCTGCCGTGGTCGTGTCCCGCTGAGGCAGCGCCGCTGCCGTGGTCGTGTCCCGCTGAGGCAGCGCCGTGGGCGTGTCCGCCTTCGGGCGGGCAGCAATCGCCGTCCCCGTGGTCGTGGTCCCCGGCGGCATCGTGGTCATGACCCGAGGCCGCGCCGTGGGTTTCATGCCCGCCGGCGGCGCCGTGGGCGTCATGGCCCTTTTTGCGCAGCATCGGATGCTTGTACCGGGCTTTCCCGGTGAAGAGTTCGCCGTACTCGATGGCGCCGCAGCGCACGCAGCTCATGCAGAACGCGCACTTGTCCTTTACCCAGGCCGGACGTCCGTCGCGCATCTCGATGGCCCGGCTGGGGCAGCGGTTGGCGCAGGCCGCGCAGCCGATGCAGGTGTCGTTGGTGTGGAAAGGCGCGGTGTCCCGGCCGTTGATATAGCCCGGATACAGGGCCGCGGCGAGCATCCGCACGGGCAGCGCGGTCCCGCGCATGACCCTGTCGCGCAGGACGATCCGGGTCCTGATCCTGGCAAGGGCCTCTCCGGCGTTTTTGAGGATCTTCTGCTCCTCGGCCTCGGTGGGAGCGTCGTAGAGCACCAGATAGTTGTCCGGCATCTTGACGCCGTAAACCGCGTCGAGCCCGAGTCCCGCCCGGGCCAGCGCGGCCTGGAGCATGCTGCCCGCGCCTCCGGCAAAGCCGCCGTAGGTCAGAAGCCCGTATACGTACCCGGGGCGCCCGGTCAGCCGCAGCCGCCCGATGAACTGCTCCACACTCAGCGGCAGTCCGCCGAAGTACACCGGGAACACGAAGCCCAGGGCATCGCCGTCGGTGATTTCAAAATCGTAGCTGTCCTTCCGCAGACACTCGACGATCGGGACCAGGCGCTCCTGCGCCCCGGCCACGCTCTGCGCCGCCGCCTGGGAATTGCCCGTACCCGTGAAATAAAAGATCATGTATGCCGCCTCCGTAAAAACGATTGTGCTCTCCCGTTCATGGTACCATGCCGGGCCGTTTTCCGCAAGTGCCCCGGAGCAGTTTCCTCATTTTCGCGCAAACCGGCCCGCGGGCGGTCAGGGAGCCAGCCCGAAGATCCTCTCCGCCAGCGCGAGCGTCTGCTCCTCGCTGCGGGCTTCGTCTCTGAGGATCACGGGGAACCCGGAGCGCGCGAAGCGGTCGTACCGTTCCCGGGAGTTGATCCGCATCAGGCATTGCCGGAAAATGTCCAGCGCCCAGGCGGGGTCCGGCTCCTCCGTGATCAGCCGGTACAAAAACTGCTTTTCCCGATCCGGCCGGTCAAAAAACCGCCGCACGGAGACCTCCGGGTCCGCCAGCATGATCAGCACATGGCCGGGCGCGGCAACGGTCCGGAGCGTTTCGATGCCGATGTTCGTATCCACGAAGACCGGCTTTCCCCGGGCGCACAGCTCTTCGAGGATCCGCAGCTCCAGCGTCTCGCATTCCTTCGTGACGCCGTCCACCCACGCCTCGTATTCGTCGGGAGTCCTGCGGATGAAGTCATGCCAGTCCTCCAGATCGCGGGTATAGGTCAGGCAGGGGAATTCCGCTCTGTCCAGCGTCGGCAGCAGCGCGTCGTGGTAGTTTTCCCCGCACTCGATGCCGCCGTATTTCAGCGCAAGCAGCCGCACCATCGTGGATTTTCCCGCGTAGGCGGTGCCGTTGATGAAGTATGCGCTGCCGAATTTCATGGTAACGCCCTCCCCTCGGCCGTCTTTCTTGCCTCCGAATGTCAAAAAACGCTTCATTTGTATGCCAAATGAAGCGTTTTCTATTGGCGGAGAAGCCGGGATTTGAACCCGGGCGCGGCTCAACACCGCCTACTCCCTTAGCAGGGGAGCCCCTTCGGCCTCTTGGGTACTTCTCCAGACCGCTTTGGTATAATAGCACAGCGCCGGGCCGATTGTCAAATGGATTATTCCAAAATCTCCCGCACGGCGGCGAAAATGTCCGCGGCCACCTTCTCCGGGGGACGGTCGGCGTCGATGATCCGGATGCGGTCGCGACCCTCCAGCCGGGCAAAGGCGTCGAAATAACGCTTCCGGACGGCCAGGAGCGTGTTCTCGTTCTCGTAGATCTCGCGGGTGGGCCGGGAGCCCATCCGGCGCAGGCAGGCCTCGTCGTCCAGATCCAGGAACACGCACAGATCCGGCTTGCGGATCTCGGGGCAGTCCACGTTGATATGATATACCCATTCCGGGTCGGACACCACACCCTGGTATGCCAGGGAGGAATAGTAATACCGGTCGCAGACCACGTCCACGCCCTGCGAGAGGAGCTTTGCGATGCCGTTGACGGGGTTGACGTTGTGGGCCACCCGGTCGGCCATGAACAGCGCGGCGATCTCGGTGCCGGTGCGGGGCGTGAAGCCCGAGAGCGCGTCCCGGATCAGTCCGCCGGTGGCGCCGGCGGTGGGCTCGGCGGTCTCCTCCACCCGGCGGCCCAGGGCGCGCAGGTTTCCCGCCAGCGCCTTGAGCTGAGTGGTCTTGCCGGAGCCGTCCAGCCCCTCGATGACGATGAATTTTCCGTCCATGCCCTTTCCCTCCCGGTGATTTTCCCGGTGTTTTTGTTATTATAGCAAAGCGCTTTATTTATGACAAGAAAAATGGTATAATCTTCAGGACTACTTTTCCGAGAGGGCGGGCCGTTGGGACAGGATGTGTTCATGCAGTATTCGGGCCGGATCCTCGCCGCGCTGGCGGCGTGGATCGTGCTGCGCTGCGCCCGCTCGATGCTCGCCGCGGACGACGCGCCGGAGGTCTGGGCATATCTCTCCCCTCCGAAAGGGGAGCGGATCCCGGTCGCGCACTGGGAGTGCCTGGTCGGCCGGTCCGGCGGCGCGGACGCCGTCATCGACGATCCCGCCGCGGCGGGGACCCATGCGCTGCTGCAGCGCTCCTCCGCCGGCGGCTGGTCCGTCACGGATCTGAGCCGGGGCACCGGCGTGCTGCTCAACGGCAGGGCTGTCGAGGGGACGGCGCCGATCAAAAGCGGCGACCGCCTGCGGATCGGCAAAACGACCCTCCGCTTCACGGCGCAGGACGTCCCCCGGCGGGACTCCCCGCCGCGCCGCCGTCCGGCGTCCTCGGCGACGCTGCTGCTGCTCACGCTTTTTGAGCTGACGCTGCTGCTGCAGCACTGCTTTACCGCCGCAGCCGCCGACCGCCCGGGGATCATCCTCTCCTTCGGCATCCTCGCATCGCTCCAGTGGGGCGGCTATTTCATCGAACGGTACGCCGGGGCGCGCGGCTTCGAGCCGGAGACGCTGGCCTTTCTGCTGACCGCGGCGGGCTTTTCGGTGGCCGCGTCCTCGGTGCCGGAGAACATGCTCAAGCAGAGCGCGCTGTTCGTGCTGGCGCTGACGGTTTTTTTCCTGCTGGGGCTCTGGCTGCGGGAGCTCAAACGGGTCACCGCGCTGCGCGCCGCCGCCGCGGCGGCGGCCATCGCGCTGCTGGGGCTCACGCTGGTGACCAGCGAGAGCGTCATGGGCGCGAAAAACTGGCTGACCGTGGCCGGCAGCTCCCTGCAGCCCTCCGAATTCGTCAAGATCGCCTATGTTTACGCCGGGGCCGCGTCGCTGGACCGCTGCCTGCAGATGCGCCGGACGCTGCTGTTCACCGTCTTCTCCGCCGTCTGCGTCGGGGCGCTGGCCCTGATGGGAGACTTCGGCACGGCGCTCGTGTTTTTCACCGCGTTTCTCGTGATCGTCTTCCTGCGCTCGGGGAACCCCCTGATGCTGGGACTTCCCCTCGCCGCCGCGGCCGCCGCCGTGGCGCTGGTGCTGACGCTGCGGCCATACGTAGCCCAGCGCTTTGCCAGCTGGGGCCATGTGTGGGAGGATCCGCTGGGCGCGGGATATCAGCAGGTGCGCGCCATGTCCGCCCTGGCCTCGGGCGGACTGTTCGGCCGAGGCGCCGGCGGCGGGTGGCTGACCTCCGTCGTGGCCGCGGACACCGACCTCGTCTTCGGCGTGGTCTGTGAGGAGCTGGGGCTCGTCACGGGCGTGTGCTGCATGGCGGGCGTGCTGCTGCTGGCGCTGTTTGCCTGGCGCCGCGCCGATACGGGCCGCTCGAGCTATTACGTCATCGCGGCCTGCGCCGCGGCGGCGGTGTTTCTGGCGCAGATGGGCCTGAACGTCTTCGGGTCCATGGATCTGCTCCCCTTCACCGGGGTCACCTTCCCCTTCGTGTCCCGGGGCGGGTCGAGCCTGATCGCCTGCTGGGGACTGCTGGCCTTCCTCAAGGCGGCGGACACCCGCCCGGGCGGCAGCTTCGCCCTGGGCCGGACTGTGGCCTCGAAGACGCCGGCGGGCGGCGGGAAACCGGCTGCCGCGAAGTCCGCGGCGGCGCCGGACGCGAAAAAGGACGCAAAAAAGCCCGCCGCCGGGAAGTCCGGGAGGAGCGGGCAGGCGGGGAAGCGCGCCGCCCGGGCGGAAACGAAAAAGAAGGGGGCGGGCCGATGAAAAGGATACGGCGCCGTTCCGCCGTCACCCTCGCGCTGGCGCTGCTGGTGCTCTTCGGACTGGGGGCGCTGCTGGCGCGTCTGGCGCTCCGCGGCGGCCGTTGGGCCGCCTACAGCGCCAACGCTCACGTCTATCACAACGGCGTCCTGGCCTGCGGCACCCTCACCGACCGGAACGGCGTGGTGCTGTTCTCGGCCCGGGACGGCGAATACGCCTACGCCGAGGAGGAGGCGGTGCGCTTCGCCTCGCTCCACGCGGTGGGCGACCAGCGGGGCAACATCGGCTCCACCGCCCTGGGGATCTTCTCCGGGGATCTGGTGGGCTACTCCCCCGTCAACGGCACCGACGGAACGGGGGGCGAGGTGCGTCTCTCCCTGGACAGCCGTCTGCAGGCCGGGGCCTGGTACGCGCTCAACGGCCGGCCCGGGGCCGTGGTCGTGATGGACTACGAGACCGGCGAGATCCTGTGCATGGTCTCCTCGCCCGCCTACGACCCGCTCTACGGTCAGCGCCGGGACGCCGAGGGCATGTATATCAACCGCTGCATCGGCGGGCTGTTCATCCCCGGCTCGATCTTCAAGCTCGTGACGCTCACCGCCGCGGCGGAACACATCCCGGACCTGCGGAGCCGCACCTTCACCTGCAACGGGTCGCTGGAGCTCTTCGGCGAGACGGTGCACTGCACCGGCGTCCACGGGGAGCAGACCGTGGAGCAGGCGCTGGCCAACTCCTGCAACTGCGCCTTCGGCTCCATTGCCCTGGAGCTGGGCGGCCAGGTCATCCGCGATACCGCGGAGCGGCTGGGCGTGGCCGGCTCCCTTCCCTGGTACGGCGGCCGCACCGCCTCCGGGCGCTTCGACGTCGCGGCCCGGGGCTCCGCGCCGCTGGCCTGGTCGGGCATCGGCCAGTACAACGACCTGGTGACCCCCTACGCCATGGCCCGGCTCTGCGCTGCCGTCGCCGGCGGCGGCGCCGTCCGGGAGGGCGTGCTGCGTGCCGGGGACACCGGCGCCCGCTCCCGGCTCATGGACGCGGACACCGCCGGCTTCATCGGCGACTGCATGAATTACAACGTGGTTTACGCCTACGGCAAAAACAACTTTCCCGGGCTCGATCTGGCCGCCAAGACCGGCACCGCGGAGCTCGGCGACGGCAGCACCCACGCCTGGTTCGTGGGCTACCTCCGCTCCGGGCCGCCGCTGGCCTTCGCCGTGCTGCTCGAGCAGGGCGGCGGCGGGCTCATCGCCGCCGGGGGCGTGGCAAATCACGTATTACAGCTTGCGAACGGATATTATGCATCATGATCGACATTTCGGTACGGAACCTCACCAAAGCCTTTGAGGTAAAAAAGAATATCCTCGACGGGCTCACCTTTCAGGTGCAGCACGGGGAACGCGTGGGCATCCTGGGCCGCAACGGCGCGGGCAAGACCACGCTCTTCCGGCTGCTCATCGGCGAGATCTCGGAGGACAGGGGCGATATCGACATCGCCCGCGGCAAGCGCATGGGGCTCGTGTCACAGATCCCCCGCTATCCCGAGGGATATACCGTGGAGGACGTGCTCGCCACGGCGGAGGAGCATCTGGACGCCATGCAGGAGCGGATGCGGCAGCTGGAGACGCTGATGAGCGTCTCCGACGACCGGGCGATCCTCCATGAGTACGACGAGCTCCTGTCCCGGTTCGAAACGCTGGGCGGCTACGACGCCCAGGTGCGGCGCAGCCGGGTGGCCAACGGCCTGGACATCACCCCCGCCATGCGCGAACAGCTCTTCGACTCCCTCTCCGGTGGGGAAAAGACCCGGGTCAACCTGGCCAGGCTCATCCTCGAGGACACGGATATCCTGCTGCTCGACGAGCCGACCAACCATCTGGACATGCACGCCACCGAGTGGCTGGAGGACTATCTGCTGCGCTTCAAGGGCACGGTGCTGGCCATTTCCCACGACCGCTGGTTCCTCGACACCGTGGCGCAGCGCATCGTGGAGATCGTGGACGGCAGGGCCGAGCTCTACAGCGGCAACTACAGCTTCTACGTGGAGGAAAAGCGCCGGCGCTATGAGGAGGCGCTGAAGCTCTACGAAAAGAACCAGAAGGAGATCGCCCACCTGCAGAAGGCCGCCGACGATCTGCACCTGTGGGCCTTCATGGGCAACGACAAGCTCCACAAGCGCGCCTTTTCCATGGAAAAGCGCATCGAGCGGCTGCAGAAGGCCGAGCGGCCCACGGAGGAGAAGAAGCTCTCGGTGCGCTTCCGGGAAAAGGATTTCTTCGGCGATGAGGTGCTCGTGCTCTCCGACGTGGCCAAGAGCTACGGGGACCGGCAGCTGTTTTCCGGGGTCGAGCTGCTCATCGAGGCCGGCGAGCGTATCGCCCTCATCGGCGACAACGGCACCGGAAAATCCACGCTGCTGCGGTGCATCACCGGCGAGGAGACCCCCGACGCCGGTTGGATCCACATGGGCCCGTCGGTCAAAAGCGCCTACCTGCCGCAGCTGGTGTCCTTCGAGGACCCGGAGCGCAACATGGTGGACACCATGCTCTGGGAGGCAAAGTGCGATTATCAGACCGCCCGGGACCGGCTGGCCGCCTTCGGTTTCCGGGGCGAGGACGTGTTCAAGACCGTGTCGGTGCTCTCCGGCGGCGAGCAGAGCCGTCTGCGGCTGTGCGTGCTCATGCGCGGGGACATCAATCTGCTCATGCTCGACGAGCCGACCAACCACCTCGACCTCATCAGCCGGGAGTGGATGGAGGACGCCCTGGCCGATTACGGGCAGGCGCTGCTGTTCGTCAGCCATGACCGCTGGTTCATCGAGAAATTCGCCACCCGGATCTGGGTGCTGCGAAACGGACATATCGAGGATTTCAAGGGCGGCTTCACCGCCTGGCGCGAGCACGAAAAGCGCATCGGCGAGCTGCAGCAGACGCACAAGACCGTCGTCCGGGAAAAGGCGCCGCGGAAAAAGGCCGAGCCCAACCGGGACCGCCGCCGCACGAAGGCCGAGCGGGACATCGAGCGCGTCGAGGCGGCCATTGCCGCGCTCGAGGCCGAGATCGCCGACAACTCCACCGATTACCAGAAGCTCATGGAGCTCGGGGACCGCAGAAGCGCGCTCGAGGCCGAGCTGGAAACACTCTACGCCCAATGGGAGGAGCTGAGCGACTGATGCCCGATCTATTGACTGACATCCGTTACATAAAGGGCGTGGGAGAACAGCGCGCCAAATCTCTGGCCAGACTCGGCATCCGGACACTGGGCGATCTGCTCAACTATTTCCCCCGGACCTACGAGGACCGGACCGTTGAGCGCACCCTCGACGAGGTCCTGCCCGAGGAGACGGCCTGCGTGCGGGCCATGGTGGCCACCGAGCCGCGGCTGACCCACGTGCGCCGGGGGATGGATCTCGTCAAGCTGCGGATCGTAGACGAGACCGGCGGCGCGGAGCTGACCTACTTCAACCAGAGCTATGTGCGCGACCAGCTCAAAAAGGGCGAGACCTACGTTTTTTACGGCAAGGTCGGCGGCACGCTGCTGCGCAAGACCATGACCAACCCGATCTATGAGCGCGCCGACCGGGCCGGCGTCACCACCGGGCGCATCCTGCCGGTCTACCGGCTGACCCACGGCATCTCCAACAAGCTGCTGCTGGGCGCCATGGAGAACGCGCTGGACGCCTGCGGCGACATGCTGCCCGAGCTGCTGCCCGGGGAGGTCACAGCGCGCTATTCCCTGCCCCGGGCGGGCTTTGCCTACCGGAACGTGCATTTCCCGCCGGACTGGGAGACCATCGCGCTGGCCCGGCGGCGGCTGATCTTCGAGGAGCTGTTCGTGCTCTCCTGCGCCATGCACCTGCTGCGCTCCCGCCGGGAAAAGGCGCCGGGCCAGGTCATCCAGGCGCCGGATATGGAGCAGTTTTACGCCTCCCTGCCCTTCGCCCCCACGGGTGCCCAGCGCCGGGCCGTGGATGAAGCTCTCGCCGACATGGCCTCCGGGAGGTGTATGTCCCGGCTGGTGCAGGGCGACGTGGGCAGCGGCAAGACCATGGTGGCCGCGGCGCTGCTGTGGAGCGCGGCAAAGGCCGGGTATCAGTCGGCCTTCATGGCGCCCACGGAGATCCTGGTCCGGCAGCATTACGCCACGCTCACCGGTTTCCTCGAGCCCCTGGGGCTGCGGGTGGGACTGCTGACCGGCTCGATGACCGCAAAGCAGAAGCGGGAGGTCAAGGCCGCCGCCGAGGGCGGGCTGCTGGACGTAGTCGTGGGCACCCATGCGCTGATCACCGAGGACGTGGGCTTCTTCCGGCTGGGGCTCGTCGTCACCGACGAGCAGCACCGCTTCGGCGTGGAGCAGCGCAGCGCGCTGACCTCCAAGGGCGAGCGGCCCCATGTGCTGGTCATGTCCGCCACGCCGATCCCCCGCACGCTGGCGCTGATGATCTACGGCGATCTGGACGTGTCCGTCCTCGACGAGCTGCCCCCCGGACGGCAGAAGGTGGACACCGTGTCCGTCACCGAGGAGTACCGCGAACGGCTCAACGGCTTTATCCGCGCACAGGTCGCCGAGGGACGGCAGGTGTTTGTGGTCTGTCCGATGGTGGAGGAGAGCGAAGCCCTCGACCCGGCCGTCAAGTCCGCCACCGAACACGCCGAGACCCTGCGGAAGACCTTCCCCGACCTGCGCGTGGGCTGTGTCCACGGCAAGATGAAGCCGAAGGAGAAAGACGCGGCCATGGACGCCTTCGTCCGCGGCGAGACGGACATCCTCGTGTCCACCACGGTGGTGGAGGTGGGCGTGGACGTGCCCAACGCTTCGCTGATGATCGTGGAGAACGCCGAGCGCTTCGGTCTCAGCCAGCTCCACCAGCTCCGGGGCCGGGTAGGCCGGGGCGTGCACAAGAGCTGGTGCGTGCTCATGGCCCACGACCCCTCCGACGAGGCGAAGGCGCGGCTGCGGGTGCTCGTGAAGACCTCCGACGGCTTTGCCGTGGCAGAGGAGGACCTGAAGCTCCGCGGCCCGGGCGATTTCTTCGGCTCCCGGCAGCACGGTCTGCCCGAAATGCACATCGCCGAGCTCACCGGCAGCATGGACACCCTCAAGGAGGCCCAGGAGGCCGCCAAAGAGCTGATCCGGCGCGACCCCGCTCTCTCGGACGGAGAGCTCGCGCCTCTGCGGGAGCACATCCGGCGTCTGTTCGAGCTCAACGAAAACACATGGAACTGAGGACAAAAGACGAAAAGGCGGCTGCCGAAAACGGCAGCCGCCTCTTTTTTGGATTCTGCGGTCTTATCCTATGTTGATCTTGACGCTTATCGTGACGTTGGCCTTGGCCGCGGTGCTGCCCTTCATGAACACCTGCAGCTTCACCGTGGCCGCCTTGGTCGTCGTGACGCGCCCGCCGCTGTAGCGGATCGCGTACCGCCCGAAGCCCAGATCCTCCAGCTCGAAGAGCGTCTCCCCCGCCTTGTTCTTCGGCGAGACCAGCACCACACGGTCGATCCCCGCCAGCGTTCCGTCCGCGAAGCTGATCGTCACCACGCCCTCGCTGTACCGGTCGTCCCGCAGCAGCTGCACCGTCTTGGCGCTCTGGGTGAGCTTGACCTTCCCCTGCTTGACCGTGATCGCCGTGATCTTGCTCGCGTATACGCCGTTGTTGGCCTCGCTGCTGTCGTCGATGGTATAGCCGACGCTGACCGCGTATTTCTTCGTGTGATCCAGTTTGCCGGCACGGCGCAGGACGAAACCGTTTTCGGCGGAGTATTCCGCTTCAAGCACGGTCTCTTCGCCCAGGGCGAAGCGCAGGCCGCTCTCGTCTCGGGTCAGGGGCGTCCAGGTCTTGCCCTGCTTGTAGTACACCGTCAGCTCGGGCTGCGCCGCGCCGTAGTAGTTCTTCACCGTCGGGCGGATCGTGACGCCGGTGCCCGGCCGCAGCACGTCGATGCCGCCGGAGACCTTGAGGCTGACGGCGGGCTTGACCTTGGACGCAGCCGAGCGCTTGATCGTCAGTTTGACCGGGGCGGACCGGACCGCAGCGCCTCCCTCGAGCGTCGCCGTGACGATCGCCCTGCACTCACAGCCGGGCTCCAGCAGCGCGGGATCTGTCAGGGACAGGACGATGCTGCCGCCGCCGGCTGTGGGCTCGGCGCGAACATCGAGCGCCTCCTCAAAGTGCTGCACTTCGCCCGCGGAGCCGATCTTCCGCACCTGTACGGACAGAGCTTCACAGCAGTATACGCGGGGGATGCTGACCGTCAGCTTGATCGGGCTGCCCGGAATCGCCGTGTCGAAGGCGCCGCCGGCCTTGACCGTAATTGTTGGTGTTGCTTTGGGCAGGGTCTTGACGGTGACGGCCTTTTCAACCCCTGCCACGCACAGGTATACCTTGAAGGTGTGCGCTGCGGCGGTGTCGAGCGCCGCCCCCGCCCGGACGGTGAGTGTGTTCCCATCGACCGAGCAATCCAGCGCCGTGCTGGCCGTGCCGCCCTCGGTAACGCAGCTCACAGTCACCGGGAAGCGCTCGGCGTCGGTATATACCGCCGGGGATACGCTGAAAATGGTGCTCACATGGTTCGCGCCGACAGGCAACAGCGTCAGGGTCGCCGCCTTCGGCTTGATCGTCGGCGCGGTCTTCGCGCTGCCGACCGACACCGTCACCGGGCGCTCCACAGCCCAGCCCGCTACCGTCGCCGTCAGATACAGCTTGCCGCTGTTCTTGGCGTTGAGCGTTCCTGTGTAAGCGATGCTCCTGCAGTCCTCACTGAGCGCGATCCATTCGGGCACGGTCCTGCCGTCGGCGAGCCGCACAGCCGTCACCGTGCCGCCGGTGAAGACGATCGGCTGCGTGTCGCCGGCAAAGAAGCTGTTGAGCTTCACGGCCTTGGCCTTGATCGTGGGCAGGCTCTTTTTCACGGTCAGGGTGAGCTTCTTTTCGGTGGTGAATTCCTGGCCGTCGATCGTGACCGTCACGGCGGTCGTGTATTTGGACTTGACCTGCTTGGGCGCGCTCAGCGCCGACTCGGTGGGCACGATCTCCAGCGTGCGGTCGTCCACGACCCGAAGGTCAAAGAGCGCCGCTGCCGCCGGGGAGGTAAAGCTCGCGCTTTCAATGGCGACGCCCGTGCCGCGCATATTCTGCGGCAGATTCTGCGATAGGACCGGAATGATCTGGATGCGGGTGTAATCGGTCTTGAACAGCTGGACCGTGGCTTTTGTCGAGGTCAGACGCACGGCGCCGTTCTCGCGCCATTCGATGTCTTCAGCGACCGTGGTGTTCTCAATGACGTCCACCCGGCAGCGAAGGATGTACTCCGTCTCGCCGGTATCTAGCCGCGCGATCGCGTCGGCTGTGCCCATGGCCACTGCCGTCAGGCGGCCGCCCTCCACGGTGAGGACATTGTCGTCGCTGGAGCTCCATTCGACGAAGGGCAGCCACTCGTCCGCCACGCCGCACACGGACAGTGTGACGTCCTCATCGGCGCCGACGGTCAAGACCAGATAATCCCGGTCCAGCGTGGGAGCGGTCTCGATATGGATGAGCGTTTTCAGGGTGCGGCTGAGCTCCGCATGGCAGACCGCGCAGTATACGACCTCCTCGTAGCTGCCGGCGGCTTCGGCCGTCGCGGGGATCATGTTTTCGATGACCGGCTCGCCGGGCTTGTGACCGAGGGCGGGAATGACCTCCTGCGCAACAAGCACGTCGCCGCACACCGAGCAGTGCGAGCCTTCCGTCAGACCCGTCTCCGCGCAGGTCGGCGCCACCGCCTCATCGGTGACTTCCGTGTGGCCGAGGGCGGGGATCGTCTCCTGCGCGGTGAGCACCTCGCCGCACACCGAGCAGTGTGCCCCTTCCGTCAGGCCCGTCTCCGTGCAGGTTGGCGCCACTGCTTCATCGGTGACTTCCGTGTGGCCGAGCGCGGGAACGACCTCCTGGGCCACGAGCACTTCGCCGCATACCGAGCAGTGCGAGCCTTCCGTCAGGCCGGTTTCCGTGCAGGTCGGCGCCACCGCCTCGTCGACGGCCTCCGTGTGGCCGAGGGCTGCGCCGGTCGTGATTGTCTCGCGGCTGAGCTCCCCACCGCAGACGGCGCAGTATACGACCATATCATAGTGGCCCGCTTCCGTGCAGTTAGGTGCGACGTCGTCCTCCTTCACTGCCTCGCCGGGTGTGTGGGGGGCTCTATTCCATATTAACGTTCCGCCATACGGCTGTATTGATTGCTCGTTATATGTATCGTCTCCGCAGGGATAATACACCGTCGCCTCGACGCCGGTAAACGCGGTATTGTCGATGTCCGGCATATTACCTTCAAAGAATACGCTGGTCAGCGAACTGCAGCCGCCAAAGGCTTCTTCCCCTATATTTGTCACACCAGACGGGATCGTGATGCTCGTGAGGGCAGAGCAATTGCAAAAGGCTTTGTAGTTAATGACAGTTACACCGTCCGGTATCGTGAAGCCTGTCAAAGCGGTGCATCCTTCAAAAGCTGATTCCCCTATTGCGGTTACACCAGCCGGGATCGAAATGCTTTCCAAGGAAGAACAACCATAAAAGGCTGATTCTCCTATACTGATTACATCGGTCGGGATTGAAATGTCCGTCAATGAAGAACAAAGATAAAAAGCCCGATCACCAATATTGGTGACACCATCCGGAATACTGATGCTCGTCAATGAAGAACAATGATAAAACGCCCAATCCCCGATGCTGGTTACACTGTTCGGAATGGTGATATTCGTCAGAGAAAAGCATCCTCCAAATGCATATTCACCAATGCTGGTAACACTGTCCGGAATAGTAACGCTTTTCAAAGAAGTGCAGGTCAAAAAGGCAGAATTGCTTATGCTGATAACACCGCTCGGAATCGCGATATGCGTTAAGGCTTGGCATGCACGAAAAGCACTGTCTCCGATAGCTATCACATTATCGGGGATCGTTATTCTAGTTAAACCTCCGCAATTATAGAATGCAGCATTTCCTATGCGTATCACACTATCCGGGAGCATGATATCTGTCAGAGCAGAACAGTTATAGAAGGCATAATCCCCAATGCTCGTCACTCCATCATCGAGGACAGCCTTTTTTATACTACGGCAAAAACTATACCAAGGCGATGCGGCGTTTTCGGCAGATGAATAATCGTACATCTCCCCTGTTCCGGAAATAGTAATCAAGTTGCCTTCATCCAGCTTCCAAATGAGGTTATCTCCGCAAGGTCCGGAAGCAATCACGCAATACCATGTCGCATTGGTTAGTAAATCGTTACCCCGTCCGATGGAGATGGCGCCCCTTTGTGTTGAAGTGCCAAGATAGTGCACTGTCCTTAACGATGCGCACTCGAGAAAAGCATTGATCTCTATTCTTGTCACGCTGTCAGGAATCGTGACACTATTTAATGAGGAACAATGATAAAACGCAGCAGTATCAATTGTTGTAGTGGTTAGAAGAATACGCAGCTCTCCCAAAACTCCTTCGGGAACAAAGATCAAGGTAGTTTTTTCGTTGTTATACAAGCATATTCCGTCACTGTAATAATATTCGTTTCCTTCTGCCACTAAAACGGCAGTTAAAGCCGTGCAGCCTCTGAACGGGAAATTGCCAATGCTTGTAACGGCGGAGGGTATCGAAATACTAGTCAAAGAGGAGCAATTGCTAAATGCATTATCCCCAATACTAGTCACGCTATCTGGAATAATAATATCCGCCAAAGAAGAACACCCCGAGAAGGCGCCGCCACTAATGTACGTTACGCTGTTTGGAATCGTTATGCTCGTCAGAGAACGGCAAGCATCAAATGTAAGAACCCCAATGCCAGTCACACCATCCGGTATACTAACGAATGTAAGAGAATAACAAGCCCTAAAAGCATAATCCCCAATACTGGAAACGCTCTCCGGTATAATAACGTCCGTCAAAGAAGTACAGGAAAAGAACGCGGCATCCCCGATGGAGATCACACTCTCAGGAAGCGAAACACTTGTTAGCGAGGCACACCCTTGGAAGGCGGAACACTCAATGACGGTTACGCTGTTCGGTATCGAGATGTCGCTCAGAGCCGTGCAAGCAAAAAACGCAGAATCCTTAATGCTTGTCACTCCATAAGGGATCGAGACGCTTGTTAGTGAAGAGCAACTCGCAAATGCGTATTTCCCTATGCTGAACACACTATTCGCTATAGTGATGCTCGCCAGAAGATGACACTCATAGAAAGCATAATCTCCAATGCTGGTAACACCTTCGTTGACAACAATCGACTTGATCGATGTCGTGTACTCATTCCATGGATTATCATCACCGTTATAATTATACATCTCCCCGGTGCCGGAGATGGTGAGCACACCGTCGGCATCCAGCGTCCAGTGCAGGTTCTCACCGCATTCTCCCTCGGCGACGATGGAGGCTCCCTGCTCATAATGCCAAGTAGCGTTGCGTATCTCGGTGTGTCCTGTCCCGCTGAAGGTGATCTCTTCCTTCTGCTCCTCGGTGCCGCCGTAGAACACCTCTGTCAGCCCCGTACCGGAGAAGGCATCGTTGCCGATGCTCACAACGCTCACCGGGATCGTCACGCTCGTCAGACTGCTGCAATCGTAAAAGGCCTGGCTGCTGATGCCTGTCAAACCATCGGGGATCGTTATGCTCGTCAGCCCCGTACCGGAGAAGGCCCCGCTGCCGATGCTCGTCACGCCCGACGAGATCGTCACGCTCGTCAGCCCGCTGCAGCCGGAGAAGGCCCAGCTGCCGATGCTCGTCACGCCCGACGGGATCGTCACGCTCGTCAGTCCGCTGCAGCCGGAGAAAGCAGACTCGCCGATACTCGTCACGCTTGACGGGATCGTTACGCTCGTGAGCTTACTGCAGTTATAGAAGGCATAAATACCGATGCTTGTTATTCCGTCCGGAATAACAAGTTCCTGAAGCAATGTGTCGTTCACATACAGATCGTGCGCGTAATAAAGCGGGTTGGAATAAAAGTTTGAAAAGCTGATCCCAAGCCAGGCTGTAAGATCATTGATATATACCGCGTCAAGCCCGTCACAGTCGTAAAAAGCACTGTTGCCGATGCTCGCCACGCTGTCCGGGATCGTCACGCTCACGAGCTCTGTACAGTTTCTGAACGTATCCCGGTTGATCTCGTTCACACCCCGGGGGATCGTTACGCTCGTGAGGGAATCGCAGGTACTGAACGCGCCTTCCCCAATGCGCGTCACGCCGTCATCGATCGAAACGCTTATCAGATCGGCAAGCGACGAAAATGCATAGTTGCCGATGCCGGTCACTCCGGAGGAAACGACAATGGCCTTGATGTCGTCGGCATAGTCTGCCCAGGGCTTGTCGTCGCTGTTGGACGTATAGTCGTACATGTCCCCGGTACCGGTGATGGTCAGCAGGCCGTTCTCGTCCAGCGTCCAGTGCAGGTTGTCGCCGCATTCGCCCTCGGCGACGAACGTTGATTCCTGAACATAATTCCAATTGGCATTGTTTATCTGGGAGTGACCTCCCCCGCTGAAGGTGATCCCTTCCCTCTGCTCCTCAGTGCCGCCGTAGAACACCTTTGTCAGCCCCGTACCGCCGAAAGCCTCGTTGCCGATGCTCACAACGCTCACCGGGATTGTCACGCTCGTGAGCGCCTCAGCAAAAGAGAAGGCGGAGTCACCGACGGCGGTCACGCCCTCGGGAATAATGTAGGACGTTTCGGTCTTGCCGGCGGGATACACCAGCAGCGTTGTCCCGTCAGCAGTGAAAAGGACGCCGTCCACACTGCGGTAGGCGGGATTCCCGCTCACCACATTGATGGCTGTCAGCGCGGAGCACTGAAGGAACGGAAGTTCTCCGATTGATGTGACGCTGGCCGGGATCGTCACGGACTGCAGCGCGGTGCAGTTGGAGAAAACGGCGCTGCCGATGGAGGTGACGCCGGAGTGGATAGTTACATTCGTAAGCTGTTGGCAGTCGACAAACAGCCCGTCGCTCAACGATGTGATACCGGCGGGAATGGTCACGCTCGTCAGAGCTGTTGACCGCAGTGCATTCGCCCCGAGGGCAGTCAGCGTCGACGGGAGCTCTATGCTCTGCAGGTTTCTGCAAAAATAGAACGCTCCATCAGCAATGGTCTCAACGCTGTCCGGGATCGTGACGCTTGTCAGCCCGGAACAAGCCCAAAAGGCTTCACTGCCGATCGAAGTCACATGCCCGGGGATCGTCACCTCGGTAAGGGCGTAGCATTCATAAAAAGCCCTTCTTCCGATCGACGTCACCGAATCCGGGATCGTCACGCTCGCGAGCGCCCTGCAGCCGGAAAAAGTCTGCGGACTGATGGATGTCACGCCCTGGGGGATCGTCACCTCTGTAAGGGCGCGGCAGCCGATAAACGCGCCTTCCCCGATGGATCGCAGAGTACTCGGCAAACTGACGGTCGTCAATGCGGAGCAATTCGGAAAAGCCGCCGCCCGCAGCGTCGTAACGCCCTCGCTGATCGAAACATATTTGATCTGATACTGATAACTGTACCATGGCGTAAGTCCGCTCTCGTCCATGGCGCCGCTGCCGCTGATGGTCAGCTGGCCGTTGTCGAAAAACGTCCAGGTCAGATTATCACCGCAGGTGCCGGAGGCCGCGGCTCTCGTCCCGCCGCGCATGGGCTCGTCGGGCTCCACAGCCTCTGCAGACTCGTCGGCCTCTGTGGGCTCGTCGGGCTCCGTGGGCTCGTCGGGCTCCGTGGGCTCGTCCGCCGGTTCCTCGACGGGCTCGTCCGTCGGCTCGTCCGTCGGCTCGTCCGCCGGTTCCTCGACGGGCTCGTCCGTCGGCTCGTCGGCGGGGATCTCCCCGGGTTCGTCGGTCGGCCCGGCTTCCGGTTCGGTCTCCAAAGCTTCTTCGGCTTCCTCCGTCGGTTCGGGCTCCGGTTCTTCGGCAGGAGTCTCCTCCGGTTCCCCGGCGGGCTCGGTTTCCGGGTCCGGCTCCGGTTCGCCGATCTGCGCGCCCTGAGGCTCCTCCGGCTCGTCCTCCTGCGGTTCGGGCAGGACGGCGGCGGCTCCCTGCTCCTCCGTCTCCGCGTCCGGTTCGTCGCCGGCGAGCGCGCTCACGGGGAGCATGGACACGCACATCACCACGCAAAGGAGCATGGCTGTGATCCGTTTCAGACTGTTCTTCATATCAGACGGTCTCCCTTTGGGCAGAATTTACCATATACAGAGTTATTATAGCCCCGATTCGGGCGAAAATCAATAGAAGGGCGCCGCCCAATCGCGTAACATGCCCCCCGCGGACGGCGCATAAGCTGTCCGCGGGGGGCATGCCGATTGATCGGAGGAACAAAGCTCATCCGCAACACCGCGCTGCTGACCGTGTCGTCGCTGGTCATGCGGGGCGTGGGGATGCTCTGGCAGGTGTGGCTGGCCGGGCGCATCGGCCCGGCGGGGATCGGACTGTTCGGGCTCGTGATGAGCGTCGGATTCCTGTTCATCACGCTGGCCGTGTCCGGCATCCGCTTCGCGGTGACGCGGCTCATCGCCGAGGAGGTGGGCCGGGGCCGCACCGGCAGCGTGGGCGGCGTGGTGCGCCGGGCGGGGGTCTACGCCCTCTTTTTCGGCTGCGCGGCCATGCTCGGGCTGTATTGGGGCGCGGGTCCCATCGGCTTTCTCTGGATCGGCGATGCCCGGACCGTGCTCTCGCTGCGGCTGATGGCGCTGTCCCTGCCCGCGGGCGGGATCTCGAGCCTGCTCGCCGGGTATTTCACCGCCGTGGGCCGGGTCTGGAAGACCGCCGCCGAGCAGTTCGCCGAACAGCTCGCGCGCATGGCGCTGGTCGTTTTTGCCCTGTCCCGGGCGCCGGCGGAGGATCTGTCCCTCGTATGCGCGGCGGTGGTGGGCGCCGGGACAGTTGCGGACAATCTGGGCGCTGCGGCCATGCTGGCGCTCTACGCCGCGGACCGGCGCCGAACCAGAGGAAACGGCCCGGCGGGCCGCCGTCTGATGCCGCGGATGCTGCGCATCGCCTTCCCTCTGGCGCTGAGCGCCTATGCCCGCAGCGCCCTGAGCACCTTCCGCCAGCTGCTGGTGCCCAAGGGGCTGCGCCTGTCCGGCATGAGCGCGGAGGCGGCCCTCGCGGGCTACGGCGTCATCAACGGCATGGCCCTGCCGCTGCTGACCTTCCCCACGGTGCTGCCCGCGGCGCTCGCGGAAATGCTCGTCCCGACGCTGACCGAGGCCCAGGTCTCCGGCGGCACGGCCAGCCTGCGGCGGACCGTGACGGTACTGCTGAAAAACACGTTCCTGCTCTCCTCCGCCGCGGCGGCAGTGTTTTTCGTTGCCGCCGACATGCTCGGCGGTCTCATTTACCACAGCCCGGAGGCCGCGCGTTATATCCGCATCCTCGCGCCGATGGCGCCGTTCATCTATACCGACATCGTCACCGACGGCTGCCTCAAGGGGCTGGGCGAGATGATGCGCTCGATGACCTACAACATCGCCGAGGCGTCGCTGGGCCTGGTGCTGGTATGGGCGCTGCTGCCGCGCCGGGCCCTGGGCGGATACATCTTCGTGCTGTATTTCTGCGAGCTGTTCAACTTCACGCTGAGCGTCCGGCGGCTGTGGAAGGTGACCGCGCCGGAGGGGGTGAGGGGCTGAACAGCCCTGTGCGGCGTAATGCGCGTCCTGGTCCGTGACCAGGGCTGCCCCATCCAGCTCCATTGTCGGTACGATACCTAAGTAATGCGCATTTTTCTTTGCGTATCTTTCTTTTGAAAAGCCCAAAAGAAAGATACGCGAGAAAGAAAAGGCTCGGTGCAGGACTGCAGGCTGACGCCTCTTAAGTCTATCACTCAAAAGGCTGCTGCGCCGCCGGTCGCGCCACACCGCTTACGCTCCGGCGCTTGGCGGGCAGTTAATTAGGGCGCCAGCCTCTCACTCTGCTGCCGCAGGTGCGTATACTTGCCATCGTACGGTCTTTCCGTAGGGGCGCTTCTTGAAGCGCCCGTTTTTGCGCGTCTGGTTTTGCTGTCATTCCGAGCGCAGCGAGGAATCTCTTGCTCAAAGGCACATGCTTTGGATCGAGAGATCCCTCGCTTCGCTCGGGATGACATGTATAGGGATGCGCGGGACGTCCGGAGGCCGTCCTTTACGTTTAGGACGAGCGTCGGCCCGCATATGTCAGGGGTCAGCGTTCTGTCTGCGGGAATGCGGGCACTTAAGCATCCCTACGGTGCAAACGGACACACCACGCAGCGCCGGAGCGAAATCTCCCGAAATCAAAAACACAGCCGTGCAGCGGAGGGCCGAAGTTGTCGACAAGGCCCGCAGCATCAGCGCGGCTGTGTTTTTAAAAGGACGAGCAGCGGAGTGACTGAGCCCCGCCGCTCGCGGTCGGGGCGAACGATACGCAGCTTGCGAGGACGCCGTGCTGCGCGGCCGGTCAGAAGACCATCCGAACGCCGTAGATGATCGAGGAGACGACCACCGCGGCAATGATCACGCCGAGAATGATGGCCGGCATGGCCCGGCGCATGCGCATGTTCATCATGGCCGCCACCAGCGCGCCGGTCCAGGCGCCGGTCCCGGGCAGCGGGATCGCCACCAGCAGCACCAGGCCCCAGAAGGCGTATTTCTCCACCATGGCCTGTTTCTCCTCCGCTCTCTCCTCCAGCTGGATGACGAGGGCGTTGAGCCGCTCATGGCGGCGGCGCAGCCAGGTGAAGATCCGGCGGATGAACAGGATGATGAACGGCACGGGCACCAGATTTCCCAGAATGGCGACGACGATCGACACCCGGAGCCCCAGGCCCCGGGTCACGCCAAACGGTATGGCAAAGCGCAGCTCCAGCACCGGCACCATGGCCGCCAGGAACGTGAGCGCCACGTTCGTCCAGTTCAAGGGATGCTATCCTCCCGCGTTCGTACTCAGATCCGAAAGCCCGTATCAGACCGGGCTTTCGCTTCGTTTTCTCCGGAGCCTCTCCAGCAGCTCGCCGGTCCACCGGCGCGCAGCGTCCAGCCCGCGCTCCATGGCGTTGTAGGTCGGCCAGGCCAACAGCGCGAACACGCCCAGCACCAGCCAGCTCAGGAAATCCAGCGGCACGAGGTTGAAGAGCGGCTTGATAAACAGGAAGCATATCACGAAGGCCGCGCCCAGGGCGCTGACCAGGAAAATATGGTACCCGTGCATGGGCTGGGCCGTGCGGATCACCATCAGCAGGCCAACGAGCCCCATGATGCCCGCGCAGATCGTGCTCACCGCGGCGTCGTCCAGCCCGGCGGCCAGATAGAAGAGCATGACGCCCTCGGTCAGGAACAGGTCCGTCATCGCCGCGGGCAGCGCGCGGTAGATCACGTTTTTCAGGAAATTGCCGGCGATCCTCTCATGGTTGGGCTCCATTGCCAGAATGAAGGAAGGGATGCCGATCATCAGACTGTTGACCAGGCCCAGCTGGGCCGGCGCCAGCGGATAGGGCATCGTGAACAGCAGACTCAGCAGCGCCAGCGAGAACGAGAAGATGTTTTTCACCAGATACAGCGAGGCCGAGCGCTCGATGTTGTTGATGACCCGCCGGCCCTCCGCCACCACCGAGGGCATGGACGCAAAATTGGAGTCCATGAGCACGATCTGGCTGACCTGACAGGCCACCTCGCTGCCCGAGGCCACGGCGATGGAGCAGTCGGCCTCCTTGAGCGCGAGCACGTCATTGACGCCGTCCCCGGTCATGGCCACGGTGTGGCCATGCTTTTTCATGGCGATGACCAGCCGCCGCTTCTGGTCGGGCGTCACCCGCCCGAAGACGATGCGGTCCCGCGCCGCGTCCTCGAGCTCCTCGTCGGTAGTCAGCGTCCGGGCGTCCACCCAGCGCTCCGCGCCGGGGATGCCCGCCCGCCGGGCCACCTCGGAGACGGTCATCGGGTTGTCCCCGGAGATCACCCGCACGGTCACGCCCTGTTCGGCAAAGTAGCGGAAGGTGTCCGGCGCCTCGGCGCGGATCTTGTTGGAAAGCAGTATCAGCGCCACGGGCATCTTTTCCGCGCGGAGCTCCTCGTCGGAGAGCCGCCCGTCATAGAGCGTGAGCAGCAGCACCCGGCAGCCGAGGCCGGCGTATTTTTCGATGACGGCGCTGTACCGGTCGTCGCCTTTCTCCAGCAGCACCTCCGGCGCGCCGAGGAGATAGGTCTCGTCCTCGTGGAAGGACACGCCGCCGTATTTCCGCGCGGAGGTGAAGGGCAGCGCGTCGATGGCCTGCTGCCGGACCTGGCCGGTGAAATACTTGCGCAGCGCGGCCATCGTGTCGTTGTCCGTGCGCATGGCCGCGACATAGTCGGCCATGATCATGCGGATGTCCTCGGCCACGAAACGGTCCGGGCACAGCAGCACGATGTCCTCGACGACCATCTTGTTCTCGGTGATCGTGCCGGTCTTGTCCACGCACAGCGTGTCCACCCGGGCCAGGGCTTCGATGCAGTCGAGCTGACGGCACATGGTCTTTTTCTGCGCCAGACGCAGTACGCCCGCCACCAGCGCCAGGCTGGTCAGCAGATAGAGCCCCTCGGGCACCATGCCCACCAGCGCGCCCACCGTGGAGGTGACGCCGGCGGTCAGGTCCCGGCCCAGCCACAGCACTTCCTTGACGGCCAGCAGGGACCCGATGGGGATGATCACGATGCCGATCCATTTGACCAGATCGCTCAGCGAGCGCATCATGCCCCGGATCTTCGGCTTCTTCTGCCGTTTTGCCTCCAGCGTCAGGCGGTTGACAAAGGAGTCCGCGCCCACCGCCGTGAGCCGGGCGCGGCATTCCCCGGAGATCAGGAAGCTCCCCGAGAGGAGCTCGTCGCCCGCTTTCTTTTTGATCTCGTCGGCCTCGCCGGTGACGAGGGCCTCGTTGACGAGGCATTCCCCCGTGAGCACTACCGCGTCGGCGCAGACCTGCTCTCCGGCGGTGAAGACGACCACGTCGTCGCGCACGAGGGCGTCAGCGTCCACCTCCGAGGCCGCGCCGTCCCGGATCACCCTGGCTCTGGGCGAGCTGAGGATGTTCAGCTCGTCGAGGGCCTTCTTGCTGCGCAGCTCCTGGACGATGCCGATGACGGCGTTGACGATGACCACGCCCAGAAACAGCATGTTCGTGATGCGCGAGCGGACCGCGATCAGCGCGATCAGGAAGATCAGGAACAGCGCGTTGAAGTATGTGAACAGGTTCGAGCGCACAATCTGTCCCACGGTCCTGGTGGGAGGCTCCACACCAAGGTTGGCCCAGCCGGCCAGAGAACGCTCCTCCGCCTGGGCGGCGGTGAGGCCGGTCTCGGGAGCCGGCTCGAGCACGGGAACGTCCGTGCGCTGCGGCGCTGTGTTCTTTTTTCCGGTCAGAAGCGCCACCTGCACACCCCCTGCGCTCATTGTCGGACAAAATTCAGTGTATTATACCACTCCCCCGCCGGTTTTTCAACGGGCGGGGGAGATTTCATGTCAAACTCTTCCGGAAACCGTCAACGGAGCAGCCGGACCAGCTTCACGCCGGGGATCGCGCGCATCTTCTCGGCCATCTCGTCGGCGAGGGCGGTGGTGGTGTCGAAGATCGTGTAGGCCAGCTCGCCCCGGGCCTTGTTGAGCATGTGCTCCACGTTGATGCCCTCGGCGGCGATCCGCTCGAGGAACGCGTTGAGCATGCCGGGCTTGTTCTCGTGGAGCAGGCACAGCCGGCTCTCGCCCGCGCGGTTGAGCACCGCGTTGGGCAGGTTCACGCTGTTGCGTATGTTGCCGTCGCGCAGATAGTCCAGGATCTCCCGGGCGGCCATGAGGGCGCATTTCTCCTCGGCCTCGGGGGTGCACGCGCCGATGTGCGGCATGGCCACCACGTTCTTCACGCCCACGAGCTTTTTGTTGGGGAAGTCGGTGAGATACCGGGCCACCGTCCCGTCCTCGAGGGCGGCCAGCAGCGCGTCGTCGTCCACCAGCTCGCCCCGGGCGAAGTTGAGCAGACGCATCCCGGGCTTCATCCTGGCAAAGGCGTCGGCGTTGATGTAGTGGCGCGTCTCGGCGGTGGAATGCACCTGGATGATCAGGTAGTCGCAGGTCTTGTAGAGCTCGTCGAGATCGGTCACGTGGCGGATCTTGCTCGAGAGGTTCCAGGCCGAGTCCACCGACAGATAGGGGTCGTAGCCCGAGACCTCCATGTCCATGCGCAGCGCGGCGTTGGCGACCTTGGAGCCGATGCCGCCCAGGCCGATGATGCCCAGGCGCTTGCCGGAGATCTCCGGGCCCACGAAGGCGTTCTTGCCCTTCTCCACCAGCGCGGGGATCGCGTCGCCCTCGGGGGCGAGGGTGCGGACCCAGTCGATGGCGCCGATGATGTCCCGGGAGGCCAGGATCAGCGCGCACAGCAGCAGCTCCTTGACGGAATCGGCGTTGGCGCCGGGGGTGTTGAACACGGCGATGCCCTCTTCGGTGCAGCGCTCCAGGGGGATGTTGTCCACGCCGATGCCCGCCCGGCCGATGCACAGCAGCTCGGGGTTGAAGACCTCGTCGTAGAGCTTTGCCGAGCGGATCAGCAGCGCCTCGGGGGCCGCGACCTCCGCGCCGACCTCACAGCCGGCGGAGCGCAGGAATCCTACGCCGCTCTCGGCGATGGCGTTTCGTGTCTGGATCTTATACACGGTGAGTCACCTCGAATTCCTTCATGATCGCCACGAGCTTTTCCACGCCCGCCATGGGCATGGCGTTGTAGACGGAGGCGCGCATGCCGCCCGCCACCCGGTGGCCCTTGAGATTCTGCAGGCCGTTGGCAAGGGAGAATTTCACGAACTCCGCGTCCAGGGCCTCGTCGCCGGTGCGGAAGGTGATGTTCATGTCGCTGCGGCTGTCCGGCCAGGCGCAGCCGCGGAAGAGCCGGCTCTCGTCCAGATAGTCGTAGACGAGCTTCGCCTTCTCGTGCTTGATGCGCTCCATGCCCTCCGGGCCGCCCTGGGTCTCCAGCCAGTCGAGCACCAGCCCCAGCATGTAGATGTTGTAGCAGGGGGGCGTGTTGTACATCGAGTCCTTGTCGATCATCCGCTGATAGCTCATCATCAGCGGCGTGACGGCCCGCTCATGGCCGGCCAGGGCCCTGTCGATGATGACCACGGTCAGCCCCGCGGGGGCCATGTTCTTCTGGGCGCCGGCGAAGATCAGGCCGTAGCGGGATACGTCCACCGGATGGGAGAGGATCTCCGAGGACATGTCGCACACCAGGGGCGCGGCTGTCTCGGGGACGTAGTTCCAGGCGGTGCCGAAGATCGTGTTGTTGGCGCAGTAGTAAAAATACTTCGCCTCCGCCGAGAGGCGCAGTTCCTCCTGCGCGGGGATCCGGTCGAATTTCGTATCCTCGCTGGAGGCCATGACATGGACGGTGCAGTACTTTCCGGCCTCCTTGGCCGCGATATTGGCAAAGTTGCCGGTGACGGCGTAATCGGCCGTGTCGCCCTCCGCGCACAGGTTCAGCGGCACCATGGAAAACTGCAGCGAGGCGCCGCCCTGCAGGAACAGGATCTCGTGGGTGTCGGGCACCTTCAGCGCGGCCTTCATCTTGGCCTTCGTCTCGGCGAATATGTCCATGAAGGCGGAAGATCGATGACTCATCTCCATCACCGACATGCCCGTGCCGCGGTAGTTGAGCAGCTCGGACGCCGCTTTTTCCAGCACCGGCTCCGGCAGGACCGAGGGACCGGCGGAAAAATTATAGACTTCTTCGCGTTTCATCGTCTTGCTCCTCCTTGTTTCATATTTTGGGGTAAAGGAAAGTATATACCCATCGATTTAGTTTGTCAAAGTACAGTGCCGACAAGCATTTCTCCTTCCGCCGCGGTTATTTTTACCTTTTTCACAAGACGGCGCAGACCGGCGGCGGAGACCTTCACCTCGATGTAGTTTTCCCCGTGCCCGACGCTCACGCCGTCCTTTTCCGTCTCGAAGAGGACCTCCAGCGTGCGCCCCACGCAGGAGGCGAGATACGCCCTGCGCGTCCTGTCGGCCACGGATCTGGCCCGGCGGCAGCGGGAGGCCTTCTCCTCCCTCGTGAGCTGTCCGGGCATGTCGGCGGCCTTCGTGCCCGGCCGCACCGAATAGGGGAAGATATGCATGGCCGAGAAGGCGCACTTTTCGATGAACGCCAGCGTCGCGGCGAACTCCTCCTCTGTCTCTCCCGGGAAGCCGCAGATCAGGTCCGTGGTCAGGGCGCAGCCGGGGAAGGCCGCGCGCAGCCGCTCCGTCACGGCGTAAAACTCCGCGGTGTCATATTTGCGGCGCATGCGCCGGAGGGTGGCGTCGCAGCCCGACTGGAGCGACAGATGGAAATGCGGGCAGACGTCGAGCCGCCGCAGCCGGTCGACGAAATCCTGCGTCACCACCGTGGGCTCCAGGCTGCCCAGGTGGAGCCGCACCTCCGGCGCGGCCGCGGCCATGGCCTCCAGCGCGTCGATGAGCGTCTGGCCGTTTTTGAGGTCCTTTCCCCAGGAGGCGATCTCGATGCCGGTGACGACGATCTCCCGGTAGCCCCGGGCGGCCAGGGCCGCCAAGGCCGCCGCGCAGCGCTCCCGGGGCAGGGACAGCACTCTGCCCCGGGCGTAGGGGATGACGCAGTAGGCGCAGAAATTGTCGCAGCCGTCCTCGATCTTGAGATAGGCCCGCGCGTGGCCGGCGTAGGCGCCGGCGGGCAGCTCCTCGAAGGCGCGGCGGCGGAAGGGGTCGTCGATCTCCGAGGCGGTCTTCTTCTCCGCGGCGGCGGCTTCCACCGCGTCCGCGAAGCCCGCGCGGTCGCCGGTGCCGACGATCACGTCCGCGCCGAGCGCCGCCGCGGCGGCGCTGTCCACCTGGGTCCAGCAGCCGCACAGCGCCAGCTGCGCTCCGGGATGCTCCCGGCGCAGCCGGCGGACGGTCTGGCGCACCTTGCGCTCCCCCTCCGCGGTGACGGCGCAGGTGTTCACGATGATCATCTCCGCCCGCTCGCCGTCGGCGCAGGGCCGGTGGCCCCGGCTGCGGAGCATCTGATCCAGCGCCTCGGATTCATACTGGTTGACCTTGCACCCGAGGGTGGCTATAATATAGCGCATAAACTCACTTCCAAAAGGATTGATTTGCTTGGAGATCTATCTCGACAACGCCGCCACCACCCGGGTCTGTCCCGAGGCGGCCGAGGCCGCGGCGGCGGCGATGCTGGAAAACTACGGCAACCCCAGCTCCACCCACGCAAAGGGCCGGGCGGCCCGCGAGCTGGTGGAAAAGGCCCGCCGGCAGACAGCCGCGCCGCTGGGCGCGAAGAGCGGGGAGATCGTGTTCACCTCCGGCGGCAGCGAGAGCGACAACTGGGCCCTGCGCGGCGCCGCGGAGGCGCAGAAGCGCCGCGGCCGCCACATCATCTCCTCCGAGGCCGAGCACGACGCGGTGCGTCAGACGCTCCTGGCCATGCATCGGGATGGCTGGGAAGTGACGCTCCTGGCCCCCGGGCCGGACGGCGCCGTGACGCCGGAGGCCGTGGCCGCGGCGCTGCGGGAGGATACCGTGCTCGTTTCGCTGATGCTCGTCAACAACGAGACCGGCGCCGTCACGGATATCGCCGGCGTCTCCCGGGTCCTCCGGGAGGCAAAGTCGGCCGCGCTGCTCCACACCGACGCGGTGCAGGCATACGGCAAGCTGGGCTTTACCGCCAGGGGGCTGGGCGCCGACCTCATCAGCATCAGCGGACACAAGATCCACGCGCCCAAGGGCATCGGCGCCCTCTACATCCGGCAGGGCCTGCGGCTGCCGCCGCTGATCCTCGGCGGCGGTCAGGAGAACGGCCTGCGCGCGGGCACCGAGCCGGTGCCCCAGATCGCCGCCTTCGGCGCCGCGGCCGCGCTGGCCGCCCAGGGGCGCGCCGAGAGCGCGGAGCATATGGCCGCGCTGCGCCGGTACTGCGTCGAAAGGCTCTCGGCCGCGCTGCCGGAGGCGGTGTTCATCCCCGGCGGGGCGGCGCACATCCTCTCGCTGTCCCTGCCCGGCTACCGCAGCGAGGTGCTCATGAACTACCTCGAGAGGGAGGGCATCTACGTCTCCCGGAGCTCGGCGTGCAAGCGCGGCCGGCGCAGCCACGTGCTCGAGGCCATGGGACTGCCGGACCGGGTCATCGACGGCGCGCTGCGCGTGAGCTTTTCGCGCTATACGACCGCCGGGGAGTGCGAGGCCTTCTGTCAGGCGCTGCTGCGCGCGAAGGACGAGCTCCGTCCCGCGCTGCACTGAAATATAATACGCAACAGTTTTCCGGCCGTCAAGCCGGACCCGCGGGGGCACCTGCCTCCGCGGGGTTTTTTATGCATGGATGCGTCGGGGATGCATATTTTTTGTCGAACCGCGTCTTATGTCAAGCATAATTGCATAAGATTTTCCTCTATTCGGGCCCAAAACCTGTGGGAAAGTCTGTGGAGAATGTGCAAAACCTTGATATTCAAGGATTCTTTTTACAAAGCGAAAAAATGAATATTCACATCTTATTCACAATATGATGTGGCGAGAGGAGGCGCGTCCCATGCGCATATTGATCACTCTGCTCCTGACCGCGGCGATGCTGACGGCGCCGGTTTTCGCCCTCGAGCCCCTCGGTCCGGACAGCTTTGACCTCAGATGCACCGCGGCGGTGCTCATGGAACGGGAGACCGGCACGCTGCTCTACGCCAAAAACGAGCACGAACGGCTCTCCCCCGCCAGTGTCACCAAGGTGATGACGCTGCTGCTGGTGGCCGAGGCCGTGGAGTCCGGCGCCGTCGGCGCGCAGGATATCGTTACGGCCAGCAAGCGCGCGTCCTCCATGGGCGGCAGCCAGATCTGGCTCCGGGAGGGCGAGCAGATGACCGTGGCCGAGATGACCAAATGCGTGGCCGTGGTATCGGCCAACGACTGCGCGGTGGCCCTGGCCGAGCACCTGTGCGGCTCCGAGGACGCCTTCACCGCGCGGATGAACCGCCGCGCCGCCGAGCTGGGCATGACCGACACCCATTTCACCAACTGCACCGGCCTGTTAGAGGACCCGGACCACTACACCAGCGCCCTGGACGTGGCGCTGATGTCCCGGGAGCTGCTGGGCCACGCTTTCGTGCGGCAGTTCACCGGCATCTGGACCGACACGATCCGCGGGGGCGAGTTCGGTCTGACCAACACCAACAAGCTCGTGCGCTTCTACCCCGACTGCACCGGGCTAAAGACCGGCTTCACCTCCCGGGCCATGTTCTGTCTGTCCGCCTCCGCCATGCGCGAGGGGACGGAGTTCATCTCGGTGATCCTTCACGGCGAGACCAGCCAGCAGCGCTTCGACGACGCGCGGACCCTGCTGGACTACGCCTTCGCCAATTACGCCCTCGTGACGCCGCAGACCGAAACGCTCCCGGCCGTTCCGGTCAGGCTCGGAACGGCCGGGAGCGTCGGGGCCGTGATGGGCGAGAGCGCTTCCGTTGTTGTGGAAAAGGCGCTGCAGAATTCTCTGGAGGTCTCGGTGGAGCTGCCCGAATGCGTGAACGCGCCGGTGGAGGCCGGGGAACGGCTGGGGACGCTGCGCCTCAGCTCCGGCGGCGTGACCGTGGCCGAGACGCCGCTCGTCGCCGCCGAGAGCGTGCCGCGGACAGGGCTCCTCCCCCTGTGGATGCGTCTGGTACGCATCCTCTGCGGTCAGGCCTGAGAGTCTCCGTCCTTCCCCTCGGGAAATACGAAAAACCGCTGGCCCAGATAATTCAGGCCGATGAACAGGCACATGCCGAAGAGCATGGCGACGTTGTCCTGCACGTTCGGCGGCGCGCTCTGCAGCAGCCGCCGCATCAGCGGCCGGGCCGCGCCGTACGCGACGCCGTAGCAGACGAGGATGTTGAGCGCGAAGCGGCCGATCTCCGCCCAGCTGCGCTGTCTGCTCCGGAAGGTGAAATACTTGTTCAGGAAGTAACTGAGTACGCTGCCGACCACATAGTTGGCCGCGGAAGAAAACCAGTAGCTGGCCCCGAACACGTTGTAGCACAGAAACATGACCCCGGAGCCCACAAGGGTGTTGGCCACCCCCACCAGGATGAATTTCCAGAATTTAACATCAAACAGCTTTTTGAACACGTCCGTCCCTCCCCGGTGCTATGATAAGAATATAATTTCCTTCTTTCCGGTTGTCAACGCTTGATAAACCCGGCGCGAAGCGGTAAAATGTGCATAGGAAGACCAACCTTTTCAAGGAGGAAACACAGATATGATCAAAGTGGATCTTTCCGGCGCCGAGTCCTTCTGGGGCGAAGCCGGTCCCGACTACGAAAAATGCGCTGCCGCCCACCGCACGCTGACGGAGCGTTCCGGTCCCGGCGCCGAATTCACCGGATGGCTGGAGCTGCCCGAACGCATCGCCTCCGGCGAGCTGGACCGGATCCTCTCCGCCGCCGCGCGCATCCGCGCCAGGGGCGACGTGCTCATCGTCGTGGGCATCGGCGGGTCCTACCTGGGCGCCCGCGCGGCTTACGACCTGCTGGGCCGGAAGGGCGACGGCGTCGAGCTGATCTTCGCCGGCACGGGCCTGTCCGCCGTGGCGGTACGGGACGCGATCGAACGGCTGGGCGACCGGGACTTCTGCATCAACGTGGTATCCAAGTCCGGCACCACCCTGGAGCCGGCGGTGGGATTCCGCATCTTCAAGGAGCTGCTGATCCGAAAATACGGTCCCGCCGGGGCCGCGGAGCGCATCTTCGCCACCACCGACGCCCGGCGCGGCGCACTCAAATCCGCCGCCGACGCCGCCGGCTGGGAGTGCTTCGTGGTGCCTGACGACGTGGGCGGGCGCTACAGCGTGCTCTCCGCGGTGGGGCTGCTGCCGCTGGCCGCCGCCGGGCAGGACGTGAAAGCCATGCTCGCTGCCGCCGGCGCCGCCTTCAAGGCCCTGGACGAGCGCAGCAGCGCCAACCCCGCCTGGCAGTACGCCGCCGCGCGGCAGGCGCTCTACCGGAGCGGCAAGACCATCGAGATCCTCGGCTGCTACGAGCCCCGGTTCCGCATGATGGCCGAGTGGTGGAAGCAGCTCTACGGCGAGAGCGAGGGCAAGAACGGCCTGGGCATCTTCCCGGCCAGCGTGGAGTTCAACGCGGACCTTCACTCCATGGGCCAGTACATCCAGGACGGCCCCCGGCATCTGATGGAGACCGTCGTCAGCTTCGGTGAGAGCGGCGCGGCGTACGCCATCCCCGCCGACGAGGCCGACGGCGACGGGCTCAATTATCTGGCCGGCCACGATCTCAATGAGATCTCCGCCATCGCCCGGGCCGCCGTCAAGGAGGCCCATATCCAGGGCGGCGTGCCCAACCTGGCCGTGGAGGTCTCCGCCATGGACGAGGCCGGCTTCGCCGAGCTGGTGTGCTTCTTCGAGTTCGCCTGCGCTCTGTCGGGCTACATGCAGGGCGTCAACCCCTTCGATCAGCCCGGCGTGGAGGCATATAAAAAGCTCATGTTCAAGGGTCTGGAAGCCCTGAAGTGAGCTTTATCGCCCCACAGGGACGGACAAAGGGCCGCTTTCGGTGCGTGACCCGAGGGTTGGCGCTTTTGCTCCGGTAGCGGTGCTGACTTGCAGGCAATGCGCTTTTTCAGTTTACCGGGGCAGCTCCATTCAGCTCCATTGTCGGACACGCACCGACAATGGAGCTGAATGTTTAAAACCCCGGTAAAGATAAAGGCGAATCGTCCGAGAGTGAATGCAGCCGCCGGAGCAGGCAGCACCGCTTTGAGGTCTTTTTTTGTTTTTTCGACAGGGCGCTGTTTTATTGCAGCCCCCTGTCGTTTTGTCTCTGCGCCGCGCCGTGGCCGAAACGCGGTGTCGGCGCTTGATTTGTGACAATTTTCATCAATTAACTTCAAAAAATATCGAATTTCCGATTGATTTTTTAATTATATAGTATTATTATTATATCTGTATAATTATCTTTTCCTGTCCTCCGGCGTCAAAACTCCTTTTTGAAAGGCAGATCCTATGTCGCTTGCCGTTTTGTCCGTGCTGTTCAGTGCAGCCTTTGTGCTCGCGGTCCTGCTGAGCATGACGCTCAAGCCCGCGTTTTTCTCCAGGTTCGTGACCGTCTCCATGGCCGTCGTCGTGGTCGGCGGACTGATATACTACGGTTTCGGATACTACGAGATATCCCGGAGCCTGCTGCTGACCGTACTGCGCACGCCGGTGTTCGTGTTCCGCATGTTCGTCGGCATCAACGAGCTCTCGGCCATCGCGGGCACGCGGCTGGTCTCCACTGCGCCGGGTCTGGCGGGCTTCTGGCTGCTGCACCTGCTGGCCTTCTTCTCCGTTGCCAGCGCCGCGCTGAACACGCTGGGCGCCGAGGCGCTGCGCCAGCTCCGGTATTTTCTCTCCCGTCGGGGAGATCTGACGCTGATCTACGGCATCAACGACAAGAGCATCGCCCTGGGCCGGGAGTGTCTGGCCACCGGCAAAAGCTCGGTGGTGTTCGTGGCCGAAAGCGCCAAGACCGCCACGATCAACGATCTGAACTACATCGGCATGTCCGTGCTGATCGGGCCCGCCGCCGTGCGCTGCGACCAGAAGGTCCTGCGCCGTCTGCACATCGGCAGCCGTACGCTGACCGTGTATGCCATCGACGAGGCCTCCGACAGCAATCTCTTCTTTGCGCTCCGGCTCAAGAACGCCCTCGAGGGGCTGGGCGTCCCGGCGGAAAACACCCGCGTCACCCTGCCCGGCGCGGAGGATATCATCACCTCCATGCTGCAGGTATCCGAGGAGCAGTACGGTTTCGGCTACGTCAATGTGTTCGACGCCAGCGATCTGAGCGCCCGGGCCCTGATCCGTCTATGCCCGCCCTGGGAATCCATCGCCTTCAGTCCCGACGGGCGCGCCAAGGAGGACTACGAATGCGTGATCGTGGGCTTCGGCGCCCACGGTCAGGCAGTGCTCAAGCAGCTCGTCATGAACGGGCAGTTCGCCGGCGCCCGCTTCCGGGCGGAGGTGTTCTCCCCCAACTTCCAGAAGGAGGCCGGCTATCTGATCGCCGACAGCCCGGAGCTGCTGCACAATTACGAGATCCACAGCGTGGAGGCCGACGCCCGGGGCAGCGATTTTTACAGCTATATCCAGCAGCGCCTCTCGACGCTCAAGCTGATCGTCGTGTGCACCGGCGACGAGGAGCGCAACCGGGAGATCTCCGACAATCTGATGCTCTACCTCCAGCGCCGCCGGGCCGAGAACATCTGCGTGGTGCGCTGCGGCGACACCGGCGTACGCTATCAGGAGAGCGTGGGCAGTCCGATCCTGACGATGAACATATATACCCGCGCCTTCCTCTCCGCCGAGGACGCCGACCGGAACGCGATCATCCTCAACGCGGTCTACGACGATTCCGACCGGAGCGACTGGGAAAAATGGGTCGCCTGTCCCAGCTTCAGCAAAATGTCTTCCCGGGCGTCGGCGGAATTCCTGCCCGCCTTCATCCGCGCCGCGGGCAGCTCCCGCGCGGAGATGCTCGCCGGGGACTGGCATCCCTCGCAGGAGCTGCTGGTCAATCTGGGCCAGACCGAGCATCTGCGCTGGAACGCCTTCCATTTCGCCAACGGTTACCGCACCATGACCCCGGAGGAGTTCAACGACAATGCCGCCACCTGGCGCCGCTGTCAGGAGGCGGGTCTCCCCTGCAATATCAAGATCTCCAAGAACACCGAGGAACGCACCCACGCCTGTCTCGTCAGCTGGGATGAGCTCGACGAGCTCTCCGCGCGGGAGAGCGCGGTGACCGGGCGCAGCGTGGACTATAAACAGTACGACATCAACAACGTCCTGGCCCTGCCCCGTCTGCTGCGGGCCGGAGAGGAGTCCGCGGGATGAAAAAGAACGCACGAGTGATCCTCTCCGCGCTGGCCGTCTACATCATACTGCTGATGCTTTTGACGCAGGCGGAGTCCGGAGATCCGAACGCCACGATCCTCAGCTTCTGGGACGCAGTCTGGTTTTCGCTGATCACGATGACTACCGTGGGCTACGGCGACCTCTCACCGGTCACCGCCCCGGGCCGTATACTGGGGCTGATCTTCGCCCTGTGCAGCATCGGCATCCTGACCGCTCTGATCGGCATCGGGCTGCGGCTGATCGGCGGGGCGTTCATCCCCCGGCTGCGGCTGCGGCTGGGCCGCAGGCGCCGCTGGTACGCCTTCACCCACGAGAGCGAGGACGCCGCGGCGCTCTCGGAGGCGCTGCTCCGGGAGGACGGCGGGTGTCTGCTGATCTTCCCCGAGGAGGACCGCGGGCTGGTCGGCGGGCCGAACGTGATCCATATGAATTTTGACACCGCGATGCTGACAAAGCTGCGCGGCGGCACCGAAGGGTTCTCCCTTTTCTGTATGGGCCCCGAGCCCTGGGAGAATTACACCCGGGCCCTGACGGCCGCGGAGGCGGGCATCGCCAGCTACTGCATGGCGGATCTGAGCGCGGAGCGCTTCCCGCCGGAGCTGCAGATGTTCAGCCCCCGGGAGGCCATGAGCCGTCAGTACTGGAAGGAACACCCGCTCAAAAAGTCCGAGCGGACCGTAGTGCTGATCGGCTGCGGCGAGAACGGCAGCGCGCTGCTGGAGCGGGCGCTGCTGACGAACGTGTTCGAGCCGGGCCGCAGCGTGGAATACCACGTCTTCGGCGACGTCTCCGACTTTGCCGGGCTCCATCCGGAGATCGTAAAGGCCATGACGACCGGCGTTCCCGGAGAAGACTCCCTGTGCTTCCATGACGGGGACTGGGCGGAGGCCCGGGAGCTGATCGGCCGGGCCGACCGCATCATCCTGGCCTGCGACGCCGACCGGGACAACCTGGAGACCTATGAAAAGCTGCGCAGCTGGTTTTCCAGCGCGGCCGCGGTGCACGTCAGGCTCATCGAGCCCGTGCCGGGCATCGACTCCTTCGGCGGCCGGGCCGAGAGCATCCGGCCGGAATTCGTGATGAAGGACGAGGTCAACCGCCGGGCGATCCTGATGAACGACATCTACAACGAGGGCTCTCCCGATCCCACCGCCTGGCGGGATCTGACGCCGTTCCTGCGCCAGTCCAACATCGCCGCCGCGGACCACCTGATCGTCAAGGCCCGGTATCTCCTCGACGACGAGGATCTGACGGAGCTCACCGACGGAGACTGCCGCCGGGCCTATGAGCGATACATGCAGCTTTATCCCACACAGGCCGATCTGCTGCAGGAAACGGAACACCGGCGCTGGATGCGCTTTTACCAGATGTACAACTGGCAGTATGACCCTGTCCGAAACAATGCTTTGCGCCGTCATCCGATGCTCCTGCCCTATGAGAAGCTGACGCTCGCGGACCAAAAAAAAGACGCCTATGCCTGGGAAATGCTCGGACGGCTTGGCGGAAGGAAAGAATGAGGAATCGCATATGGAAAAGTGGTTCAAAAAACTCAGCGGAATTTTCTTCGCCGCGCTCGTGACCGCCTCCCTCAGCGGGAAGGCGAAGGCGGACAATGAGGACGCCTCTCTGCCCGAGCCGGCCCCGACGGCGGTGGTGGCTCCGGCAAGCGCTCCGTCCGCGCCGGCGGCAAGCGCCGGCTCATCGGGTTCGTCGGGTT
>JAFXYJ010000042.1 GCA_017541825.1 Oscillospiraceae bacterium | reverse complement strand
TCTATAATGATACGCATTTCCAAAGCTCCCCTTTCGTGAGCGCGTCGATCTCCCGCAGCGAACGGGCGGAGATCTCGGCGTTTTTGTTCCGTTTGCCGCGCACACGGTATTCCAGCGGGGAAATGATGCCGAAATTGACGTTCATCGGCTGAAAATCTCCCACGCTGCCGCCGGAAACGTACAGCGCCAGCGCGCCGATGGCGGTATTGCGCGAGAAATCCACGCTGCCGAGTCCCAGCCGCCGGGCGGCGAGCTCCAGCGCTGCCAGCATCCCCGAGGCGCAGGACTCCACATAGCCCTCCACGCCGGTGATCTGCCCGGCGAAGGCGATCCGCTCGCACCCGATGAGCCTGTAGTATCGGTCCAGCAATCCGGGCGACTGAAGATAGGTGTTCCGGTGCATGACCCCGTAGCGGACAAACTCCGCATCATGCAGCGCGGGGATCATGGAAAAGACCCGCTTCTGCTCGCCGAAGGCGAGATGGGTCTGAAAACCGACCATGTTGTAGAGCGTGCCCTCGGCGTTGTCCTGACGGAGCTGCACCACCGCCCAGGGCTCTCTCCCGGTGCGCGGGTCCCGCAGGCCCACGGGCTTGAGCGGCCCGTAGCGCAGCGTGTCCATGCCCCGGCGGGCCATGACCTCCACGGGCATACAGCCCTCGAAGACGCCGGAATCCTCAAAGCCGTGGACCTCCGCCTGCCGGGCCCGGGTCAGTTCCCGCCAGAAGGCCGTATACTCCTCCTCGTTCATGGGGCAGTTGATGTAGTCCGCCGTGCCCTTGTCATAGCGGGAGGCCCGAAAGGCGCTGTCCATGTCCACGCTGCCGAGCGAGACGATGGGCGCAACCGCGTCGAAGAAATGCAGGCCCTCGCTGCCGGTGCGGCGCAGGATCGTCTCGGCGAAGGCGTCCGAGGTCAGCGGGCCCGTGGCGATGATCACATCCCCTTCGGGGAAATCCGTGACCTCCTCTTCGGCGATCTCCACGTTGTCTCTGGCGCGAAGGCGCTCGGTGACGGCCTTGGCAAAGCCCTCCCGGTCCACGGCCAGGGCGCCGCCGGCGGCCACGCGGTGCTCGTCCGCGCAGAGCATGATGAGGCTGCCCAGACGGCGCAGCTCTTCTTTTAACAGCCCGACGGCATTGGTCAGCTCGTCGCTGCGCAGGGAGTTGGAGCACACCAGCTCCGCGAACCAGGGCGAGACATGGGCCGGCGTCATCTTCTTCGGCTTCATCTCCACGAGACGCACCGGGATGCCGCGGACAGAGAGCTGCCACGCGGCCTCGGACCCGGCCAGTCCCGCGCCGACGACCGTAACGGGATTCACTTCGTCTCTCCGGGCCGGGCGACGGTCTTCTCCTCCCCGGAGGAGCGCCGGCGGTAGCCGCGCTTGTCCTCGGGGACGAAGGCCTCGCATTCGGGATTGACGCAGAAGGGCTTTCGCTGGCCCTTGCCGGAGAGCTTGAACATGCTCTTGCCGCAGCTGGGGCAGCGGTCCTTGACCGGCACGTCCCAGGTCATGAAGCCGCAGGCCGCGCCCTTTTCACAGGCGTAGTAGGCGTTGCCCTTCTTGGAGGTGCGCTTGAGGATCCGGCTGCCGCATTTGGGGCAGGACCCGGGCATCTCGATGACGATGGGCTTGGTGAAATTGCACTCGGGGTAGCCCGGACATGCCAGGAAACGGCCGAAGCGCCCCGTCTTGACCACGAGATTGCGGCCGCACTTTTCACATTTTTCGTCGGTGACCTCATCGGGAACGCGCACATGCACGCAGTCGAGGGCCTTTTCGGCCTCGCTGAGCTCCCGGTCGAACCCGCCGTAGAAATCCGACAGCACGTCCCGCCAGGGGATCTTGCCGTTCTCGATCTCGTCGAGGCGGTCCTCCATCCGGGCCGTGAATTTCAGGTCCACGATATCGGGGAAGCGCTCTTCCATAAGCTGGGTGATCACCTCGCCCAGCGAGGTGGGCTTGAGATACTTGCCCTCCTTGGCCACATATTCGCGTCCGGTGATCGTGCTGATGGTCGGCGCGTAGGTGGAGGGGCGGCCGATGCCCTTTTCCTCCATGGCGCGGATCAGCGTGGCCTCGGTATACCGGGCGGGCGGCTCGGTGAATTTCTGCTCGCTGGCGAGCTTTTTGAGCTTCACGCTTTCCCCCTCGCGCAGATCGGGCAGGGGCTTTTTCGGCGCGTCGTCCTCGTCGTCGCCGTGGTCCTCGTAGACGGCGGTGTAGCCCGGAAAGCGCAGTTCGGAGTGGTTGGCTTTGAAGCAGTGTCCCGCGCTGAGCACGTCGATGACCACGTTGTCGTAGACCGCGTTGGACATCTGGCTGGCCGTGAAGCGGCCCCAGATCAGCCGGTAGAGCCGGTACTGCTCGGCGGTCAGGTCCTTTTTCACCCGCTCCGGCGTCAGGTTCACGTCGCTGGGGCGGATGGCCTCGTGGGCGTCCTGGGCGCCGGCCTTGGTCTTGTAGCGCCGGGGCTTGCCGGGATAATACTCGCTGCCGTAACGGCTGCGGATAAAGCTCCCCGCCGCGGCCAGCGCGTCCTCGGACAGGCGCAGGGAATCGGTACGCATATAGGTGATCAGACCCACGGTGCCCTCGTCGGTGATATCCACGCCCTCGTAGAGCTGCTGGGCGATGCTCATGGTGCGCCGGGGCGTCATGCCCAGGCGGCGGCTGGCCTCCTGCTGCAGCGTGGAGGTGATAAACGGAGGGGCGGGACTGCGCTGACGCTGTCCGCGCTTTACCTCGCCGATCTCCCAGGGAGCCTTCTCCACATCGGCGATGACCGCCTTGACCTCGGCTTCCGTGTGCAGTTCGCGCTTCTTCTCTCCCTCGCCGAAATATCGGGCGGAAAAGGTGCCGTCGCCCTCGATCCGGTCGAGAGTGGCGTCCAGATGCCAGTACTCCTCGGGCTTGAAGGCGCGGATCTCGTTCTCGCGGTCCACGACCATGCGGATGGCCACCGACTGCACACGGCCGGCGGAGAGGCCCCGGCGCACCTTTCGCCAGAGCAGCGGGCTGAGCTTGTAGCCCACGATGCGGTCGAGGACCCGGCGCGCCTGCTGGGCGTCCACCAGATCCTGATCGATGTCACGGGGCGCGGCGATGCTCTCCTGCACCACCTTTTTGGTGATCTCATTGAAAGTGACCCGGCGGGCCTTTTCGTCGGGAATGCCGAGCAGCTCCTTGAGATGCCAGCTGATGGCCTCGCCCTCGCGGTCCGGGTCGGTGGCAAGATAGACGACCTTCGCTTCCCCGGAGCGTTTTTTCAGCTCCTCGATGACGTCGCTGCGGGCGGCCACAGGGATATACTCCGGCGTAAAGCCGTTGTCGATATCCACGCCCAGTTTGTTTTTGGGCAGGTCCCGCAGGTGGCCCATGGAGGCGATCACCCGGTATTTCCCGCCCAGATATTTTTCGATGGTCCGCGCCTTCGCAGGCGACTCGACGATCACAAGATCTTTTTTAGCTTGTGCCATGAAACAACTTCCTTGCAGAGAAATGATTTACAGATTCAGCGTGTACCGCTTGCCCGGATGGGAACGGACAGCGCCGCGGATGACCAGCAGCGTCATGGATGAGAGCACCTTGGCCGCAGAAAAACCCGTGGCCTCGATGATGTCGTCCACGTGGGTCTTTCCCTCCGCCATGCACCGCAGGATCGTCTGCTGGTCAGCCGAAAAGCCGGCAATGCGGCTTTCCAAGTCAATATAAGGGATAGACGGGGGGCTGTCAATCCCCGATTTTGTCTCCGGCGCGCTTTTGGGATCGGGGGCCGGCTCCTCCGGTTTCTCGGGCGTGAAGATCTCCGCGTGCCCGCGGACCGTGTTGGGATAGAGGCCGGCATATTCACGCAGGATCTCCGCGCCGCCGGTCACAACCTGCGCGCATTCCTTGATGAGATCGTTGGATCCGGCGCTGGCGGGGCTGTCGGCATTGCCCGGGACGGCGAACACGTCCCTCCCCTGCTCGAGTGCCAGATTGGCGGTGATGAGCGCGCCGGAGCGTCTCGGCGCCTCCACCACGCAGGTGCCGCAGCTCAGGCCGCTCATGATACGGTTGCGCCGCGGGAAGTTCTCCCCCTTCGTGGGATAACCCGGCGGGAATTCGCTGACGATGGCGCCCACCGCCGCCACATCGGCGATCAGGGAGGCGTTCTCCTTCGGATAATCCACGTCGATCGCCGTGCCCAGCACGCCCACGCAGGGACCGTTCTCCAGCAGGGCTCCCCGGGCCGCGGCGCCGTCCACGCCCGCGGCCATACCGGTGACCACGCAGCCGCCTCCGGCGGTGATCTCCTGGGCGATCCGGGTGGCCATCTTGATGCCGTAGGGGCTGGCCTTTCGCGTGCCCACGACGGCGATGACCGGCATCTCGTCGAGAAACGGCAGACTGCCGCGCACATAGAGCACCGGCGGCGGATCGGAGATCTGGCGCAGCCGGTCCGGATAGAGGGCGTCCTGTACGGTCACGACGCGGATGTTCTGCCGCTGGCAGGCCTCCATCACTCTCTCCGTACGCGAGAGGTCCTTGTTTTCCAAAAGCTCCTTTTCCCGATCCGTCAGCCCCGGTACCTCGTCATAGCCGCCCTTCGGCGCAAAGTAGACCTCCATCGGCCCGCCGAAATGCTCCATCAGGCTCTGCACGGAGACAGAGCGCACGCCGATGAGTGTCGTGAGCCATATCCAGTATCGCAGTTGAGCCAATGGCGTCGCCTCTTTCTGTCTGTTTCAGGCTTGTTTTCTGCCGCGGGACATCTCCCACAGGAGGATGGACGCCGCCACGGCGGCGTTGAGCGACTCGCTTCCCGGGGCCATGGGAATGATGATCTTCCCGTCGCACAGATCCAGCAGCTCCCGGGAAAGGCCGTGGCCCTCGTTGCCCACGGCCACAGCTGCGGCGGAAAGGTCCGTGTCCGTGACGTCGGCGGCATCCGCGGAGAGCGCGGCGCCGTACAGAGGAAGGCCCCATCCGCGCAGCGCCGCGGCGAGCCCGGAGAGCGGCAGCTCGATCAGCCGCTGGCGGAACAGCGCTCCCATGGCCGCGCGGACCGTCTTGGGATTGTAAGGGTCGGCGCACTCGCCCGCGAGCACCGCAAGATCGCATCCGAACGCCGCGGCCGTGCGCAGGATCGTTCCCACGTTCCCCGGGTCCTGCAGGTTTTCCAGGACGATGACGCGGCGGGGCGCCGTCTCCGGGAGTGCGGGGATCTTCACGGCAAACAGCGGTCCGGGACTGTTTTCCAGCGGAGAGACATAGGTAAAAACGTCCTCCGGCGCGGTATAGACCGGGACGTCCGCTCCGACGGGAAGCGTCGGCGCGGCGCCGCCCTCCCGGAGCAGCACCATCGTGACCGCGGCGTTGTTCTGCGCGGCTTCGGTCAGCAGCTTCTCTCCGTCGCAGAGGAACATCCCCTGCTCGCGGCGAAACGCGCGCTCCTTTGCCAGACGGCGCAGAAACCGGATCTGTCGGTTCTGTCTTGAAGTGATCCGCTCCATTTCAGCGGATGAAGTTGGTCGCGACGCGGCGCTCTTTTTCCGGCAGACCGTACGCTTCCCTGCCAAGAGCGATGGATCTCATCAGAAACACCATGTTCCTGGCCAGGGTCCGCATGACCTGCAGGCCTTCGGCGTCTCCGGCGGCCTCGCCGGGGGCGGTCCCGTGGAGGCTGTTCCAGTACTGACTGGACGCCACGGGCATACCGCTGATCGTGAAGTATTTGTTGAGCTCGTCAAAGGTGGCGGACAGGCCGCCCCGGCGCGCCACCGCCACCGCGGCGCCGACCTTCATGGTCATGTCGAAATGGCTGCTGTAAAACAGCCGGTCCATGAAGGAGACCAGCGTGCCGTTGGCCGAGGCGAAATAGACCGGCGAGCCCACGACGAGACCGTCGCAGCCCTCGAGGATCGCAGCGGCCTCGTTGACCGCGTCGTCGAAGGCGCATTTCCCCTTTTTGTGGCAGGTGCCGCAGGCGATGCAGCCGCGGATGTCCCTGTTTCCCACATGGAGCAGCACGGTCTCCACGCCCTGGTCGTCAAAGATCTTTCGCATCTCGGAGAGCGCCAGCGCGGTGTTCCCTTCGGCGTGAGGGCTTCCGTTGATCATCAGCACCTTCATCGTTATTCCTCCGTTCGCTTTAAGCTGTACAATTATAATGCCTTATCTTATTTCAAAATGCAATATGCTGTTTTTCAAACGGGACCCGCCCGGCCGGGCCCTTGTCGGAGACGCCCGCGCCCGCAGGCACGAATGACGGAAAAGCCGCCCCGGAGACCGGGGCGGCTCATTGTCAGGTTTTTGCTGTTTCGATCTCAGCCGTACATCTCGGCGAATTTCGCGCGGGAGTAACGGTAGAGCTCGTCGGAGAAGGCCGGGGTCAGGCCCCATACGCCGTAGAAGCTGATCACCACGGGCTTGCCGGGCTGGGAATAGAAGTCGACAAACTTGCGGGCCTCGGCGCGCTGCTCCTCCTCGGTCAGAGCCTGGGGATCGAACTTGTCGGGCCAGACGCCGAAGATGATCTTGTCGCCGTACTTCTCGTACAGCTCCTTGATGTTGTTCATATCCTGCGGCTCCCACATATCAAAGCCGCCGTCGATGAAGCACTCCACGCGGTCTTCGATATGTCCGCAGGAGTGAAGCGTGGCCTTGCGGCCCCAGGAGTGGACATGGTCGGTGAACTGCTTCATGTAGGGAACGAACAGCTCATAGGCCGTCTCCGTGGAGAAGAACGGGGAACGCTGGGCGCCCCAGTCGTCGTGGATCTGGATGAAGTCCAGCAGCGGGTAGTTCTCGCAGAGCATATCCACGACCTTGCAGGCCATATCCGTCGTCGCCTGGAAGAGCTCCTTGACGGCGTCCTTCTGGTCGTCGTCGATCAAGGCCATGGCGGCGGGGACGAAGTCCATGAAGGAGATCAGACGCTCGAACCATACGCCGTTGACCAGGGAGATCTGCGCGGAGAACCGGGGATCGAGCTTATTGTTCTTGGCCTCGCCGGCCCAGTCCCACTTGGTCACGTCGGGGATCTTGACGAACTGCTTCCATTCGTTCACGTCCTCCATGGTGGGCTGGCCGGGACGAACGATGGAGCCGCCGGCGGACTCGACCCACTCCCACTCGATGCCGAAGACGTCCTTCATGTCCGCGCCCATGCCGCGGCTGAGGTTGGTGCTGTAGAGCATGGAGTTGAACATGCCCATGTCCATGGACGTGGGGATCCAGAACGGCTTCTTTTCATAGAAAATAGCGTCCATGTTCTCGCGGGGGGTAACGGGGGGGTTGCGGTAAGGCGTACCGGGCATGCCGGGCATAAAGCCGGGAATCTCACCGATGATTTCGAGTTCGCTCTCGACAAACGGGATCTTGCGCCACATATTTTTTACCTCCTCAGTTTTTGTTCGGGATGAAAAAAGGATATTGGCGTTGGACGCCAATATCCTTTTTATCGTTCGGTTGTGAATCAGCCGACGAGCTCCTTGGCCTTCTGGGCGCAGGAAGCGGCGTCCTCGGTGTAGGCGTCAGCGCCGATCTCGTTGGCAAACTCCTGGGTGATGGGAGCGCCGCGGACCATGATCTTGAACTGGCTGCGCAGCGGGTGGGAGTTCAGAGTCTCCACCGTCTCGCGCATGGCGGGCATCGTAGTGGTCAGCAGAGCGGAGCAGCAAACGATCTTGGTGTCGGGAGCCGCCTCGAGGGCCTCAACAAACTTCTCCTTCGGCACGTCGACGCCCAGGTCGTTGACCTCGAAGCCGGCCGACTCGATCATCATCGCGACCAGGTTCTTGCCGATGTCGTGCAGGTCGCCGGCCACGGTGCCGATGATGACCTTGCCCAGAGCGCCGGCAGCGCCGCTGGCCAGATGGGGCTTGAGGACCTCAACGCCCTTCTTCATCGCACGGGCGGAAACCAGCATCTCAGGAACAAAGATCTCGT
>JAFXYJ010000001.1 GCA_017541825.1 Oscillospiraceae bacterium | reverse complement strand
CGGGGGGAACATGGTTCCCACCCGGAAATCGCGCCGGCGGCAGCCGGTTTTCAGACTTCCGAAGAATTCTGCGCGATTGGAAAGATACGCAAAGAAAAATGCGCATTACCTAAGATAACCACCGACAATGGAGCTGAATGCTCCAAACCCCGGTAAAGGTTAAAAGCGCCAGCCCCGGACACTCACCGACAATGGCGCTGAATGGTACAACCCCGGTCACGGATGAAAAAGACCCGCAAAACGATTTGGACCTTGACAGACCGGCGTTTGTACGATACAATGCACTCACTCCATGGGGGAGTAATCGGCCGCTGCCGCGGCTGCAAATCAACAGCACTGGCGGGTGACCGCCTGGTTTGCATCAAATGACCAGACCCATGGGCAGGCTCCCGTCTGCCCATGGGTTTTCTGTATACTGTAATGAGGTGATTTGGCATGAAGTACTATTGCGAAGACGCCGCGCGCGTGCTCGAAGAGGTCGGGAGCACACCCAACGGCCTGAGCTCCGCAGAAGCCGCGATCCGGCTGGCGAAAAACGGCCACAACAAGCTGGCCGAGCCCGAGAAGGTCTCGCTGGTGCGCCGGTTCCTGCAGCAGCTGGCCGACCCCATGATCATCATCCTGCTGGCAGCGGCCGCCATCAGCGGCGTGCTGTCCGTGGTGGAGGGCGAGAGCTTTGCCGACGTGATCATCATCCTGTCGGTCGTGCTCATCAACGCGGTGCTGGGCGTGTACCAGGAGAACAAGGCCGAGGCCGCCATCGAAGCCCTGCAGCAGATGTCCGCGGCCACCAGCAAGGTGATGCGCGACGGCAAGATGTGCGTGATCCCCAGCCAGGAGCTGGTCGTGGGCGACATCGTGATGCTGGAGGCCGGCGACGCCGTGCCCGCCGACGGACGTATCATCGACAGCGCCAGTCTGAAGATCGAGGAGGCCGCTCTCACCGGTGAGAGCGTGCCCGTGAGCAAATTCATCGACCTCATCGAGCTGCGCGACCCCGCCGGCGACGTGCCCCTGGGCGACCGCAAAAACATGGTCTACATGGGCTCGAGCGTGGCCTACGGCCGCGGCACCGTCGTAGTCACAGGCACCGGCATGGACACCGAGATGGGCAAGATCGCCGACGCGCTCTCCCGTGCCGAGCAGTCCCAGACCCCGCTGCAGATCAAGCTGGCTCAGCTCTCGAGAGTGCTCACCAAGCTGGTGCTGGGCATCTGCGCGGTGATCTTCGGCGTGCAGATCATCCGCGCGGGCGGGTTTGATTTTGAGACCATCCTCCACTCGTTCATGATCGCAGTGTCCCTGGCCGTGGCGGCCATCCCCGAGGGCCTTGCCGCGGTGGTGACCATCGTGCTGTCCATCGGCGTGACCAACATGTCCCGGCGCCGGGCCATCATCCGGCGGCTCACGGCCGTGGAGACCCTGGGCTGCGCCCAGATCATCTGCTCGGACAAGACCGGCACTCTGACCCAGAACAGCATGACCGTCACCGACACCTGGACCGACGACCCGGTCCTTCTGGCCCGCGCCATGGCTCTTTGCTCCGACGCCAAGCGCTCGCTGGGCATGCACACCGCCGAGGGCGAGCCCACCGAGGCGGCCCTGGTCAACCACGCCCACGACCTGCACGAGTACAAGGACGAGCTGGACGAGAAGTACCCCCGCATCGGCGAGGCGCCCTTTGACTCCATGCGCAAGATGATGTCCACGGTCCACCGGGTGGACGGGAGCATCGTGCAGTATACCAAGGGCGCCACGGAAATGCTGCTGGCCCGCTGCGACGGCTACTGGCAGGACGGACAGATCAAGCCCATCACCGATGAATACAAGGCCATGGCCCTCGAGCGGGCCAAGGAGTTTGCCGACCGGGCGCTGCGGCTGCTGGCCGCGGCCTTCCGTCCCTGGGACGGCGAGCCGGACAGCTATGAGCCCGAGAACCTTGAGCAGCATCTGGTGTTCATCGGCTTCCTGGGCATGATCGACCCCTGCCGCCCGGAGGTCTACGACGCGATCAAGGAGTGCCGCGCCGCGGGGATCCGGCCCATCATGATCACCGGCGACCACATCGACACCGCCGTGGCCATCGCCAAGGATCTGGGCATCCTCGGCGAAGGACAGCGGGCCGTCACCGGCTCGGAGCTCGGCGCCATGAGCGACGAGGAGTTCGAGGCCTGCTACCAGGACATCTCCGTCTACGCCCGGGTGCAGCCCGAGCACAAGACCCGCATCGTCAACGCCTGGCGCAAGGCCGGGTACGTCACCGCCATGACCGGCGACGGCGTCAACGACGCGCCCTCGATCAAGTCCGCGGACATCGGCGTGGGCATGGGCATCACCGGCACCGACGTGACCAAGAACGTGGCCGACATGGTGCTGGCAGACGACAACTTCGCCACCATCGTGGGCGCCGTGGAGGAGGGCCGCCGGATCTACGACAACATCCGCAAGGCCATCCAGTTCCTGCTGGGCTCCAACATGAGCGAGGTCATCAGCATCTTCGCCGCCACGCTCATGGGCTTTGTGATCCTCGAGCCGGTGCACCTGCTGTGGATCAACCTGGTCACCGACAGCCTCCCGGCGCTGGCTCTGGGACTGGAAAAGGGCGAGCGGGACATCATGCGCCGCCGCCCGCGCAGCGCCAAGGCGGGCATCTTCGCCGACGGCATGGGCGCGGACATCGCCTACCAGGGACTGATGGTCTCGGCGCTGACCCTCGCGAGCTTCTTCATCGGCCACTATATGGAGTCCGGGATCTGGGAGATCCCCGCGCGCAGCGCCGCGGGCACCACGATGGCGTTTCTGACCATGTCCATGGCAGAGATCTTCCACAGCTTCAATATGCGCTCCCAGCGCCACAGCATCTTCACGCTGCGCACGATCAACTGGGCGCTGTGGATCTCCCTGGCCGCGGCGCTGCTGATGACCACCGTGGTCTGCGAGATCCCCGCCATGGCCGCCGCCTTCTCCTTCTCCACCGTCACGCTGCGGGAGTACAGCGTGGCCGTGGGCCTGGGCGCGATGGTCATCCCCATCGTCGAGATCGTCAAGCTCTTCCAGCGCATGGCGGCGAAGGCCTCCCGCGCGCAATAAGGACCGGCAGACGTCCGAAATACGCATTTTCCCGGGCCGGCAGCGCGGTATGCGCGCCGGCCCTTTTCCCTGTCTTTGGACGCGGCGGGAAATGTTCACAAATAAGCTACCCTTTTCCTCCGGCGCGTGTTATAATGAAAATACAAGTACGAAAGGAGCTGGGACAGTAATGAAGTACACCATCACTGCCAAGCAATTGGAGCTCACCGACGACCTGCGGCTCTACGCGGAAAAAAAGGTCGGCAAGATCGACCGGCTGTTCCGCAGCGACAGCGAGGCATTCGTCACCTTCAGCCGTGAGCGCGGACGCTACACCGCCGAGGTCACCCTCAAGAACAACGGCATGTTCTACCGTGTCAAGGAGACCACCGGCGACCCCTTCGCCTCCGTCGACTCCGCCGTGGCGTCCATCGAGCGCCAGATCCGCAAGAACAAGACCCGGCTGGGGAAAAAGCTCCGCAGCGGCCCCATCGACTGGAGCGATTACGCGCCCGTGACCGAATCCGGCGAGGAGGAGCCCGAAGAAGATCTGACCATCGTGCGCACCAAGACCTTCGAGCTCAAGCCCATGACCGCCCAGGAAGCCGTGCTGCAGATGAATCTGCTCGGGCACGAGTTTTACGCCTTCCGCAACTCCGAGGCCGGCGGCGCCTTCGCCGTCGTCTATAAGCGCAACAGCGGCGGCTACGGCCTGATCGAGGATTCGGAGAAATAAAAAACCATACTGAATGAGCAGCCCCCATTTATCAGCCAGCTCTGTATTGATGCTGATAAATGGGGGTTTTTGCATAACAGGACACAGATCAAAACCAGCACCGCTGTCGGCAGAATAACGGAAAAACATTGCAATCGAGCAGCCAATATGCTATTATTTAACAAATGTCGTGCTGTTCCGGAACCGGATCAGCTTGAAACGAAAGGTCGGTAGTGAAATGAAAACCATGGTGAAAAGACTTCTTCGCGTTCTTCTTGCTGTTTGTATGATGCTGACGTTGATTCCATGTATGGGAATAACGGCGGAGGCAAAATCATCAAAATGGAATAAGCTTCTCACAGAAGAACAGATAGAAGCAGTGATTAAATATGCAAAGGGAAAGAACGGAAGTTCAGAATTCTATAATAAAAAAACCGGTGCAACATTATGCGGTGGGTTTGTTCACGAGTGCTATTTTAAAGGGGCCGGTATCCGTTTAGGTGCCGCGGACGCAAACAAACTCCGCGACCTGCCCAAAAAAGACGGGGAGATGCACACAGACCCAAATGAGCCGATCCCTGTCGGCGCAATTCTATATTGGAGTTGGGTAAGAGCCACGGGAACAAATTATGGGCATGTGGCATTATATCTTGGAAATAACGAAATCATCCATGTTTGGGGTAAAGTTCAAATTACAAAACGAAGTGTGGTTGACAGCTCGAGAGCCCATGGCGGATACATATATGAAGGCTGGAGCGCGCCTAAAGGATATACGTTCTGTGACCATGAATATGATTCCGCCGGATTCTGCGTGAAATGCGGCGCAGAATTCGACTGGAAGAGCACGGCGCAGGCAGTCAATATGGAGGTCAGGCTCAATAACGGCGAGCTTTGGCTGATGAGCAAGCCCTATTATGCCAAAGACTATGTCGACGAGAACGGGACCTCCCGAGGGAACATCAACGTTAAAGACAGTGCCGGGAATAATATCTATTACTCGGGCACGACCACGCTGAAAACCACAAAGCGCTATAAAAACGCCCACACAGACGAAACGGGCATATACTGGTATCGGGTAACACACTCTTCGGGAGCTGTGGGATATGTGGCCTGTTCGCGTGACTATGCTTCCCGAGAGGCCGGAAAGCCGTACGTGATAAAGCAGCCCGGGACCATAAGTTTTGACGAGATAAAACCCAACGTCAAAAACGTGATAACAGCTGGCGGCAAAAAGGTCAGCGGCACTGTTGTTTCTTCAGCGTACCCTTTGTCAAACGTAACGATCGGCATATATAAAAATGACGGCACAGCGGTCTACAGCAAATCCTGGACTCCGAATAAGACGAAACAGGATCTGAGCGGCGCCGACAAAATGCTGCTGTTCAGCAAACTCAAACCGGGCGATTACGTATATAAGATAACGGCGATAACAGATTCCGGCCCTGCGACCGGCGAGGCGGAAACGGACGCAAGGATCGCGGCAGCCAACCGCAAGGAATGGGTGCGGCCGTTTTCTGTCGTCAAAAGCGGCGCGAAAAACTATTATTCCGTGACACTTTACAGCAATGACGGAACAGGCGCGCTGACACAGGCGCATGTCAAAAAAGGTAAATCTCTGGATCTGTCCAAGTATATACCTGACAGACCCGGATATCGTCTGGTCGGATGGGCTGCCGAACAAAGCGCGGGAACGCCGCAGTACACAACATCGATCAAACCCAAAGGACATATCAAGCTTTATGCCCTCTGGCAGCTTCAATCGGACAACGTGTTCGTCTTCATGCCCAACGGCGGCAGTGGGACCATGCCTTCGCTCAGTATCGACAATGACCAGGCATTCACGCTGCCTCGAAACACGTTCACCAGAACGGGCTATCGTTTCACAGGCTGGACTGTGCAGCGAAACGCGGATTCCAACTACCTGATCTGGAAGGACAAGGATGACTGGCTGCAGTGGTTGGCAGATCTGGCCAATGTTCCGTATAAAGAGTGGGGATGGAGCACCGATACAGAATATCCGCGCGTCACGCTGCCGGATGAATACAGCAGCGTGATGGACAGCCGGTTCGTCTATACGGGTACGACCAGTCTGCCCTATATCACCTATACCTTCTATGCACAATGGGAAAAGATCGTCGTCGGAGATATCCCGATCAACGCGACGAACTTCCCGGATGCAGCCTTCCGCAATTACGTCAGTGAGAACTTCGATAGCGACGGGAACGGCAAACTGAGCCAGGCGGAGATCAACAGCGCGACCTGGATCGACGTAGAGGACATGGGCATCACGACCCTCAAAGGCGTGGAGCTCCTTACCGCGGTAGGGTATCTGCACTGTGAAAAGAATCAGTTGACCTCCCTGGACATCACAAAAAACACAGCGCTATGGAATCTCGGATGCAATGAAAACCGGTTGACATCACTGAATGTTTCACAAAATACAGCGCTTGAGTCATTATCTTGTTCAAACAATCTGCTGACCGCGCTCGATGTTACGCACAACACAAAACTGGATCACCTGTGGTGTGATGGCAATCAGCTGACAGCGCTGGATGTTTCCAAATGCCCCGGATTGCAATACCTGTGCTGTCATGACAACAGTATCCAGCGACTTGATGTACGCTCCAATCCAAATCTGCTGCGGACATATACGGAAGGAAGCATATATTATTCGGAGGATAACAGTATATGGTATAAGATTTACCATGATCCCCCCTATACCAGTTTTGTCAAATACTTGCTGCAGGTTGATCCGTCTACAGAACTCATTACCGGCGTTGTCATAGACAGCGTGGCGATCAACGCAACGAATTTCCCGAATGCAGCATTCCGTACGTATGTCAGCGAGCACTTCGATAAAGACAACAACGGCAGCTTGAACCAGGCGGAAATCCGTGACGCGGAAAGCATCGATGTCTCGGACGAAGGCATCACTACCCTGAAAGGCGTAGAGAAGCTCGTTTTTCTCAAAGAGCTATTTTGCGGCGGCAATCAACTGTCTTCGCTGGATGTGTCGAAAAACACGATCCTGCAGGAATTGTCTTGCTGGAACAATCAGCTGACCGCGCTGGATGTGTCAAAGAACACCTTGCTTCAATCATTGGATTGCTCAGGTAACGGCATATCCTCGCTGGACGTGACAAAGAACATCAAACTGTACAGTCTGGACTGCTCCGGAAATCAGCTCACCGCTTTGGATCTGACGCATAATACGAAACTTGATTACCTTGAATGTCATAATAACCAATTGACTACCCTGGATATCCGCAACCAGCCGCGTCTGGTGGAGGCATATAACGAGGGGTATCCGGAAGATTGGGATGGCGTTTATTCCTATGAAATGTGTCTGATTGTAGACGCAACAGTAACGATCATTGCAGGCAGCCGTCAGACGCCGACAGAGCTTGAACCTGAGGCGCCTGCGGAGCCTGAACCTGGGACGGCAGAACCGGAACCGGAGACACCGGCAGAACCCGAACCGGAGACGCCGACAGAACCGGAACCTGAGACGCCGACGGAGCCCGAACCGGAGACACCGGCGGAGCCGGAACCGGAGGCGCCGGCAGAAACGGAACCGGAGGTGCCGGCAGAACCTGAACCGGAGACGCCGACAGAACCGGAACCTGAGACGCCGACGGAGCCCGAACCGGAGACACCGGCGGAGCCGGAACCTGAGACGCCGGCGGAGCCGGAACCTGAGACGCCGGCAGAGCCCGAACCGGAAGAAACGCAGGAGCCTGACGTGGAAGCAGGCTCTGAAGACCGGCCGTTTACAGAGGAATAACGGCTCTCGTATTGCTGAAAGCCATTCAAAGAAGAGCCGTTTGAAAGCAGAAAAACCGATAATCAAAAACGCCAGCCAGAGCGATTTGGCTGGCGTTTTTGTATTCACTCATCAGGCGGATTATCATGGACCTGCAGGGCTTGCTGAATTGCAATCCAAGAAGAAGACACTCTTATTTCCTCTCTGAGGAAATCGGGAAAACTATTGTCCGCAGCAGGCCAGATATGGTATAATATCATAATTAACCGAAAAGTACGGAGACGGACACATGGCAGAATTTCAGGTCGTAAGCGAATACGAGCCCGCGGGAGATCAGCCCCGGGCCATCGACGAGCTCGCGCGGGGCGTAGAGCTCGGGCTGACTGAGCAGACGCTGCTGGGCGTCACCGGCTCGGGCAAGACGTATACGATGGCCAAGGTCATCGAGCGGGTGAAAAGGCCCACACTGGTGCTGGCCCACAACAAGACCCTGGCGGCGCAGCTGTGCAGCGAGTTCAAGGAATTCTTCCCCCACAACGCGGTGGAGTATTTCGTGAGCTACTACGACTATTACCAGCCCGAGGCCTATATCCCCCACACGGACACCTACATCGAGAAGGACTCCTCCACCAATGAGGAGATCGACCGGCTGCGTCTGAGCGCCACCTTTTCGCTGCTGGAACGGCGGGACGTGATCGTGGTGGCCTCGGTGAGCTGCATCTACGGCCTGGGCGAGCCGGACGACTTCGCCCGCATGGCGATCTCCCTGCGGCCGGGCACCGAGCTGCCCCAGGAGCAGCTCATGCTCAAACTCATCGAGAGCCGCTACGAGCGCAACGACATCGCCTTTGAGCGCAACATGTTCCGGGTCCGCGGTGACACGGTGGAGATCTTCCCGGCCTACTACCGGGACAAGGCGATCCGGGTGGAGTATTTCGGCGACGAGATCGAGCGCATCAGCCAGATCAACCCCCTCACCGGCAAGGCCGAGCACGTGCTGAGCCACGTGGCGATCTACCCCGCCAGCCATTACGTCACGCCGCCGGAGAAGATGGCCCGGGCCGTCAAAGAGATCCGGGCCGAGTGCGACGAGCGGGTGGAGTATTTCCGGAAGCTCGACAAGCCGCTGGAGGCCGAGCGCATCGCCCAGCGGGTGAATTTCGATATCGAGATGATCGAGGAGCTGGGCTACTGCTCCGGGATCGAGAATTATTCGCGGATCATCGGCGGCCGCCCGGCGGGCAGCCCGCCCATGACGCTGCTGGATTATTTCCCCAAGGACTTCCTGCTGTTCGTGGACGAGAGCCACGTCACGCTGCCCCAGGTGCGGGCCATGTACCGGGGCGACCGGGCGCGCAAGGAGACGCTGGTGGAGTACGGCTTCCGCCTGCCCTCGGCCTTCGACAACCGGCCGCTGAAATTCGAGGAATTCCAGCAGCGGCTCAACCAGGTCATCTACGTCTCCGCCACCCCGGGGGAGTACGAGCGCAGCCGGTCCGGCCAGATCGCCGAGCAGATCATCCGCCCCACGGGACTCACCGACCCGCGGGTGGAGGTCCGGCCCACCGAGGACCAGATCGACGACCTGATCGGCGAGATCCGCGGCCGCATCGACAAAAACGAGCGCACGCTGGTGACCACGCTGACCAAGCGCATGGCCGAGGATCTGACCGACTTTCTGTCCAACGCCGGCATCCGCTCCCGGTACATGCACCACGACGTCAACACCATCGAGCGCATGGAGATCATCCGCGACCTGCGCCGGGGCGAATTCGACGTGCTCGTGGGCATCAACCTGCTCCGGGAGGGCCTCGATCTGCCGGAGGTATCGCTGATCGCGATCCTGGACGCGGACAAGGAGGGCTTCCTGCGCAGCGAGACCTCTCTGATCCAGACCATCGGCCGGGCCGCCCGCAACGCGGAGGGCACGGTGATCATGTACGCCGACACCGTGACGCCGTCCATGCGCGCGGCCATCGACGAGACCGAGCGCCGCCGCGCCATCCAGACCGCCTATAACCAGGCCCACGGCATCGTGCCGAAGACCATCGTCAAGAGCATCCGGGACCTGATCGAGATCAGCGGACCGGCGGCCGCGAACGAGCATGGCGTGAAGATGACCGAGCGGGAGCGCCGCGCGGAGATCGAACGGCTGGAAAAGGAGATGCGCAAGGCGTCCAAAATGCTGGAATTCGAGTACGCCGCCGTGCTGCGCGACGAGCTGATCCGGCTCCGGGGCGAGAAATGATGAGGACTGCCGAGAAAAATTCAGGGGATTTCACCAGGGGCAGCATCCCGCGGGTGGTCATGGGCATGGCCGTGCCGCTGATCGTCGCCCAGCTCGTCAATGTCCTATACAATATCGTGGACCGGATCTATATCGGCCACATCCCCGTCATCGGGGCCCACGCTCTCACCGGCGTGGGAGTCGCGCTGCCGGTGATCACGATCCTGTCCGCCTTCGCCGGACTCTTCGGCCAGGGCGGCGCGCCGCTGTTCTCCATCGCGCGGGGCGCGGGGAACACAGAGGAGGCCGGGCGGATCATGGGCAACGCCATGTCGATGCTGCTGGTCTCCTCCGCGGCGCTGGCCGTGCTGGCGCGGCTCATCTCCCGGGCTTCGCTGCTGGCGCTGGGCGCCGGGGAGAACACGCTCTCCTACGCGATGGATTATCTGCACGTGTATCTGCTGGGCACGCCGCTGGTGTTCATCACACTGGGCATGAACCCCTACGTCAACGCCCAGGGCTTCGCCCGCCGGGGCATGCTCACCGTGCTCCTCGGCGCCGCGGTCAACATCGCCCTCGACCCGGTGTTCATCTTTGTGCTGGGGATGGGCGTGCGCGGCGCGGCCTGGGCCACGGTGCTCGCCCAGGCGGTCAGCGCCGTCTGGTGCCTGGGGTTCCTGTGCGGCGGATCGGCGCCGCTGCGCCTGCAGGGGCGGCTCATGGCGCCGCGGCCGCGCCTCATGGGGCGGATCGTGAGCATGGGCGTGACCAACTTTATGGCGCAGGGGACCAATTCCATCGTGCAGGCCGTCAGCAACATGCAGCTGGGCGCCTACGGCGGCGAGCTGTGGATCGGCGCGATGACGATCATCAACTCCCTGCGCATCGCCTTCCTGCAGGTCGTCACCGGCATGTCCGCGGGCGTGCAGCCGGTGCTGGGCTATAACTACGGCGCCGGAGAAAAGGGCCGCGTCCTGGAGGCCATCCGCTTCGAGAGCTTCGCGGGCATCGGCTTCATGATCCTCGCCTGGGCGCTCATGGAGCTCTTTCCCGGGCCTTTCGTGCGCATCTTCACCGACGATCCCGCGCTGATCGCGGTGACCGTGCCCGCCGTGCGTCTCTATTATGCCGGCTTTTTCCTCATGGGCGCGATGCTGTGCGGCCAGTGCGTGTTCCAGGGCCTGGGCCGGGCGAAGCAGGCCGCGTTTTTCTCCCTGTTCCGCAAGGTGCTCGTCGAGGTGCCGCTGATGTTCCTGCTGCCCGGGCTGTGGGGCCTGGGCGCCGACGGCGTTTTTCTGAGCGAGCCGATCAGCGATCTTGTGGGCGGCGCGGCCGCCTTTCTCACGATGCTCGTCACGATCTATTATCCCATGAAACGGGAGCTTCAAAAGGAGACGGTATGAAAAAACTCATGCTCATCGACGGCAACAGCCTGATCAACCGGGCGTATTTCGGCGTGCGGCCCCTGTCCGCGCCCGACGGGACGCCCACCAACGCCGTCTACGGCTTCCTGGCGATCCTGCAGAAGCTGCTCGACGACGAAGACCCGGACGCTCTGGCCGTGGCCTTTGACCGGCGGGAGCCCACCTTCCGCCACCAGCATTCGGCGGCCTACAAGGCCACCCGGAAGCCCATGCCCGAGGAGCTGGCCGTTCAGATGCCGATCATCAAGGACATCCTCGACGCCATGGGCGTGTGCCGCTGCGAGCTTCCCGGCTGGGAGGCCGACGACCTGCTGGGCACGCTCTCCCGCCGCGGCGCGGAGAGCGGCGCCGAATGCGTGGTCGTCACCGGCGACAAGGACGCGCTGCAGCTCGTCGGCCCGCGCGTGCGGGTCATGAACGTCAAGACGCGCATGGGCCAGACGGAGACGGTCGATTACGACGAGGCCCGATTCAGAGAGGAATACGGCTTCGATCCGCCGAAGATGGTGGACCTGAAGGCCCTGATGGGCGACACGAGCGACAACATCCCCGGCGTGCCCGGCGTGGGCGAAAAGACCGCGCTGGAGCTGCTGCGGCGCTTCGGGTCCCTGGACGGCGTATATGCCGGCCTCGGCGACGAGAGCATCAAAAAGGGCGTGCGCGCCAGGCTGGAGGCGGGCCGCGAGAGCGCCTACGACTCCTACTGGCTGGCCACGATCGACCGGAACGCGCCGCTGGAGCTGCCCTTTGAGGACATGGAGCGGCCCCGGCAGTTCGGCGGGGCGCTCTACGAGCAGTTCAAACGGCTGGGCTTCAGCAAATTCATCGATAAATGGGGCCTGAAGCCCGACGCGGAGCGCGCCCCGGAGAGCGCCGTCTTCGAGGGCACGGCGACCTCCGTCGTGCCCGGGACCGGGGACGAGCTCGCCGCCGCCCTGGCCTCCGTCGGCGGCCGGACCGTGTACTACGCCTTTGACGCCGCGCACGGCGAGTTCGCGGCCCACTGGTCGCCCTCCGATACGGAGGCCGCGGCCGTGCTGCTCTCGCCGGAGACATACCGGGACGACTGGACCGCGGCGCTGGCGGCGCTGTTTGCGCCCGCGTTCAAAAAGGGCGGCCACGACGTCAAGACGCTGCAGCGCGCGCTGCTCTCCCGGGGCGTGGACGGCGGGGAAAACTGGGTCTTTGACGGCGCGCTGGCCGGGTATCTGCTCGATTCCACGGCCCCGGGCTACGAGCTGGAAAAGCTGACCCTGGCATACTGCGGCTTTGAGCCCTACGCTCCCGACACGGAGGGCGGCGGGCAAATGACGCTGTCTCTGGACGGCGAGAATGACGACGAGGCCCGCGCGAAGCGGCTGGCGGCTCTGGCCTCCCGGGCCGCGGCGTCGGAGGCCCTGGAGACGGCGCTGCTGCCGAAGCTGCGGGAAAACGGCATGGAGGAGCTCTTCGAGCGGATCGAGATGCCTCTGTGCGCGGTGCTCGCGGGCATGGAGCACCGGGGGTTCCTGGCCGACCGGGAGGCCCTGCGCCAGTTCGGCGAGAGCCTGGTGGGCCGCATCGACGAGCTCCAGCGGCAGATCTGGACCGAGGCGGGCGAGGAGTTCAACATCAATTCTCCCAAGCAGCTCGGGACGATACTGTTTGAAAAGCTGAGCCTGCCCGGCGGCAAAAAGACCAAGACCGGCTGGAGCACCAACGCCGACACCCTCGAGCGGCTGCGCTATGCGCCCATCGTGGGCGACGTGCTGGAATACCGGGAGCTGACCAAGCTCAAGTCCACCTACGCCGACGGCCTGCTCAAGGTCATCGGCCCCGACGGACGCATCCACACCAGCTTTCAGATGACCGTCACCGCCACCGGGCGGCTGAGCTCCACCGAGCCCAACCTGCAGAACATCCCGGTGCGCCGGGAGCTGGGCGCCGGGCTGCGGCGGATGTTCACCGCCGGGGAGGGCAACGTGCTCGTGGATGCGGATTACTCCCAGATCGAGCTGCGGCTGCTGGCCCATATCTCCGGCGACGAGAACATGCGCGCGGCCTTCCTCTCGGGCGAGGACGTCCACCGGGTCACCGCGGCCCAGGTCTTCGGCATCCCGCTGGAGCAGGTCACCGCCGAGGAGCGGCGCAGGGCCAAGGCCGTCAACTTCGGCATCGTCTACGGCATCTCCGCCTTCTCCCTGAGTCAGGATATCGGCGTGACGGTGGCCGAGGCCCGGGCCTATATGGACGCCTACCTCGAACGGTTCCACGGGGTCCGGGACTACCAGAAAAACATCGTCGAACAGGCCAGGGCCGACGGCTACGTGTCCACGCTGTTCGGGCGGCGGCGGTATCTGCCCGAGCTCAAGGGCAACTTCACCCTGCGCTCCTTCGGCGAACGGGTGGCGCTGAACATGCCCATCCAGGGCACCGCCGCGGACGTCATCAAGCTGGCCATGGTCAACGTGGAACGGCGGCTCCGCGCCGAGGGACTGGCCGCGCGGTTGGTGCTGCAGGTCCACGACGAGCTGATCGTCGAGTGTCCCGAGCCCGAGGCCGGGCGCACCGCCGCGCTGCTGCAGGAGGAGATGGAGAACGCCGTCCATTACTCCGTCCCGCTGACCGCCGAGGCCAAGTGGGGCAAGACCTGGGCCGATGCGCACTGAGATCCGCGTCCGGCCCGCAGAGGAGGCGGACATCCCCGCCGTGGCCGCGCTGGAGGCGGAGACCTTTGCCCTCGGCGCGTCGGAGGCCGTCCTGCGGCGGATGCTCGCCGGCGGAGCCGTGCTGCTCACGGCCCGGGAAGGCGGAGAGCTGCTGGGTTACGGGTATTTCACCTCCGTGCTCGACGAGGGCAGCGTCGGGAACATCGCGGTCCGCCCGGCATACCGCCGCCGGGGCGTGGGCCGGGCTCTGACCGAGGCCATGGCCGCGGCCGCCCGGGAACGGGGGCTCGCCTTTCTGACGCTGGAGGTCCGCGAGAGCAACCTCGCCGCCCGGCGGCTCTACGAGCGCTGCGGCTTCCGCACGGAGGGCGTGCGGAAAAACTACTACGAAAAACCGACGGAAAACGCGCTGATCATGACGCTGCGCTTTTCGGAAGAGGGAACGATATGCTGATACTGTCTGTGGAATCCACCTGTGACGAGACCGCCGTGGCCGTCACCGAGAACGGCCGGCGGGTGCTCACCGACCAGATCTTCTCCCAGGCGGATCTGCACGCCGTCTACGGCGGCGTGGTGCCCGAGATCGCCTCCCGCAGCCATGTGGAGGTCATCTCCCGGCTGGCGGACCGTGCCGTGGAGGCCGCGGGGATCCGGAAATCGGAGCTCGGCGCCGTCGCGGTCAGCTACGCGCCGGGACTCATCGGCGCGGTGCTCGTGGGCGTCAACTTCGCCAAATGCGCGGCCATGGGTCTGGGCGTGCCGCTGGTGCCCGTCCACCATATCCGCGGACACATCGCCGCCAATTACCTGGCGTTTCCCGAGCTGGAGCCGCCGTTTCTGTGTCTGGCCATCTCCGGGGGCAACACGATGCTCGTGGATGTGCGCGACTACACCGACATGCGCGTGCTGGGCCGCACCCGGGACGACGCGGCGGGAGAGTGCTTCGACAAATCCGCCCGGGTGCTGGGCCTGCCCTACCCCGGCGGCGCGCCGATCGACGCCCTGGCGAAGACCGGCCGGGACGACGCCTATGTCCTGCCCCGGCCCGTCGCGGGAGACAACCCCTACGACATGAGCTTTTCCGGCCTCAAGACCGCGGTGATCAATCTGGCGCACCACGCCGAACAGACGGGACAGGCGCTGGACCGCGCGGGGCTGGCCGCCTCGCTGTGCCGGGCCGTCAGCGACATCCTCGTGACGCGCACGATGGCCGCCGCCGCGGAGCTGGGGTATGAAAGGCTCGCCGTGGCCGGCGGCGTGGCCGCCAACTCCCGCATCCGCGCCGACTTCCGCGCGGCGGCCGCGGCGTCGGGGCTGGCGCTCTATATCCCGCCGCTGAAGCTCTGCGGGGACAACGCCGCCATGATCGGCGCCCAGGGCTACTACGAATACCTCGCCGGTCACACGGCCGGCAGCGATCTGAACGCCTACGCGACAATGGAGCTGTGAGCACGATGGACGAGAGCAAGCCGAAGAATGTGCACGAGGGACACCGGAGCCGGCTGAAAAGGCGGTTCCTTGAACACGGCCTGGACAACTTTGACGACATCAACGCGCTGGAGCTGCTGCTGTTCTTCGCCGCGCCGCGGCGGGACACCAACGGCCTGGCCCACGCGCTGCTGGACCGGTTCGGCAGCCTCAACGGCGTGCTCGACGCCTCCGCGGAGGAGCTGCGGTCCGTCCCCGGCGTGGGCGACACCGCGGTCTGCCTGCTGCGGCTGATCCCGGCGATGAGCCGGCGGTATCTCATCGGCAGCACGCCCGATTCCGCGCCCATCGACAGCTCCACGGCCGCGGGGCGGTATTTCGTCCCCTGGTTCATGTACGAGACCGAGGAGCTGATCCTGGCCCTGCTGCTGGACGCGCGGCGCCGTCCGCTGCTGTGCCGGCAGGTCGGCCGGGGCGTGGTCAACGCCGCGGAGATCAGCGTGAGGAAGCTGGCCGAGCTGTGCCTGGAACGGCACGCCAGCTCCGTGGTCCTCGCGCATAACCACCCCAGCGGCGTGGCCATGCCCTCCGCCGAGGACGAGAGGTTCACCCGGCAGCTGAAAAACGCGCTGGACCTGCTGGGGGTGGAGCTGACCGACCATATCGTCGTGGCCGGCACCGAGTATGTCTCCATGCGGGAAGCGGGGCTCATGTAAGTACGGTCCGCAGGCGGCTGTTCCCGGATCGGGACGCCCGCGCCTCAGATCCCCGGCCCTTTCGGAAAGGATGCGTTTTCCCATGACCGAACTCGAAGAAAAATACGTCCGGCTGCGTGAAAACCTGCGTGAGATGGGCAGCGCCGCGGTGGCCTTTTCCGCCGGGGTGGACTCGACCTTCCTGCTGAAGGCCGCCCATGACGCGCTGGGCGACGGCGTCCTCGCCGTCACCGTGCGCTCGGTCTTCTGTCCGCCCCGGGAGACGGCCGAGGCGGAGGCGTTCTGCGCCCGGGAGGGCATCCGCCACATCGTCGAGGACGTGGACGTGCTCTCCGTGCCCGGCGTGAAGGACAATCCCCCCGACCGCTGCTATCTGTGCAAAAAGGCGCTCTTCACCCGGCTGTGGGAGATCGCCCGCGCCGATGGCGCCCGGGTCCTGGCCGAGGGCTCCAACACCGACGATCTGAAGGATTACCGGCCCGGGAGACGTGCCGTCGCGGAGCTGGGCGTAGTCAGTCCGCTGCTGCGCGCCGGGCTGTCCAAGGCGGATATCCGCGCGCTGTCCCGGGAGCTGGGGCTCGGCACCTGGGACAAGCCGGGCTTTGCCTGTCTGGCCTCGCGCTTCGTGCACGGCGAGACGCTCACGCCGGAAAAGCTGGCCATGGCGGACGCGGCCGAGCAGTATCTGCTGGGGCTGGGGCTCCGGCAGCTCCGGGTGCGCGTCCACGGGGATCTGGCCCGCATCGAGGCCGAGCCCGGCGACCTCCCGCGGCTGGCCGAGGCGGAGACGGCGGCCGGGATCGACGCGTATTTCCGCTCGCTGGGTTTTTCCTTCGTCACAGTGGATCTGCGCGGCTATCGGACCGGCAGCATGAACCCGCGCGGCGTATAGTTCCATGCACCGCCACCGGAGGGATGAAAAAACCCCCGTTCGGAGCCTGTCTCCGGACGGGGGTTTGCTGCGTATATCGGTCATTCGTCCAGCTTGAGCACGGCGAGGAACGCCTCGGTGGGGATCGATACCGTGCCGAGCTGTCGCATTTTCTTTTTGCCTTCCTTCTGCTTTTCCAGCAGCTTCTTCTTGCGGGTGATGTCGCCGCCGTAGCACTTGGCCAGCACGTCCTTGCGCATGGCCCGCACGGTCTCCCGGGCGATGATCTTGCCGCCGATGGCCGCCTGGACAGGCACCTCGAAGAGCTGGCGGGGGATGTTGTCGCGCAGCTTTTCGCACAGCTTGCGGGACCGGCCGTAGGCCTTCTCCCGGTGGGCGATGAAGCTCAGCGCGTCCACCTGGTCGCCGTTTAAGAGCATGTCGACCTTCACGAGATCGCTCATCTTATACTCCGAGAGCTCATAGTCCAGGGAGGCGTAGCCCTTCGTGCGGGCCTTGAGCGTGTCGAAAAAGTCGTAGATGATCTCGTTGAGGGGCATCTCGTAGCGCATCTCCACCAGCCGCTGGTCGAGATACTGCATGTCCTTGTACTCGCCCCGGCGCTCCTGGCACAGCGGCATGATGTTGCCCACGAACTCGTTGGGCGTGATGATCGTCACCTTGACGAAGGGCTCGAGAGACTCGGCGATGGAGGCCGGGTCGGGGTAGTTGTGGGGGTTGTCCACGAACACCGTCGAGCCGTCCGTTTTCCGGACCTCGTAGATCACCGAGGGAAGCGTGGTCACCAGGTCCAGATTGAACTCCCGCTCCAGCCGCTCCTGGATGACCTCCATGTGCAGCATGCCCAGGAAGCCGCAGCGGAAGCCGTAGCCCAGGGCCGCGGAGGTCTCGGGCTCGTAGGAGAGAGAGGCGTCGTTGAGCTTGAGCTTGTCAAGCGCGTCCCGGAGATCGGGGAACTTGGAGCCGTCCTCGGTGTAGATGCCGCAGTAGACCATGCTCCGGGCCGGACGGTAGCCGGGCAGGGCCTCGCTGCAGGGCCGGTCCTGCAGCGTCACCGTGTCGCCCACCCGGGTGTCCTCCACGTTCTTGATGCTGGCGGTGAAATAGCCAACGTCCCCGGCGGAAAGGCTCTCGCAGGGATCCAGGCCCATGGGCCGCAGGTGCCCCACCTCCACGACCTTGTAGGCCGCGCCGGTGGCGCAGAAGCGCACCGTGTCATCCTTTTTGAGCGCGCCGTCCACGAGCCGGATCAGCACGATCACGCCCCGGTAGGCGTCATACTGGCTGTCGAACACCAGCGCCTTGAGCGGCGCGGCGGGATCGCCGGAGGGGGCGGGGATGTTCCGGACAATGTATTCGGGCACGGCCTCCACATTGATCCCGTTCTTGGCGGAGATCTCCGGCGCGTCCATGGCCGGGATGCCGATGATGTCTTCGATCTCGGTCTTGGTGCGTCCGGGATCGGCGGCGGGCAGGTCGATCTTGTTGATGACCGGCAGGATCTCCAGATCGTGCTCCATGGCCAGGTAGGTGTTGGCCAGCGTCTGGGCCTCCACGCCCTGAGAGGCGTCCACCACCAGCACCGCGCCCTCGCAGGCGGCCAGAGACCGGCTGACCTCGTAGTTGAAGTCCACGTGGCCCGGCGTGTCGATCAGGTTGAGGGTGTAGCTCTCCCCGTCGGCGGCCTTATAGCTCAGCCCCACCGCCCGGGCTTTGATCGTGATGCCCCGTTCCCGCTCGAGATCCATGTTGTCAAGGATCTGATCGGACATCTCCCGCTGCTCCACCGCGCCGCACAGCTCGATGAGCCGGTCGGACAGCGTGGATTTGCCGTGGTCGATATGAGCGATAATGGAAAAGTTGCGGATGTGATCCTGCGGCGTCATAAAAGGGCGTCCTCCTTAGGGCAAATCCACGCGGGGCCCCGCAGCGCGGGGCGCGCCGAAAGGCGCGAAGGCCGCGGCGGCGTGTACGTCGCGGCCGCAAATAAAGAAGAAGGGGGTCCCCGCAGGATCGGCGAGCCTGTGGGGAAACGATTTGCCGCGGTCGATATGAGCGATAATGGAAAAGCTGCGGATGTGATCCTGCGGCGTCATGCCCTGTCCTCCCCGCCCGCGGCGTTCTCGGCCCGATCGGCCAGCGCCCGAAGCTCCTGCGCCAACCCCCGGAGGGCGTCTGCGGCGACGCTTTCGGCCCGGTCGTCGGCCCGGCCCAGCAGATAATCCGCCGTCACGCCGTAATAGTCGCAGGCCCGGCACACAAAGGCCAGCCCGGGCTCCCGGGCGCCGTTTTCGTAATGGGACAGCAGCGCCTGACTGATGCCCAGCGCCGCAGCCGCCGCGCGCTGGGACAGACCGCGCTGACGGCGCAGCGCGGACATCGTATCGGAAAAACCTCTTGCCATGGGGCCACCTCTGCCTTTTGATAACTGGCGGTATTATATCAGCCCGCCGACGGTTTGTAAAGGTTGACTTTTCGCCAAATAATGATACTATAAAGTGCGGTTAAAAATAAGATTTGGGAGGCATATACGATGTTTGACAAGCTTATCGAGATCCTGAAGGCCAATCCCCGCAAGATCGTTTTCACCGAGGGCCCCGACGCCCGGATCCTGGAGGCCGCTGCGCGGCTCAAGGCGGGCGGCTTCCTGACGCCTGTGCTGGTCGGCAACGTGGACGAGGTCAGGGCCGCCGCCGCGAAGGGCGGCTTCGACATCGACGGGCTCGAGATCCTCGACCCGCTGACCTATGACAGGATGGACGAGATGGTCGAGTGCATGGTCCAGCTCCGCAAGGGCAAGATGACCCCCGAGGAGTGCCGTGAGCTGCTCAAGAAAGGCAACTATTTCGGCACGATGCTCGTGAAGATGGGCGTGGCCGATTCCCTGCTGGGCGGCGCGACCTACTCCACCGCCGACACGGTCCGTCCGGCCCTGCAGCTGATCAAGACCAAGCCCGGCGCGCATCTGGTCTCCTCCTGCTTCATCCTGCAGAAGGAGGGCGCCGACCTGCTGGCCATGGGCGACTGCGCGATCAACATCTCCTACGAGGACAAGAAGGACAAGGACGGCAACGTGACCCTCTCCGCGGCCCAGCAGCTTGCCGAGGTCGCCATCGAGACCGCCAAGACCGCCCGGACCTTCGGCATCGACCCGAAGGTGGCCATGCTCTCCTTCTCCACCAAGGGCTCCGGCAAGGGCGCTACCGTCGGTCTGAGCCAGGAGGCCACCCGCATCGCCAAGGAGATGGCCCCGGAGCTGGCTATCGACGGCGAGATGCAGTTCGACGCCGCCGTGTCCCCGGTGGTGGGCCAGCTGAAGTTCCCCGGCTCCCCGGTGGCCGGCTACGCCAACACCTTCATCTTCCCCTGCATCGAGGCCGGCAACATCGGCTACAAGATCGCCCAGCGTCTGGGCGGCTACGAGGCCTACGGCCCCATCCTGCAGGGCCTGAACGCCCCCATCAACGACCTGAGCCGCGGCTGCGTCGCGGAGGAGGTCTACAAGATGGCCATCATCACCGCCGCGCTGGCGTGATTTCGCAATACCGCATGCCGTCTCTTTCGAACGGCGGCAAAATAGCAGCATCCGCGTTTGGCGCGGATGCTGTTTTTTGCGCCAAAGCTTTCCGGCGGCCGCAATTCCCGGAAGCCGAATATATAAGAAAAAGTTATATATTGCCGATAAATAATATGATAATAAGAACATTGACGCGAAATTAAAACGCGGTATTATAGATATTAAGTGTATAATGCGCATTTCTACAGAATAATCATTCATTCCTGTGTGGGGTCGACGGTCCGCGCCCCGGTTTATCCACCGGGCGGCTGCATTGCCGACCCGGCGCGGAGGATCGCCCGGGGACCGGCGTTTAAAGAATGGCGACAACGTAGTCGCAGGCTACGAAAGCACTATATTAATTAAAGGGAGGACAAACAGTTGAAGGACACATTGAAGAAAGCACTTATCATGGTACTCGTGGTATTGCTTGCAATGTCCGCGTTTACCGGCTGCGGCGGATCGTCTGCGGGCAGCGCGGGGAGCAGCGGCTCCGGCAGCGCAGGCAGTGCAGCGGCTCCGTCCGGCGGGACGGCCGCCGCGGACACCGGCGCCAAGAGCAAGGACTTCGTCTATGTCAGCGGCACAGAGGCCCTTACCCTGGACCCCGCCATGATCACCGACTCGAACACCGGCCGAATCGCCCGTCAGATCCACGACGTGCTGTTTGAGAGAGTCGAGAACTCCGAGATCGTTCCCATGCTGGCCACGGAGGCGACCGAGATCGAGGACGGCCTTGTGTGGAACGTCAAGCTCGTGGAAGGCGCCACTTTCCACTGCGGCGAGCCCTTCAATGCCGCCGCCGTCAAGTACTCCTTTGAGCGGCTGATCGCCCCGGAGACCGCCTCTCCCAAGGCTTCCGCCCTCGCCGGACTCGACTATGTCGAGATCGTCAACGATTATGAGGTCAACCTCCATCTGAAGGCCCGCAGCCTCATGTTCCTGGGCTCCATGACCAACTACGCCGCGTCGATCATCTGCCCCAAGTGCGCGGAAGAGCACGGCCTGGAAGGCTACGGCACTCACCCCTGCGGCACCGGCCCCCTGAAGTTCGACCACTGGGAGCCCGGCATCGAGCTGGTCATGACCGCCAACAATGATTACTGGGGCCCGAAGCCCACCGTCGATTCGGTGACATTCCGCGGCATCAGCGAGGACTCCTCCCGCGTTATGATGGTCAAGACCGGTGACGCCGACGTAATCGCGGGCGTGCCCCCCACGCTGGTTGAGAACCTGGAGGGCGACGAGAGCGTGACCATCTTCACGCTGCCCGGCTACCGTACCATTCAGATCGGCATGCAAACCGAACGCGGACCGCTGAGCGATATCAGGGTCAGACAGGCCATCACCTACGCCATTGACCGCCACAGCATCATCGACAACGTCATGCACGGCATGGCCACGTTCCCCTCCGGCCTGATCTCCACGGTGGTCCAGTACTCGAATCCCGACCTGGATCCCCACGATTACAACCCCGAAAAGGCCAAAGAGCTCCTTGCCGAGGCGGGCTATCCCAACGGCTTTAGCACCACGTTGATGACGCCCGAGGGCCGTTACGCCATGGACCGGCAGGTCGCCGAGGTCGTGCAGTCCATGCTCGCGGAGGTGGGCATCATCGCGGAAGTCCAGGTGCGCGACTGGGGCTCCTTCTCCAGCATCATTGACGAGGGCACCATGGACCTTTATCTGATCGGCGTGGGCAACTCCTCGGGTGACGCAGAGTACAACTTCCACACCCACTACGGTGTTGGCGGCGGCCAGAACTACACCCGCACGAACATCCCCGCCATGGAAGAGATCCGGCTCAACCTCGGCACCTCCAAGGACAACGAGGAGCGCCGGGAGCGGCTCTTCAAGATGGCGGAGCTGCTCAACGACAACTTCAGCTCGGTGCCTCTGTACTACGAGCACCAGTTCTTTGCCCTGCGGTCCGATATCAGCGGCTTCAAGCTCTACCCCAACGAGCAGATCAAGCTGGCATATCTTGTCCGCAACTGAAAACGCGTAAATAACCGGACGAGCATGTTCCAGCCAGTTCTATTTGGCTGGAACATGCTCAATACATGACACAAATCAGGGAAGCAGATAAAAGGTAATTCTACTTGGAGAAACAGGGAAATAGAAGATGATAAAGTATATTTGTAAAAGGGTGATATCTCTTTTGCCTGTGCTGATCGTCGTATCCATGCTGGTATTTCTGGTGGTCCATCTGATGCCCGGCGACCCCGCCCGGATCATCGCCGGCGAGATGGCGACGGAAGAGGACGTGGAACGGATCCGGACCGCCTACGGGCTGGATCTACCGCTCTACAGGCAGTATTTCAACTACATGCGCGGGGTGCTGAAGGGTGATCTGGGCACCTCAACCAGGACCCACAGGGCGGTTTCCGAGGAGCTGGCGATCCGATTTCCCAAGACCTTCCAGCTCGCACTGTGGGCGACCTTCGTCGCGGCGGTGCTGGGCGTCGGGATCGGGATCCTGTCGTCGAGCATGCGGTATTCGGTGCTGGACAACGTGGTCAGCTTTCTGGCCCTCCTCGGTCTGGCGACGCCTCCGTTTTACCTCGGACTGATGTGCATACTGTTCTTCTGCGTAAATCTCGGCTGGCTGCCCATTTCCTCGGACGTGGCGCGCATCGCGCTTATCCTGCCCGTGGCGAGCGTCAGCGCGCGAAGCCTGGCCGTCATCGCCCGCATGACCCGCTCGAGCATGCTCGAGGTGCTGGGACAGGACTATATCATGATGGCCAAGGCCCAGGGCTTCAGCAACCGGAAGGTCGTTTTCGGCTGCGCGCTGAAAAACGCGATGACGACGGTCATCACCACCATCGGCCTGCAGTTCGGCGTACTGCTGGGCGGCGCGGTCGTGACGGAAAAAGTGTTCGGCTGGCCCGGCATAGGCGATTATCTGGTCACGGCAATCAAGGCGCGCGACTTCATGGTCGTGCAGTCGACGGTCCTGGTCATCGCCCTTTCCTATGTCATTGTCAATCTGATCGTTGATCTGCTCTACGCGCTGATCAACCCCAAGATCAAGCTGAGCTGAAGAGGAGTGGAGACGATGGATGAAAATAATACGATTCTGAAAAACGACGACTCCCTCTACGAACGGGTGGAATACGATCCGGCGGAGGAGGTCGGGGAGATCGTAAAGAGCAACCAGCTGCGGCGCATGTGGTACAGCTACCGGAAACGAAAGGTCGCCGTGCTGGGCCTCGGGATCGTGATCGTGTACATCCTGATCGCGATCTTTGCGACGTATCTCGCGCCCTTTGACCCCATCAAGCAGGATCTGGGCAACATGCTCCAGACACCGGGCGGCGAACATCTGCTGGGCACCGACGAGGTGGGCCGCGACCTGCTCAGCCGACTGATCTACGGCACACGGATCTCCATGCGCATCGGCCTGCAGACCATCGTGATCGGCTTCTGCTTCGGCACGCCGCTTGGCCTGATCGCTGGCTATTTCGGCGGAAAGCTCGATATGCTCATCATGCGGGCGATGGACGTGCTGCTCTCGTTCCCGCAGATGCTGCTGGCCATGCTGTTCACCAGCGTGCTGGGCACGAGCCTGGACAACGCCATCCTTGCGGTGGGACTGTGCAACATCCCGCGATTTGCCCGGACGGCCCGAAGCGAGACCCTCACGGTGCGCGGCAGCGAATACATCGAGGCGGCGCGGGCGCTGGGGGCGAAAAACGGGCGGATCATCACCTCGCACGTGCTGATCAACATCCTCTCCCCGCTGATCATTCTTGCCACGCTCAACTTCGGCAACGCCATCATCACCTGCGCGGGCCTTGGCTTCATGGGCATCGGCGCCCAGCCGCCCACACCCGAATGGGGCGCCATGCTCAGCAACGGCAGACAGTATCTGCTGATCGCTCCGCATGTCACCACCATCACGGGCCTCGTGATCATGTTCCTGGTCCTCGGCCTCAACCTGATGGGCGACGTCCTGCGCGACGTCCTCGATCCGAAACAGAAGGACTGACGAAACGGACAATTCATAATGAAAGGGCAAATGAGATATGAAGGAAGTCTTTGATTACATAGACAGCCATTTCGACGAATACCTGGAGGAGCTGTTCGGGTTCCTCCGCTGCACCGGGATCAGCACCCAGAACATCGGCGTGCAGGAAGCCGCGGAGCATCTGGCGAACATCATGCGCAGCAGCGGGATCGAAAACGTGGCCATCTATCCCACGGAGCGCCATCCGGTGGTATTCGGCGAGATCATCACCGACCCTTCGCTGCCCACCGAGCTGATCTACGGCCACTATGACGTACAGCCTCCCGAGCCCTATGAGCTCTGGGAGACCCCGCCCTTTGAGCCGGCCATCCGCGACGGACGCATCTACGCCCGGGGCAGCTCCGACGACCGGGGGCAGCTCTTTGCGCAGATCAAAGGCGTGGAGGCCTACAAAAGAGTCAAGGGCAAGCTGCCCGTGAACGTGAAGTTCATCTTCGAGGGCGAGGAGGAGATCGGCTCGGTCCATCTCGACCAGTTCGTCAGGGAGCACAAAGAGCTGCTCAAGTGCAACGCGACGCTCTGCTCGGACGGACACATGCACGAGTCGCGCACCCCGATCGTCCGGCTGGGCCACAAGGGGATGCTGACATTCACGATCACCCTCCGCGGCGCCAACCGCGACACCCACTCCCAGCGCGCGGGCAGCCTCCCCAACCCGATCTGGCGCATGGCCAACCTGCTGTCCACCATCCGCAACGGGGACGACGCGGTCGTCATGATCGACGGCTTTTACGACAGCGTCCGGGAGCCCACCGAGAAGGAGATCGAAGCGTGCATGAAGGTGCCCTTCGACGAGGCGGGGCTGGAAAAGAGCTACGGCGTAAAGCTGCTCATGAACCGGAAGACCAGCAACTATTACTACAACCTGATGTTCGAGCCTACCTGCAACGTCCAGGGGATGTACGGCGGGTATACCGGCGAGGGATCCAAGACCGTTCTGCCCAACAAGGCGGTGGCCAAGTTCGACGTGCGTCTCGTGCCCGACATGGCGCCTGACGAGATCATCGACAAGCTGCGCCGGCATCTGGACGCCAGGGGTTATCATGACGCCGAGATCGAAGTGGGCGAGGGCTACTATCCCGGCCGGGTGCCCATCGACAACCCCTATGTCGATGTGTACGTCAAGGCCGTTTCCGAGGGCTTCGGCACGCAGCCCTATATCTATCCCGGCTCCGGCGGATGCGCGCCCCACTCCATTTTCGAGCGGAACCTGGGCGTTCCCTACGTCAGCATCCCCCTGGGATACGGCGATCAGAACAACCACGCGCCCAACGAGAACCTGGGACTGGACGCGTTCAAGAAGGGCATCCGGACCGCAGCGGCGGTGGTCGAGCATTTTATCGAGGCCGGAAAGGCCGAGTGACCGGGTCAGCCGGCGATGAATTCACTGCCTGTCGGATCGCGCGGCGGACAGGCAGAAAAGGAGAAACCGATGAGCGATAATCTGTTGGAAATAAAAGACCTGCACATTGAGTTCCGGACGTTTGACGGCGTGGTAAAGGCCATCAACGGCATGAGCTTCAATGTTCCTCGCGGCAAGACCATCGGGCTTGTGGGAGAGACAGGGGCGGGAAAGACCACAACGGCGCTGGCCGTTATGGGCCTTGTCCCGAGCCCTCCCGGCGTCATCACCTCCGGCCAGATCCTCTTTGAGGGTGAGGACGTCCTGAAGATGAGCAATTTAAAGCTGCGGAATATCCGCGGCGACAAGATCTCCATGATCTTTCAAAACCCCATGACCTCGCTCAACCCCGTTTACCGCATCGGAAAACAGATGAGCGACGTGATCATGATGCATCAGAATGTGGACCGCAAAACCGCCGAGCAGCGCGCGGGGGACATGCTGGAAATCGTGGGCATCCGCCGGGAGCGGCTGAATAATTACCCCCATGAGTTTTCCGGCGGGATGAAGCAGCGGGTGTGCATTGCCATGGGGCTTTCCTGCAACCCCCAGCTGCTGATCGCCGACGAACCCACCACGGCCCTCGACGTCACGATCCAGGCGCAGATCCTCGAGCTGATGAAGGGCCTGAAGGAGAAATACAACACCTCCACGATCTTCATCACCCACGCGCTCGGCGTGGTGGCGGAGATTGCCGACTACGTGGTGGTCGCCTACGCGGGCATGGTCATCGAGCAGGGTAGTCTCAAGGAGATCTTCACCGATCCGAAGCACCCCTATACGAAGGGACTGTTCGCCTGTCTGCCGGATATCGATTCGGAGAGTTCTGGCGCGCTGAAGGTCATTCCCGGCGCCATGCCCGATCCCATGCAGCTTCCCGTCGGGTGCAAGTTCTGCAAGAGGTGTCCCGAGGCCATGAAGATCTGCTACATGAAGGAGCCGGAGGATATCGAGATCGCGGAAGAGCACAAGGTGCGCTGTCATCTTTATCAGATGGGGAGTAAGAAGCAGTGAAAGAGAAATTGATCGAGGTCAAGAGCCTTAAAAAGTACTTTAAAGTGCCTTCTGGCGAGCTGCACGCGGTCGACGACGTGTCGTTCGACATCTATAAGGGCGAAACGGTCGGCCTCGTGGGCGAGAGCGGCTGCGGCAAATCCACGATCGGAAGAACCATCCTGCGGCTCATCCCTCACACCGCCGGCGAGGTGATCTACAAGGGCGAGAACATCCTCGCGTATTCGGACGAGAAAATGCGCACTCTCCGCCGGGAGATGCAGATGATCTTCCAGGATCCCTATTCCTCCCTTGATTCGCGCAAGACCATCGGGCAGATCATCGCCGAGCCGCTCCTAATCAACAAAACGGTCCCCAAGAACCAGATCAACGAGGTGGTCCTGGATCTGCTGAGCAAGGGCGGCGTGAGCAGGAAGCTGTACAACAGCTATCCCCACGAGCTCGACGGCGGCCGCCGGCAGCGCGTCGGCATCATCCGCGCGCTGGCGCTCAATCCGAGCTTTATCGTCTGCGACGAGCCCGTGTCGTCCCTGGACGTCTCCATCCAGGCGCAGATCCTTAATCTGCTCCAGGAGCTGCAGAGAAACATGAACCTGACGTATCTGTTCATCTCCCATGACCTGAGCGTTGTGCGACATATCAGCGACCGGATCATCGTGATGTACCTGGGCGAGATCGTGGAGAGCTGCAATGCCAATGAGCTGTTCAAAAATCCCCTGCATCCCTATACCAAGGCGCTGCTCTCTGCGGTGCCGATCGCAAAATACAACCAGCAGAGGCAGCGGATCATCCTCAAAGGCGACGTGCCCAGCCCCATCAACCCCAAGCCGGGGTGCAGGTTCGCGCCCAGATGCTGGAAGGCAAAGGATATCTGCTTCAACGAATGTCCCTGTCTGAAGGAATATTCCGACGGCCATCAGGCGCGGTGTCATTTCGTCGGCGAGGCGGATGACATGCCGGCCACCTGAGCCGTCCGGCGGAGCAACACAGGAGGAACCAGTGAAAAAAGAGATTGCAAAGATCAAGGAACGGATCATTGAGCTCGGCGCGGGCAATTACGACCTGGTCTATGAGGTGGGACACGCCGTCTGGAGCTATGCGGAGCTGGCGCGAAACGAGTATAGATCCGCCTATTTCCTCACCAGGAAGCTCGAGTCGCTGGGCTACACGGTGGAGCGCGGTGTGGGAGGCTTTCCCACGGGCTTCATCGCCAGCTTCAAAAACGGCGACGGGCCGGTCATCGGCCTGATCTGCGAGTATGACGCGCTTCCGGGCCTTTCTCCCACCCATCCGGGAGAACCGGGTCACGGCTGCGGGCACTGCCTGTATGCCGCGGGAGCCGTGGGTTCCGCCGCGCTGCTCAAGAAGATCATGGAGGAGAACGACATCCGCGGCACCATAAAGGTGTTCGGCACGCCGGCAGAGGAAAATCTCGGCGCCAAGCAGTTCTATGTGCGGCAGGGGCTGCTGGAGGGCGTCGACGCGATCTTCAGCACGCATCCGCATATATTCAACGGCGTCTTCTTCTCTGCGCACAATGCCATCATCTCCAAGTATTACCGGTTTTACGGCTCGCCGTCCCACGCCGGGTCCATGCCCGAAAAGGGCCGCAGCGCCCTGGACGCGCTGGAGCTGATGAATATCGGCATCCAGTTTCTGCGGGAGCACGTGACCTCCGACGTCCGGATCCACTACCTGATCACCAACAGCGGCGAGGCGCCGAATATCGTGCCTGCCTTCGCCGAGGGCGTGTATCTGATGCGCGCCCAGCAGGCCGACGCCCTTGCGGACGTGGCGCGCCGGGTCGATCTGGTCGCCCAGGGCGCCGCCATGATGACGGAGGTCCGGGTGGAATCGGAGTTTCAGCAGCAGTACGCCAACGTGATCCTCAACCGCACGTTCACGGAGATCGCCTACAAAAACGTCCAGCTGGTCGGGCCCGCAGCCTATGACGAGGAGGATCAGCGCACCGCAAGGGAGATGGGCTTTGCCAACGGGATCGACCCGGCGTTGAGCCCGCTGCCCCCGGTGCAGGGCTTCCACGGCGGCGCCTCGGACGAGGGCGACATCTCCTGGTTCGTCCCGATGACCCGGATCTGTATGCGGATCAGCCCCGCCGAGACGCCCAATCACTCCGTGATCCGGGCCAGACAGGCCGATCTGCCCGCCGCGTATAAGGCCGTCACCCAGACCTGCAAGGCGGTCGCCTGCACGGCGGTGGACCTTCTCCTTGACCTGGAGCTGCTCAAGGCGGTCAAGGAAGACTATCAAAAGAGCGTCGCCGGAAGGGAGTACCCCTCCGACGGCATGATCTATCCGAAGATCAGCACCTTCCCGGACGCGCCGGGCTTTGCGCTGACGGACGCGCGGACGCTCTCGGTCTGTCTGGAAAAGACCGTGCTGCTCCAGGACCGGCGCGACGTGACGGTCCTGGTTTACAAAGACGACGCGATGATCGGCAGTGTGAGAGCGGAAACGCCGGAGAGCACGGTTCAGATCCCCCTCGAGGTCGAACTCAAGCCGGGCGACGTGCTCACGCTCCGCTATCGGTGTTCCGGGGACGCCGAGAGCACCCTGCTGGGATATTTCCAGCACGCGCTCGCATCCCTGGCGTAAAAAAGGACGGCCGCCCAAGTCTGGGCGGCCGTCTTTTCGATTAGGGCATAAAGCTTGCACAGACTATTTGCAATCGGGGACGGGTTGTTATAAAATAGCGCTCAGCAGGATGCGCAGGCCGATGAACAGCAGCACCGCGCCGCCGGCGACGCCGGCCTTGCGCGGGTGGAGCTTCTGCAGCCGCCCGCCCAGGAACGAGGCCAGGAGCGTGAGCAGAAAAGTGACGCAGCCGATCAGCGCGCAGGAGGGCCACAGCCCCGGCGCCGGCGGCGAAAACGCGAAGCTCACGCCCACCGCCAGCGCGTCGATGCTCGTGGCCACGGCCAGCGCCAGCAGCCGCCGGTGATCCAGCGGCGCGGCCCCGGCGTTTTCGTCCTCAGGCCGCACGGCGTCGAGGATCATCTTCACGCCGATATAGCCGAGCATCACGAAGCTGATGAACGGGCCGGACTTCATCAGATGGCCGGACACCGTGCCGGCCAGCAGCGCGCCCGCCAGAGGCATCAAAAACTGAAAGCCGCCGAAATAGACCGCCGACCAGAGCGCGTCGCGGCCGCGGAAGGGACGCAGCGTCACCGCGTTGGCCACGGTGACGGCGAAGGCGTCCATGGACAGGGAGATCCCGATGAGCAGTACGGAAAGCATGGTTTCCTCCGAAAGAGAGCAGAATATGCGCGCGGCCCTCGCGCTGGCCCGGCAGGCTGCCGCGGAGGGCGAGACGCCGGTGGGCTGCGTCGTTGTCGACGCGGCGGGGCGGGTGATCGGCCGGGGGCGCAACCGGCGGGAGGCGCGGCACGACGCCACCGCCCACGCCGAGATCGAGGCCATCCGCGAGGCCTGCGAAGCCGCCGGCGACTGGCGGCTGGAGGGCTGCACGCTGGTCGTGACGCTGGAGCCCTGTCCCATGTGCGCCGGGGCGATCCTCAACGCCCGGATCCCCACGGTGGTCTACGGCGCCCGGGAGGCGCGCTCCGGCTCCTGCGGGAGCGTGGTGGACCTGTTCAGCGAGAACTACGGGTTCCGCCCGCGGGTGTACGGCGGCGTGCTGCGGGACGAGTGCGCCGCGGAGCTGCGGGCGTTTTTTGAAAAGATGCGGGAATAGGACTGTCGGCAGGGCAGACGGCAAGGGAGGAGCGCGCAGCTCCTCCCTTGCGGCTTTCCGGGGACTCAGCCCTTGATGGTCCCGTCGGGATTGAACAGGGGCAGAGGGGCCAGCACGATCAGATCCGGGCGCTCGGCGGCGTCGCCCTCGGCCAGCACGGCCATCTTGCACACGATATTGCCGCCGGCCTGCCGGACCAGCTCCTCGGTGGCCCGCAGGCTCTCGCCGGTGGAGATCACGTCGTCCACGACGGCGATGCGCTTGCCGCGGATCTTTTCCGCGTCGGCGGTGTCGATGATCAGCGTCTGGACGTCGGCGGTGGTGATGGACTTGACACGGACCTCGAACACGCCGGTCATATAGGCCTTGGCCTTTTTGCGGGCGATCAGGTAGGGGACAGAGCTCTGCCGGCTCATTTCGTAGGCCAGGGGGATGGCCTTTGCCTCGGGGGCGACGATATAATCGAATTCCGGCGCGCGTTTGAGCAGCTCCGCCGCGGCGTGCTGCGTCAGCTCCACGTCGCCGAACATCACGAACGCGCCGATATACAGATCGTCGGTCACCGGGCACAGGGGAAGGTCGCGCTTGAGTCCCGCGATATCGATTTCATACGTCATGGTGATAGCCTCCATTTATTCCATATTTGTTGTTTCAGATATCCAGCCCGGTCAGCCAGCGCCGGGCCATGTCGAAGGCACTGTGGGCCGCCACGGTGCGGATGCGCTCCCGGTCGAAGCGCCCCAGCTGCAGCCGCCGGACGTAGCATTCGCCCCTGGCCGCCAGGGCCACGAACACGAGCCCCACGTCGTCCCCGTCGGGCCCGGCCCAGCCGGTGATGCCCACGCCGAGGTCGGCGTGCAGGAGCTTGCGCACGCGTTTGGCCATTTTGCGGGCCACGGCCGCGCTGACCACGCCGTGCCTGTCGATGAACTTCTGTTCAATGCCCAGCAGCCGGCCCTTGGCCTCCTCGGTGTAGACCACGACGCCGCCCTTGAACGCCTGGGACGCGCCGGGCACGGAGGTGATGCGCTGCCCCACGAGACCGCCGGTGCAGCTCTCCGCCGCAGCGATGGTCATGCCCTTCTCGAGGAGAAGCTGCAGCACCCGCTCCTCGAGGCTGTCCACGTCGATGCCGTAGACGACCTCGCCCATGCGGCGGCAGACCTCCTCCACCATCGGGGTCATCAGCAGCTCGCACTCCTCCCGGGAAGACGCCTTGGCGGTGACCCGGACAAGACATTCGCCCAGCTTGGCGTAGGGCGCCACGGTGGGGTTGGCCCCGTCCATCAGATCCCGGAGCTGCTCCTCCATCTGGCTCTCGCCCACGCCGTACATGCGCACCATGTGGGAACAGATCGTCTCGCCGGAGCGCTCCCGCAGCCAGGGCACGAGATAGTTGCGCAGCATGACGCGGCACTCCCGGGGCGGCCCGGGCAGCATCGCCACGATCACGCCGTCGGTCTCGAACAGGCAGCCGGGGGCGGTGCCGTTGTCGTTGGGCAGGATCGTGCTGCCCTCGGGCAGCCAGGCTTGGCGCATGTTGTTCTCGGTGATCGTCCGGCCGTGAGCGCCGAACCAGCCGCGGATCGTCTCGGCGGCAGCTTCGTCAAAGTACAGCTCCCGTCCGAAGGCCCGGGCGATGGTCTGCTTGGTCAGGTCGTCGCAGGTGGGGCCGAGGCCTCCGGTGGTGACGATCAGGTCGGCCCGGTTTTTGGCCCGGTACAGACACTCGGTGAGCCGGGCGGGGTTGTCCCCCACCACGGTGTGCCAGTAGACGTTGATGCCCAGCTCCGACAGCGCCAGGGACACGTCCCGCGCGTCGGTGTTGGTGGTGGTGCCCAGCAGCAGCTCCGTGCCCACGGCCAGGATTTCCGCATTCATGGCTTACACTTCCTCTCCCATTTCGATACGGACCCGCTCGATGCCGTCCAGCGCTTCCCGGACGAGCCCGTCCACGTCCAGCACGGCCTCGGCCTCCTCCACGGCGTCCACCCGGGGCTTGGTCCGGGGGTGCCGGGGCGTGAACACGGTGCAGCAGTCCTCATAGGGCAGCGTGCTCAGCTCGAAGGTGCCGATCTTCCGCGAGAGCCGGACGATATCTTCCTTGTCAAAGCCGATCAGCGGCCGCAGCACGGGCAGACGGGTCACCGCCTCGGTACAGCCGAGGGCCTCCATGGTCTGGCTGGCCACCTGGCCCAGGTTCTCCCCGGTGACCAGGGCCTTGGCGCCGTTGCGGTCGGCCACGCCCTGGGCGATGCGCATCATGAACCGGCGCATGATCAGCGTGAAATATTCCTCCGGGCACTTGTCCCGGATCTCCGTCTGGATGTGCGTGAAGGGCACGACCTCCACGGTCATGCGCCCGCACCAGGCCGTGAGCACCTTCGCCAGGTCCAGCACCTTCTGCCTGGCCAGCTCGGAGGTGTAGGGGAAGGAGAAAAAGTGCACCGGGATCATGTGTACGCCCCGCTTGGCGATCATCCAGGTGGACACGGGGGAATCGATGCCGCCGGAGAGAAGCGTCACCGCCGTGCCGCCGGTGCCCACGGGCAGTCCGCCCGCGCCGGGGATCGGCGTGCCGTGGATATAGGCCCGGGCCTCCCGGACCTCCACATGGACCGTCAGCGCCGGGTCGTGGACGTCCACCCGCGTGTCGGGATAGGCCTCGGCCAGCTCCCCGCCGACATACTGGCTGATCTGGATGGAGGTCATCGGGAAGGACTTGTCCGCCCGTTTGGTCTCCACCTTGAAGCTCTCGGCCTCCAGCATGGCGCCACGCATGTATTCGATGGCCTTGGCGGCCATGGCCTCGGGCGTCTTCTCACAGCCGGCGGCGCGGACCACCGACGCCACGCCGAAGATCTTCGTCATGGCCTCGACGGCCGCGTCCATGTCCGCCCCGTCGTCGAGGGGCTCCGCATACAGCGTGGACTGCAGGCAGGTGACCTCGTACTTCCCGAGGGGGGCCAGCCGCCGCCGGACGTTCTGGATCAGCTTCTGTTCAAAGTAGCGCTTGTTGAGTCCCTTGAGGACGATCTCGCCCTGCTTTAAAAGGATGATATCCTGCATATTTACCTCATCTGATGATATTGAGAAGTTCGCCGGGAGAGTCGATGATCGCCGGCGGAGAGAGCTTTTCCAGCTCCGGACGGGCCCGGTAGCCCCAGGCGCACAGCACGCTGTCGGCGCCGCTGTTGACCGCGGTGTAATAGTCCACGTCCGAATCGCCCGCATAGAGCGAGCGGGACGCCTCGACGCCCAGCGTCCGCAGCGCCCGGAGCACCGGCGCGGGGTCGGGCTTGAGGGGCTGCCCCTCCCGGTTGCCCTCCACAGCCGCGAACAGGCCGGGGAAGCAGGTGTCTATGATGTACCGGGCGTTTTCGTGGGGCTTGTTGGTGGCCACGCCCAGCCGCAGCCCCGCATCCCGCAGGGCGAAGAGCGTCGACTCCATGCCCGGATAGGGCACCGTGCCCACCACGAGGTTTTCCCGGTAGACGCGCCGATAGACCGCCAGCACCCGGTCCACGTCCGGGTTTTCCGCCTCGCCGGGGAGGGCGCGCTCTATGAGCTTCCGGCTGCCGTTGCCGATGAAGCGGCGGGTCTCGTCGAGCGTGCGCTCGGCGTAGCCGCATTCGCGCAGCGCGGCGTTCAGGGAGCTGTGAAGGTCCGGCAGCGTGTACAGCAGCGTGCCGTCCAGATCGAATATTACTGCATCATACCGTGGGGTCATTCAGACGGTCCTCCGTTCGTGGTCCGTGCGGCGAGAGGATCGCTGCACAAAAAAGGATTATATCATGAAAAATAGAAAAAGTATACGGTTTTATCAAGATAAAGGGCCATGGCTGCACCATGGCCCCGGAGTTCGAAAGCGTCAAACGGAAATGTCGGTCTCCTCGCCGCCGCGCATGAAGTCGTAGGTGCGGTACTGCACCGCCTCGGCGATGTGCGCCGGGCCGATATCCTCCGCGCCGTCCAGGTCGGCGATGGTCCGCGCCACCCGCAGGATGCGGTCGTAGCTGCGGGCCGTGAGACCCAGGGCCCGGAAGGCGTCGCGCATGAGAGCGTCGCCCTCGGCGGTCAGCGCGCAGTATTTTTCCATCTCGGCCGGCCCCATCCGGGCGTTGCATCCGCCGCCGCCGCCGAAGCGCGCGCGCTGGATCTCCCGGGCGGCGTCCACCCGCTTTTTGATCTCGGCGGAGGGCTCGGCCCCGGCGGGCTCGCGCAGCTCCTCGTATTCCAGCGCCGGGACCTCCACGATGATGTCGATGCGGTCCAGCAGCGGGCCGGAGAGCTTGGCGTGGTAGTCGCGGATGGATTTCTCCGTGCAGCGGCAGCGCCCGCCGGGAGCGCCGTACCACCCGCACTTGCAGGGGTTCATCGCGCACACGAGCATGAAGCGGCTGGGATAGACCGCGCTGCCCACGGCCCGGGACACGGTGACGGTCCCGTCCTCCAGCGGCTGGCGCATGACCTCGAGCACGTCCCGCCGGAACTCCGGCAGCTCGTCGAGGAACAGCACGCCGTTGTGGGCCAGCGCCACCTCGCCGGGCTGGAGCATGGCGCTGCCGCCGGTGCCCGTGACGCCGCCGGACATGGCCGCAGCGGAGAGCGTGTGGTGCGGGGCGCGGAAGGGGCGCTGATACAGGATCGGGTGCGCCTCGTCGGTGAGGCCGCGGACGCTCCAGATGCCGGTGGATTCCATGGTCTCCTCCCGGCTCATGTCCGGCAGGATCGAGGGCAGACGCTTGGCCAGCATGGACTTGCCGCTGCCCGGCGGGCCCACCATCAGCACGTTGTGGCCGCCGGCGGCGGCGACCTCGAGGGCGCGCTTCACGTTCTCCTGGCCCTTGACCTCGGCGTAATCGGGAAAATGCTGCGCCTCCCGACGCAGCTCGGGGGACTGCTGCGCCGCGATGGGCCGCTCCCCGGAGAGATGGTCGAGGAGCTCCCGGACGTGACGCACCGGATAGACGGCCAGGCCCTCCGCGTAGGCGGCCTCGGCGGCGTTGTCCGCGGGCACGTACAGCGCCCGGATGCCCGCCTTTTCGGCGGCCAGCGCCATGGGCAGCGCGCCGCGCACCGGGCGCACCTCCCCCGAGAGGGAGAGCTCCCCGATGAAGGCGGCGTCCTCGGGGATCGGCCTGATCTGCCCCGAGGCGATCAGGATGCCCAGCAGGATGGGCAGGTCGTAGACCGTGCCGGCCTTGCGCCGGTCCGCGGGGGCCAGGTTCACGGTGACCACGCTGACCGGAAAGTCCAGCGAGCAGTTCTTGATCGAAGCGCGCACCCGTTCCCGGGCTTCCCGTACGGCGGCGTCCGGCAGCCCGACCACATCGAACCGGGGCAGACCGCCGGAAAGGGCGATCTCCGCCGAGACCTCGTAGCCGCCGATGCCGAAGAGACCCAGCGAACGTATTCTGGCGAACATGGGGACACCTCCTTTACGGGGATGTGGGGATTTTTGTTTTTTCTGTTCCGTGACCGGGGAGCGGTGCATTCAGCTCCATTGTCGGTGGTTATCTCAGGAAATGCGCTTTTTCCTTTTACCGGGGTAATACCATCCAGCTCCATTGTCGGTACGATACCGAGGTAATGCGCTTTTTTCTTTGCGTATCTTTCTTTTGAAAAGCCCAAAAGAAAGATACGCGAGAAAGAAAAGGCTCGGTGCAGGACTCTAGGCGGAAGCCTCTTAAGTCTATCACTCAACAGGTATCAGCGCCGCCGGTCGCGCCACCGCGTCGTCGCAAGCTGCATATCGTTCGCTTCCTCGCAGGCTCGAAAGCTCATTCATTTCGCTGCTCCTCCTTCCAAAACCACAGCCTTGACAGGCTGTGGTTTTGATATCGGGGGATTTCGCTCCGGCGCTTGGTTGGAGATTTATTAGGGTTGGCGCTCTCACCATGCTGCCGCGGGTGCGTATACTTGCCGGCGTCTCGTTTTGCCGTAGGGGCACTTTTTGAAGCGCCCGTACATCGTCAACTCACGCGCCACACAGCGCCGGAAGCACAAGTAGCAGCCTGACCTTACCACCAACGCAGCGGCGGAGCGCTCAGCCCCGGATGAGCCGTGTCGCGCGGCGAGCGGCGAGGGCGGCGGTGATCTTTTCGGCGGCCCCGGCGGGGGTCAGGGACTCCTGTTCGCCGGAGACCATATCCTTGACGGCGGCCACGCCCCGGGCGGCTTCGTCGCCGCCGATGATCAGCGCGAAGGGGATGCCCGCCCTGTCGGCGTAGCCGATCTTCTGCTTGAACTTTTTGTTTTCAAAATACACCTGGGTGCGCACGCCCGCCGCGCGCAGGACGGTGGCGGTCTCCACGGCGAAGGCCATGCATTCGCCGTCCATGGGGATCACCACGGCCTCCGCCGGGGCGGTGAGCAGCGCCTCCGAGAGCATCTTCTGCTCCTGGAGCACGTAAAACAGCCGTGTCACGCCGATGGAGATGCCCACGCCGGGCAGCGCCTTGTCGGTGTAGTACTCGGCCAGATTGTCGTAGCGGCCGCCGGAGCAGACGGAGCCGATCTCCGGATGGTCGGTGAGCACGGTCTCGTAGACGGTGCCGGTGTAGTAGTCCAGGCCCCGGGCGATGGTCAGATCGACCTCGAAGTTCTCCCGCGGCACGCCGAAGGCGCCGAGATAGCCCACCACGGTGGACAGCTCATCCAGACCGGCGTCAAAGACCTCGTTCCGGCCCCGATAGCCCGCCAGGAACGCGAGCTTGTCGTCGGTCCCGCCGGGGCAGGCGATGAACGCCATGAGCTCCGCCGCGGCGCCGTCGGGCACGCCGAGCTCGGCGGTGAGCGTCTCGCGGACCTTGTCCGCGCCGATCTTGTCGAGCTTGTCGATGGTGCGCATCACGTCCCCGGCGCGCTCGGAGAGCCCCAGCATGGCGAAAAAGCCGTTGAGGATCTTGCGGTTGTTGACGCGGATGCGGAAGCGCTCCAGCCCCAGGGCCGTGAAGGTCCGGTAGATCACCGCGGGGATCTCGGCCTCGTTCATGATGTCGAGCTTCCCGTCGCCGATCACGTCGATGTCCGCCTGGTAGAACTCCCGGAACCGGCCCCGCTGGGCCCGCTCGCCCCGATAGACCTTGCCGATCTGGAACCGGCGGAAGGGGAAGGTGAGCTCGCCGTAGTGGAGGGCCACGTACTTGGCCAGCGGAACGGTCAGGTCGAAGCGCAGCGCCAGGTCGCTGTCGCCCTTCTCAAAGCGGTATATCTGTTTTTCCGTCTCGCCGCCGCCCTTGGCCAGCAGCACGTCCGCCGCCTCGATGACCGGGGTGTCCAGCGGCGTGAAGCCGTAGAGCGCGTAGCTTTGACGCAGCGTCTCCATGAACCGCTCCATCTTCTGCTGGTCGGCGGGCAGGAGCTCCATGAAGCCGGAGAGCGTGTGAGGTTTGATGCGTGCCATAAAGCCTGTTCTTCCTTTCCGTACGGATCAAAAAATGGATAGCCGGGACGTAAGACCAACTATCCATTCACCGGGGTTTATTGTCTTCTTATTTTTTCTTGGGGTTGACGATGTCGCGCCAGTCCAGATCGCCCCGGCGCAGGCCCTGGACCAGGACCTCGGCGGTGGCGACGTTGGAGGCGAAGGGGACGGTGTGCCGGTCACACAGCCGGGCCAGAGTGTCGGCGTCCTTCGTGCTGTCGCTGTCCGGATCCACGAAAAACAGCACCAGATCGATCTCGTTGTAGGCGATACGTGCGCCGATCTGCTGGCTGCCGCCCTGGGAACAGGGCAGATACAGCGTCACGGGCAGGCCCGTGGCCTCGGCGACCAGCCTGCCGGTGGTGTTGGTGGCGCAGATCTCATGCCCGGACAGAATGCCGCAGTAGGCGATACAAAACTGCACCATAAGTTCCTTCTTGCCGTCATGGGCCAAAAGTGCGATGTTCATATCCGGGAAGGCACCTCCATAGCAGATTCAATGAAAAGCGGTTAAACCATTATAACCGCCGCGGGCCCGTTTTGTAAAGGCGGAAAACCCGTATTGTGAGAATTATTTGAGCAGAGTATAGGCGGTCTCCACCCGGTTGAGCCGGGAGTGGAACGAGAAATAGTAGTCCACCACCTGCCGCGCCACCGGGGAGAGCGTGGCGCCGGCGCCGCCCTTCTCCACCGCGATGGAAATGGCGATCTCCGGGTTTTCGTAGGGCGCGTAGAGGATGAACATGGCGTTGTTGACCAGGCCCTCGCCGCGCTGGGCGGTCCCTGTCTTGGCGGCGACGATGATGTTGCTGTCAAGCCACTGGTCGGTCAGCGTGCTGGCCGCGTCGTAGATCACGCCCCACATGCCGTAATGGAGGGCGTCGAAGATCGACGGGTCCACGTCCACGACGCTCATGATCTCGGCGGTGCGCTGGTAGAGGATCTGCGAATAGTCGTAGCTGCGCACCTCCTTGAGCAGCGCGGCGGAGTGGCGGGTGCCGCCGTTGGCGATGGTGGCGCAGTACTCGGCCATCTGCAGCGGCGTGAACTCGGTGAAGGACTGGCCGATGGCGCTCTGGAGCGTGTCGCCCTGGAACCACCGGATGCCCGTGTACTGCTCCTTGAAGCTCTGGGTGGACATCTGGCCGGTGACCTCGGGCAGCTCGATGCCGGTGTGCTCGCCCAGCCCGTAGAGCTTGGCGTAGTAGGCCATCTTGTCGATGCCCAGCAGGTCGCCGTAATGATAGAAGAAGTAGTTGCAGGAGTAGGTGATGGCCTGGACCACGTTGATCTCGCCGTGGGTGTACTTATAGGTGGAATAGATCCAGCACTCGGGGGCGTAGCCCTGGTCCACGTATTTCATGAACTGGCCCATGGTGACCAGCGTGGTCAGCGGGGAGAGGATCTCCTCCGCCAGCAGCGCGGTGGCCGTGCAGGGTTTGAAGGTGGAGCCGGGGGCGTAGACGCCCATGAGCGCGCGGTTGTAAAGCGGGGCGTTGGTGTCGGCGATCAGGTCCTCGTAGTCGTCCAGCATCGTGGCCGCGTCATAGGACGGCCAGCTCACCAGCGCCAGGGGCTCGCCGGTGGCCACCTTGACCACGCACAGCGCGCCGCCGGTGATCATCTCGGTGGACTCGGTGCCGTAGAGCTCGGCGTCCAGATTGATCTGCTCGCGGACCTCGTTGATGGCCTCGATATGGGTGGCCAGCGCCTCCTCGCAGACCTCCTGCAGGCCGATGTCCAGCGTGAGGTAGACATGCTTGCCTGGGTCGGGATCGGTGGTGTAGGTCGTGGCCACGGTGATGCCGTCGAGGGTGGAGGTGATCTCCGCCTCGCCGTCCACGCCGTGCAGGTAGTTCTCGAAGGCGTACTCCACGCCGTCCTTGCCCACCTGGGCGTCCAGCTCGTAGCCGCCGCCGGAGTATTTGTCCCACTCCTCCTGGGTGACGGGGCCGGTGTAGCCCAGCAGGTGGGCCGCATACTGGGTCTTGTACTCCCGGACGTAGGAGGTGGAGACCTTGAAGCCGGGGATGTCCTGCTCCATCAGGTAGGTCAGCAGCGGCATGGACACGTCCTCGGCGAAGACGTAGTCGGTGGTGTTGATGTTGTAGCGGTCGTTGATCTCGTAGCGCACGCCCACGATGCGCCGGGCGTCCTCGGCGGAGTATTCGCTGCCGACGCTGTAGCGGGTGCGCATGGCGCTCATGACCTCCACCGCCGTGGCGTCGCGGGTCATATCGTTGGCCTTGAGCCAGGCGTCGAGCATGTTGCGCTGCAGCTCGGACATCTCGGTGTACTGGAAGGGCGGCGCGGCGGTGATGGGCAGCGTGTCGGTATAGGTGTCGCCGAAACGCTCCACCGCCGAGCACAGCTCCAGGATGATGGCGTTGGGATCGTCCTGATCAAAGAGCTCGGTGATGTTGATCGACAGGTTGTTGCACGAGGAGTTGGACACCAGCATCCGCCCGTAGCGGTCGAGGATGTTGCCGCGGGCTGCCTGGACGCGCTCCTTGTTCACAACGCTGGTCTCGCTCTGGGCGTAGTACGCCGCGCCTTCGATGATCTGCAGCTTGTAGAGCGCCACCAGATAGATCGCCATCAGGACGCCGAAGATCACCGCCAGCACGACCAGCCGCACGGGCTGTACCATTCTTCGCATAGGGGTTCCTTTCTTTCGGCACGCCGGCTGCGGCCGACTGTGCCTCAGAGGTATTTCAAACCGAATAATATCAATAGGGGGAAGGCGCGGTGCCCTCCGCTTTCCAGGGGAAGATCTTGCAGATGTAATAGGCCGGGAAGATGAACGGGATGCTCCAGAGCGTCTGGAGGATCGCCGAGCGCCAGAGGGCCCAGGAGCTCTGGCCGTAATAGAACAGCAGCGCGAACATCTGGGCGAAGGCGGAGATGAACAGCGCGAGCACCGCGAGCACTGCGTAGGAGAAGAACCGGCGGTTCAGGTAAAAATCCGTCAGCAGTCCCACGGTGAAGCCCATGACCGGGAAGAGGACCGTGAACAGGACGCTCTGCCCGGCAAAATACAGGTCGCACACGATCCCGGCCGCCAGGCCGAAGTAGCCCCCCACGGACCCGCCCTCGAAGAGGGCCACGGCCACCACCAGCGCGGGCATGAACATGGCCCGCACCCCGAGGGGCGATATGTGGCTGAAGATCACGTTCTGCAGCAGCAGAAAACCCAGCAGGTAGAGCATGTACAGCACGCCCCGGCGGATCTTCTTCCAGAACTGATCCAGCTTTAAGTCGGAAAGCTGAATTTTCACTCGATGACCTCAAAATCCTTTATAATGAAGACCTGACTGAGCAGCGAAAGATCCACGGCGGGCTGGACCACCGCGTAAAAGGACTGGCCGCCGGCCTCGCTCCTGAGCTCGGTGACGGTGCCCACGGTGATGCCCGCGGGGAAGGCGCCGCCGCGGCCGGAGGTGACCACCGCGTCGCCGGTGAACAGGGTCGTGTCCTCGGTGAAGTAGCTGAGCTTGCACTTGTTCTCCTGCATGAGGGCGTAATCGCCCACCAGCATCGCCGCGATGGAGGAGTCGCCCACCAGCACGCCGGCGTCCATGTTGACGTCGATGACCGTGCGCACGGTGGCCCAGTTGGTGCCCAGCTCGGCGATCTGGCCCACGAGCATGCCCGACTCGGTGATCACGCAGTCGCCCTTTTCGATGCCGTTGTCCGAGCCCTTGGAGATCGTGAAGGCGCTGACCCAGTTGGAGGCGTCCCAGGAGGTGATCATGGCGCTCTCGGTGACGAAGGTCGTGTTCTTCTCCAGATACCCGAGCAGCGTGCGCAGCCGCACGTTTTCGTCGGAGGCCTCGGCGCTCTGGCGCACCTGGTCCTGGGCCTGGGCAAGCTGCTGGCGCAGGGATTCGTTCTCGGCCACCAGCTTGTCATACTGGTAGATGTAGCCGTAAATGCCCCGCATCCAGTCCACCACCGAGCCCACCGCGCCCTGCACGGGGATGCGCAGGGAGTTGGCCGAGCTCGAGAGCAGGCCCGCGCTGCCGTCGCTGCGGGCCCGGGAGGCCAGACCCACCGCCAGGGCCGCGATCACCACGATGACCGCCAGCCGTATGCCGTGTTGTTTGAGATAGTTTTTCAAAACCGTTTATCCTCGCTTTCCGCGTGCGGATTGGGAGTCGGCGGGGAGGACCCCGCGGGAAAAAAGGGACCGGAGGGAGGCCGCCGCGCGTTTACAGCAGCTCGACGCCGAGCTCTCTGAGCATCATGCCCAGGCGGCACAGGGGCAGGCCGACAACGTTGAAATAGTCCCCGTCGATGGATTCCACGAACAGGCTCGCCAGACCCTGATAGCCGTAGGCGCCGGCCTTGTCGAGGGGCTCGCCCGTGGCCACGTAGGCCGCGATCTCCTCTTCGCTCAGCGTCCGGAACCGGACGCGGGTACACTCGTCGGCGGTCAGGACGACGCCGCCCCGGCGCACGACCAGACCGCTCCACACCCGGTTTTCCCGCCCGGAAAGGGCGCGGAGCATCTCCGCGGCCTTCTCGGGCGTGCCTGGCTTGCCGAGGATCTCCCCGTCGAGCTCCACCACCGTGTCCGCGGCGATGACCACCGCGTCGTCCGGGAGCGCGGAGGCGACCTCCGCGGCTTTGCCGGCGGCCAGCGTCCGGACCAGCGCCCCGGGGGACAGGTCCCGGAGACGGGGCTCGGCCCCGCGGGCGGGGATGACCTCGAAGGGCACGCCGAACCGCGCGAGCAGCTCCCGGCGCCGGGGAGAGGCGGAGGCCAGGACCAGCCGCGTCTCAGAGCACGCCACGGACGTACGCTCCTCTCGTCATGCCGTTGGGCCGGTAGCCCGAGCCGTGGATGTAGGCGCAGGCCACGTCATAGCACTCCCGCGGGCTCTCGGTGGAGAAGCTCAGCCGCGCGGCCCACAGCCCGCACTGCATCCACTGGGCGGTCAGGTCCTCGAGCCAGATCTTCCGGGGCATCCAGACCGTGTTGCGGCAGCCGAAATGCTTGGTCACGGGCCAGACGCCGCCGTGGGCGTCGGCCATCTGGGCGGGGGTGGTGCAGGCGCAGCGCCCCGCGCTTTCCTTTATCAGACAGGTCTCCGAGATCATGGCCGGCAGACGGCCGTAAACGACCATCTCCGTGTCCATGGGCTTGGTGAGCTCCGCGATCTGATCCAGCGTCAGCTCCGGCGAGACCGCCGCGGAGAGGAAGCCCGCCGCGGAGAGGCTCTGGAGCGTCCATGCGTTGGTGACGGCCAGGTCCAGGTCACCCCGGAGGTCGAAGCCCTCCTGGCTGGCGATCAGCGCCAGGCCGAGATTGCCGGTGAGCGCCTGGTCCACGCCGTTCTCACGGACGGCGGCGAGCATCCCGCGCATTTCGGCGATCTCCGCCTCGCCGCAGGCCACCTGGGGCAGCGCGGCGGCCACGGTGCAGCCCTGTTCGGCGAAAACACCGGCGCAGTCGGGGTGCCGGTACAGCACGTCCAGCGGCACATAGACGCATGCCGGACGCAGGGAGGCCAGCTCGGGGGTGCACTGCTCGGCCGTCAGCACGGAGAAGGTGATGCCGGGCAGCATCGGATGGGCCCCCGGGAAGGGCTCCGGCGGGAACAGGCCCTCCGCCCGGTCGGGCACCTTGGCCCGTTCCTCGGACAGGGCATAGAGAAGACGGCGGCGGGCCTCGTCCAGTTCGATGCCGGACACCCGCAGGCCATCGGTCAGCGCGCACTCCACGTCCTCGCAGCGGAAGGGAGTGCCCGCGGTACGGTACATGATCTCCCGCAGGTTTTCCTCGGTGAGCTCCTCGTCGCCGGCGGGGTTCGGGAAGGGCCCCAGCAGCACGGCCTGATTGCCGTCGGCGTCCTGTACGCCGAGGGTCACGTTCCTGTCCTCGCGCTGGGCTGCCACGGCGAAGCGCACGTCCACCCGGCGTATCTCGGAAGCGGCGTAGCCCCGGCGCAGCCCGTCGCAGTAGCGCTCCACGGCGCGGGGCTCCTCCTCGTGGGGCTCGGCGCGCTCGAATACCCGGGAGCGCGCCACGCCGTAGGGGGCGAACACCCGCTCCATCGTGTCGCGGTCGGCCTCGGCGATCTTCTGGTCGTCCTCCAGGGCGCTGCGGACCTCGGCGGTGTAGGCGGCGACGTATTCCACGCGGCGGCCGCGGTCGCCGATGCAGACGCAGTCCACCCCGGCCTCCTTGAGCGCGGGGATGTCGGCGATCAGCGAGCGGTCCTTCCAGCTCAGCGGCGTGGTGTCCCAGCGGCCGCCGAGGGTGTAGGTTTCCCGGCACATGCCCGAGCACATGCCCCGGTCGGCGCTGCCCCGGCCGGACAGAGCGCTCATGCGGCAGGTACCGGCGGCCGCGGCGCACAGGCTCGACTGCACGTACACGGCGGTCTCCACCGGCGCGGCGGCCATGCGGCGGATCTCCGCCAGAGGCATCTCCGGGGGCAGGAAGATCCGCTGGAAGCCCAGCGACCCGGCGGCCGCGGCGCTCTCGGGCGTGTAGAAGCCGAGGCGGTGGTCGGCGAACAGCGGCATATCCGGCAGCAGCCGGCGCAGCACGGTGAACAGCCCCAGATCCCGCAGGATGATCGCGTCCACGCCCGCGCGCTGGCCGCGCAGCGCCAGACCCGCGGCCTTGGGCATCTCGTCGCCGCGCACCGGCACGTTCAGCGCCAGATATACCCGGCAGTCGCGTACGCGGCAATAGCGCACCGCCGCCTCAAAGGCGTCGTCGGCAAAGTTGACGGCGCTGCGGCAGTCGTTGAGATCGTCGAAGCTCAGATATACGGCGTCGGCGCCGTTTTGTACCGCCGCGGTCACCGCTTCCGGCGACGGGGCGGGAGAGAGCAGTTCCATCATTTTATCCCGATATCCCCCATGTGGGTACTTCTTCAAAATATCATTATAGCACAGCCCTGCCTATTGCTTCAAGTGGAAAGACTATGATATAATCAAATTCCAGCCCGAAGACGGGCCGACAGGAGAGAAAAACACCGGAGCAAAGGGTTTATGGACGATAACAGATACTATTTATCCGGCGCGGCGGCGCTGAGTCTGTCCGCCGATCACGCCGAGCGGCTGCTCGCCCTGCGGGACGGGGACTGCGCCCTTTTATATCTGCATCTGCTCCGCTCCGGCGGGGAGCTGGACGTTGAGCGCGCCGCCGCGCAGCTCGGCCGCAGCGCCGACGACGTGCGCGCCGCGGCCGCAAAGCTGGACCGGGCGGGACTGCTGTCCCGACGGGAGACGCCGCTGCCGCCCCCGGATGTGCTGCCCGAGTACAGCGCGCAGGAGATCGCGCGCCGCAGCCGGGAGGACCTGTCCTTCCGGGCGCTGGTGGCGGAGGCCCGGCGGGTGCTGGGCCACGATCTGTCCGGCGCGGATCTCAAAACGCTCTTCGGCATCTACGACCGGCTGGGCATGCCCGGGGACGTGATCATGCTGCTGATCAACCACTGCGCGGCCACGCTCAAAAGACGCTACGGCGAGGGGCGGCTGCCCTCCATGCACATGGTCGAGAAGGAGGCCTACCGCTGGGCCAACCGGGAGATCCTCACCGCCGAGCAGGCCGAGAGCTTCATCGCCGAGAGCGACCGGCTGGAGCTGGAGAGCGAGCGGGTACGCCGGGCGCTGCAGATCACCGGCCATGCGCCCACCCCCTCCGAGCGGAAGTACATCGAAGGCTGGCTCGCCATGGGCTATTCCAGCGAGGCCCTGGCCCTGGCATACGACCGCACGGTGATCAATACGGGCAAGCTCACCTGGGCCTATATGGACACCATCGTGCGCTCCTGGTATGAAAAGGGGCTCTTCACCCCCGAGGCGATCGAAAAGGGCGATGTCCGCCCCGCCCGCCGCACAAAGCCGGTCCGTGAGCAGGACCGGCCCGCCGCATCCACCCGCGGCGACGACGCCGAGCGGCTGGCGGAACTGCTGCATGTGAATGAGGTGAAATGATGGAAGGACGGCTTCTGGCCCGGGCGAGAGCCCGGCAAGAGGCGCTGCGCGCCGACAATCGGCTGGAGGAGGCCCGCCGCCGGGCGGAGATCGCCGCCGCCATCCCCGAGATCAACGATATAGAGATCAGGCTCCGCCGCCACATGACCGAGCTGGTGGGGCTGGCCCTGGGGGAAAAGGGCCGCGGCGCCGACGCGCTCGAGGAGGAAAACCTCGCGCTGCAGGCAAAGCGGGCCGCGCTGCTGCGCGCCCACGGGTACCCGGAGGACTATCTCGCGCCGATCTGTACCTGCCCGCTGTGCCGGGACACCGGCTGGCGGGACGAGCGCATCTGCGAGTGCCTGACCGCGCTCTACAAGCAGGAGCAGACCCGGGAGCTGGCGCCGCTGCTGCGCCACGGAGACGAGACCTTTGACGCCTTCCGGCTGGATTACTACAGCCCCGAGCCTCAGCGGGAGGGCCAGCGCGCCCCCCGGGATCAGATGCGCACGGTGCTGGCCGTGTGCCGGGCCTGGGCGGAGAGCTTCGGGGAGAGCTCCCCGAACCTGCTGTTCACCGGCGCGCCGGGCCTGGGCAAGACGTTCCTCTCGGCGGCCATCGCGCGCGTCGTTGCCGAGGGCGGCGCCGGCGTGGCGTACGATACGGTGACGGGGCTGCTGGGTGCCTTCGAGCGGGAGAAATTCTCCCGGGACAGCGACGAACAGAACGAGGCGGCCTCCCGGGTCCGCCAGCTGATGAGCTGCGACCTGCTGATCCTGGACGACCTGGGCACCGAGATGCCCACGGTCTTCACCCAGAGCGCGCTCTATACCCTGCTTGACGGGCGGCTGCGCGCCGGGAAAAAGACGATCATCTCCACCAACCTGGGCTATGAGGCCATTGCCGAGCGCTACGGCGCCGCCCTGGCCTCCCGGCTGCGGGGAGAGTACGAGTGGCTGGAGTTCCTGGGCCGGGATATCCGCGCGCTGCGAAAGGAGCGGGGCTGAATGGAACAGACCGGGTTTTACGCTCTGCTCAGCCGCATGCGCTATATCTCCCGCTGGGGGCTCATGCGCAGCTCCATCCCGGAGAATATCCAGGAGCACAGCCACGAGACGGCCGTCTACGCCCACGCCCTGGGGCTGATCCGCTCCGAGGTGTTCGGGCGGGAGTGCGACGCCGAGCATCTGGCGGTGCTGGCCCTTTACCACGACGCCTCGGAGATCCTGACCGGCGATCTCCCCACCCCCATCAAGTACCACGATCCGGCCATCCGGACGGCTTACAAGGACGTGGAGCGCGCCGCGGAAGAGAAGCTCGCGGCCATGCTGCCCCCCGAGCTGCGGGCCGCCTACGGGCGCGCCATGCGGCCCGCCGACAGCGAGGAAGAGCGGCTGGTGAAGGCCGCGGACAAGCTCTCCGCGCTGGTCAAGTGCATCGAGGAGCGCAAGGCGGGCAACCGGGAGTTCCTCTCCGCCGAGGCGCAGACCCGCGCCGCCCTGGCGGCCATGGCGCTGCCGGAGGCCGACTGGTTCATCGAGCGCTGTCTGGACGCCTTTGAAAAGAATCTCGACGAACTGGGGACGATGGAGCCATGACCAATACGAAGCTGGATCGCATCAACGAGCTCGCCCGTCTGGCAAAGGAACGCGGGCTCACCCCGGAGGAGCTCGCCGAACGGGACGCGCTGCGGAAGGAATACATCGCCGAGTGGCGCCGCGGCGCCGAGCAGGTGCTCGAGAACACGTATATCGTGGATGAGCGCGGCCAAAAGCGCAAGCTGAGGAAAAAACACTAAATCGGAGGATACAACATGCCTGTCACCTATGAACGGCGCGGCGACGTGCCGGAGGAATTCACCTGGAATCTGGAGGACATTTTCCCTTCGGAGGCCGACTGGACCGCGGAGTATGAGGCGCTGAAGGCCGTGAGCGCGGAGATCCCCGCCATGCAGGGCACCCTGGGCGGGAGCGGCCGGGCGCTGCTGCGCTGGCTGCGCAGGAAGGACGAGCTGGAGGTCCGCGCCGGGAAGCTCTACGGCTACGCCGCCTGCCTCGCCGACGAGGATCTGGCCGACAGCCGCGGACAGGAGCTGCGCAGCCGCGCCATGGCCACGCTCGTGGCGCTCCAGAGCGCGGCGGCCTTTGCGGTCCCGGAGATCATGGCCATCCCCGAGGAGACCCTCGAGGGGTTTTATGCCGAGGAGCCGGAGCTGGAGACCTACCGCCGCACGCTCTATCAGATCCGCCGCCGCCGGGAGCACATCCTGAGCCCCGGAGAGGAGCGGCTGCTGGCCGCCGCGGGCGAAATGGCCGACGCCCCGGACAGCATCGCCTCCGTGTTCCGCAACGCGGATCTGACCTTCCCGGACGTCACCGACAGCGGCGGGACCGTGCACAAGCTGACCGACGGCAGCTTCGTCCCCCTGCTCGAGAGCCCCGACGGCGCGTTCCGCAGGCAGGTGTTCGAGACCTATTACGGGCGGCTCGGCGAGTTCAAAAACACCGCCGCCGCCGCGCTGGACGCCCAGTTCAAGCAGCTCCGCTTCTTTGCCGAGGCGCGGCGCTATCCCACCACCCGGGCCGCGGCGCTGGACGAGAACGAGGTGCCCGAGACCGTCTACGACAACCTGATCGAGGCGGTCCACGCCAATCTGGACAAGATGTACCGCTATGTCGCCCTGCGCAAGCGGCTGCTGGGCGTTGGCGAGCTGCACATGTACGACGTCTACACGCCCATCGTGGCCGACGCGGCCGCGGAGATCTCCTACGACGCGGCGAAGGCCACCGTCCTCGAGGCGCTGGGCGTGCTGGGCGAGGACTATACCGCGCTGCTGCGCAAGGGCTTTGAAAACCGCTGGATCGACGTCTACGAGAACGCCGGCAAGCGCAGCGGCGCCTATTCCAGCGACGCGGCACGGCCCCATCCCTACGTGCTGCTCAACCATAAGGACAACCTCGACAGCATGTTCACCCTGGCCCACGAGATGGGCCACGCCCTGCACAGCTACCACAGCTGCGCGGCCCAGCCGGTGAACACCTCCGACTACGTGATTTTCGTGGCCGAGGTGGCCTCCACCTGCAACGAGATCCTGCTCATGCGGCATCTGCTGGGCACTACGGCGGACAAAAAGCAGAGGGCTTATCTGATCAACCACTTCCTCGACCAGTTCAAGGGCACGGTCTACCGCCAGACCATGTTCGCCGAGTTCGAGCGCGACATGGGCCGCATGGCCGAGGCCGGGCAGGCCCTGACCGCCGACGCCCTGTGTGCGCGCTACCACGAGCTCAACCGGCTCTATTTCGGGCCGGACATGATCTCCGACGAGGGCATCGCCCTGGAGTGGGCGCGGATCCCGCATTTCTTTTACAATTATTATGTGTTCCAGTACGCCACCGGGTTTTCCGCGGCGGTGGCCATCGCCAACCGGATCCTTTCCCTCGGGGAGAGCGCCGTGGCGGATTACAAGCGGTTCCTCTCCGGCGGCTGCAGCGCCGATCCCATCAGCCTGCTGAAGATCGCCGGGGTGGACATGAGCACGCCCGCGCCGGTCAACGACGCGCTCGCGCTCTTCGGGGAGCTGGTGGACGAGCTGGACGCCCTGTGCTGACGACGCCGGAGCGTTTCATATCACCCGAAAGGGGCCGCTGCAAAGCGGCCCCTTTTTTCCGCGCCCGGGGGAGTCGGCGTGGGTTTATTGGAAATTCGCTTTTTTCCGTAACCGGGGTTAAACTATTCAGCTCCATTGTCGGTGCGTGTCCGAGGTAATGCGCGTTTACCGTGACCGGGGCTGCTCCATTCAGCTCCATTGTCGGTGGTATACCGAGGTAATGCGCATTTTTCTTTGCGTATCTTTCTTTTGAAAAGCCCAAAAGAAAGATACGCGAGAAAGAAAAGGCTCGGTGCAGGACTTCAGGCGGATGCCTCTTAAGTCTATCACTCAAAAGGCTG
>JAFXYJ010000041.1 GCA_017541825.1 Oscillospiraceae bacterium | reverse complement strand
GGCCTTGCCGCGTACTACCAGATCAAATACTTCGTTCGCCATTTTTAATTTCCTCCTCTAAATATTTTTATTGTTTTCGGTTTTCCGACGGGCCCCATCCGGTGTTTCACCGTAATGTGTTCCGTCCTTTTCTGTATCAAATACTAGCACAGTATTTGCAGTTTTTCCATATTCAAATAGAATGAAATGAAAAACCTCTTTCCTATATTTTGTAGGATAAACCGGTCGAATGAAGTCTTTTGAGCAGGTGCTATTAAAAATGGTTATCGTTCACTTTTTTCTGTGTTTTATCTGCGTATTATCAATAGCGGCCGATGGGCGGATCCACATAGTCCGGCAGAGGGCATACATATTTCCCGCCGTTTTTGTGCAGGAGCTCCGCACGGGCACGCTCGATCAGCGCCGGGTCCTCCATCGTGCGTACCGTGGCCAAGGCCAGTACCTTGGCCGCCGTGAGCATCCCCTTATCTCCGATGGGACTGTTGGAAAAGGCTGTGTTCTGCCAGCTGTGCCCCACGTTGCCGACGCAGGCCGTGGCCACGTTCAGATTCACGGTGGGCGTGGCATATCCCACGTCGCCCACATCGGTCGAGCCCGAATGATAACGCCGCTCCTTGGGATCGAAGGGATGGATCACGCTGTCCAGCGGCCGGGCGAGCACCTCGTCCACGTTCTCTTCCCCGTAGAGCTCCGCCGCCTCCTCGCGGATCGTTTTCATCGTGGATTTATTATAGGTATGCAGGAACCTGTAGGCCAGCGCGTAATCCTCCTCGTCCCAGGCCGGTGGGCCGACCTCCGCGAGGCAGTCGCTGACGACCTGCGCCAGCGTTTTGTTGGGGACATAGTCGGAGAACGCCATCGTGATCTCGTATTCCATTTTCGTCTCGGTCATCAGCGCGGCGCCTTTGGCGATGTTGACCACCCGCGAAAACAGCTCCTGCACCTGGGCGACCTTCGGCGCGCGCACCTCGTATTTGATCACCGCGTGGGCCGGGACCACGTTGGGCGCCGTGCCGCCGGCGTCGGAATAGGCATAGTGGACCCGCGCTTCGTCGATCATATGCTCGCGCAGATAGTTGACGCCCACGTTCATCAGCTCGGCGGCGTCCAGGGCGCTGCGTCCCAGATGCGGAGCGCCGCCGGCGTGAGAGGCCACGCCGTCAAAGATGAAATTGGCGCCCATGATCGCCACGTCCCCGGTGCCGCTCACGGTGTTCTCCGTAGCCGGATGCCAGGTGTAGGCAAAGTCCACGTCATCGAAATACCCGGCTCTGGCAATGAACTGCTTGGAACCCGCGCCTTCCTCGGCCGGGCAGCCGAAATAGATGATCGTGCCGTCCCTGTTTTCCGCGGCCAGATACTCCTTGACCGCGACCGCGGCGGCCAGGCCTCCGACGCCGAGCAGGTTGTGGCCGCAGCCGTGGCCCGGCTCTCCCTCGCATACCGGCGCCTTTTCCGGCAGAGCGGCCTGCTGGCTCAGCGCGTCCAGCGCGTCATATTCGCCGAGGATCGCGGCCACGGGTTTTCCCGTCCCGCTGCGGAATGTGGCGGTAAAGGCGGTGGGGATGCCGGCAATGCCCATCTCCACGGTGAAGCCGGCGTCCTCGAGCGCCTGCGACAGAGCTCCCGCCGAGCGCATCTCCTGATAGGCCAGCTCGGCGTATCCCCATACCACGCGGGCAAGCTCCTTTGTCGCCCCGGCGTTGTCGTCAATGATCCTGCTGATAAACTCAAGCTGTGTCATAGCACTCCTCCGTATAATTCATAAGCATTGTTTGCATTGCTTTGCCAGTCCCGACAGAAGGATCCGGAGAGCTCCGCCGGGCGTCGGTATCACAGCACCTTGCTGAGGAATTCGATCGTACGGGCGCAGCGCGGGCTGGTAAAGAACTCGTCCGGGCTGCCCTCCTCCTGAACGATCCCCTCGTCGATGAACAGGATGCGGTCGGACACTTCCCGGGCAAAGCCCATCTCATGGGTCACGTTGACGATCGTCATGCCGCTGCTGGCCAGGTCCGCGATGACGTTGAGCACCTCCTTGACCATTTCGGGGTCGAGGGCCGAGGTGGGCTCGTCAAAAAGCATGACCTCCGGCTCCATGGCCAGCGCGCGCACGATGGCCAGGCGTTGCTTCTGGCCGCCGGAGAGCTTCCGCGGGTATTCGTTCCGCTTGTCCAACAGTCCCACACGGGCCAGCAGAGCCTCCGCCTTGGCCTCGGCCTCGGCTCTGGGGATCTTCTTCTCCAGGATGGGCGTGAGGGTGATATTGTCGATGACGGTCATGTGTGGAAACACGTTGAAATTCTGGAATACCATGCCGATACGCTGGCGGTAGGCGGCGATGTTCTTCTTTTTGGTGATGTCCTCGCCCTTGAACAGGATGCTGCCGCCGGTGGGCTCCTCCAGCCGGTTGAGGCAGCGCAGGAACGTGCTCTTGCCGCTGCCGGAGGGCCCGATGATGGAGACGACCTCCCCGGCTGCGATATCCACGCTGATGCCGTGGAGAACGTCGATGTCTCCGAAGCTCTTGTGCAGATCGACGGTACGGATGATGGGCTCAATCACTGGCCTTCAGCCTCCTTTCCAGACGCCGGACGGCCCAGGAAAGGACCGTGGTGACAATAAGGTAGATCATGCCCGAGATCAGGAGGGGCTGCACGGCCAGGAAGGTGGTGGACTGGACCGTCTTATAGGCGGTGGTCAGCTCCCGGACAAAGAACACCGAGGCCAGGGACGTGCCCTTGACCTCCGCGATAAACTCGTTGCACAGCGCCGGCAGGATGTTCTTTACCGCCTGAGGCAGGATGATGCGCCGCATCACGTTCTTTTCCGACAGGCCCAGGCTGCGGGCCGCCTCCCACTGTCCCGGATCTACCGCCGCGATGCCCGCGCGGATGATCTCGGAGATATAAGCCGAGGCGTTGATGATCAACGCCACCAGGATCGCCCCCGTGTCGGTCATTTTGAAGGGCATGATCTTGGGCAGCATGAGCCAGAAGAAATAAAGCTGCAGCAGGATCGGCGTCCCGCGCAGGATCTCGATGTAGATGCCGGCGATCGTGTTGAACGCCTTTATCCTGCTCATGCGCAGTATCGCGACCACAAGGCCCAGCACGGTGCCGAGCAGCACGGTCGCGGCCGCCAGCCACAGCGTCCCCCACAGGCCGTGCAGGAACACCGGGTAATACCTTATCAGGATCTTAATCAGCTTTTCCATTACTTTATCCCTTTACCGGAGCAGACCCCCGCGGAAGCCGCGGGGGTCGGACAGACAGCAATTATTGACGGAACGGATTTTCGCCGTACCTGCTTACTCGATGCCGAGCGTACGGGCGTATTCGGAATAGGTCTCGTACCACCCGTCGATCTTGCCCTCGGCCCGGAGCTCGGAGATGCACTGGTTGACGAACTCCGTCAGCTCTGTCTCGCCCAGAGGGATGCCGATGCGGGTGCCCTGGGTGGATTCGTCGATCTCGAAACGGAAATCGTTGGCGATCCCGAGTCCGCCGTTGGCGTCGGCATAGAGCTGACCGTTGCTGATATCGCAGGCGCAGGCGTCGGCCTTGCCCTCCTGCACCATCAGGAAGCCGTCGGTCATGGAGGACACGACCTTGAACTCCTTATAGGTAGGGATCTGGTCCTTTACAAAGCCCTCCTGTACGCTGCCGCTCTGGGTGACGATGACGGCTGTGGAGAGGGCCTCGGCGGTGGTGTACTTGTCCATGTCCTCCTCCCGGACCAGGAAGCCGTAGTTGGAGGCTTCTTCCGGATCGAAGCGGTAGCCGTCGGACATGTTCATGCTCTCGGCACGGGCGGGAGAATACGCCAGGGCGGAGATCGCCAGGTCATATTTGCCCTCGGTGATGCTCGCGAGCACGGCGGAGAACTCCAGCGGCACGATCCGCAGCTCGACGCCGAGACGCTCGGCGATGTACTTGGCCAGCTCGATGTCGACGCCGACATACTGGTCGTCCCCCTCCTTGGAGGAGTCGATGAACTCATAGGGGGCAAAATAAGGCTCGGTGCAGACCTCGATGTAGCCGCGCTCCTTGATGGCCTCCAGCCGGTTCGCGGGCAGTTTTTTCTTGCTTCCGTCCCCGCAGCCCGCCAGAGCGCAGGCCATGGCCAGGACGAGCAGGATCACGATCATTTTCCTGAACTTTTTCATTCTTCTCCTCTTTCCGCCGAATTCGGCTTGTGAATGGGCTCATTATACCGGGAGGAACGGCACGTGTCAATACTTTAGCACGTTAATTTACTACTATCATAAAATATGCGCATCCAGGACATAAAAAACTGTGGCAATGTCCCCATTTCGCGGTTCCGCCGGCTGTTCGCTCCCGCGTATGCCGCTTTACAGAAAAGCACGGGGAGAGGCGCTTACGCGTCTCTCCCCGTGCCTGGCGTCCCGGACGGATCCGGACCGGGTGCAAATCGGAGCCCGGGAAAGCGGGTCCTGTTTCGGAAAGGAAGAAGGACTCAGCGGATATGCAGTTTTCGCGGCTCTTACGCAAACCGCGGAAACGGAATGGAGCGGAGTTCTTCCGACGTGGTGCACCGGGGCAATCCAGATCCGAACCGTTCTCCGCAACCGAAACGGGAGTCCCCTGTGAGACTCCCGTTTCGGAAAGGAAGAAGGACTCAGCGGATATGCAGTTTTCGCGGCTCTTACGCAAACCGCGGAAACGGAATGAAGCGAAGTTCTTCTGACGTGGTGCCGGTGGCGGGGGTCGAACCCGCACGTCCTTGCGGACACGGGATTTTGAGTCCCGGGCGTCTGCCAATTCCACCACACCGGCATGGGTTTTCAAGCGGTGACATTATATATTAGCGTCTGACGCATTGCAAGAGAAAAATGTTTGCAGAATGGGTATTCCATTTTTGTGGAAGATATGGTAATGTAGTATTGCGTTTTTATAATCTTACGGGAGTTCGCTTATGAGAAGATACGCAAAGGCGGCGATTCTTGCTGCGCTGGCTTTTGTGATGATGCTGAGCGGCTGTTACTCCGGCACGATCGATCAGTATTTTTCCCCGCCCCAGCCGGCGGAGGAATATCTGCAGCTTCAGGAGCTGATCGACCGGGAGCTGGCCGCGGGCAGCGAATATGCCGCCCCCACCCAGGGCAGTTACCGTCAAAGCGTGCAGTTTGCCGATCTGGACGGCGACGGCATGGACGAGGCGCTGGTTTTTCTGCGGCGCTCCGACGGCTCGCTGCAGGTCAAGATCTATCTGTCCGTGAACAGCGAGTACCGGCAGGTGCTCGTTATCGGCGGCGAGGGACGGGCCATCGGCAGCGTGGATTTTGAGGACATGGACCTGGACGGCCGGCTGGAGCTGATCGTGGCGTGGCAGCTCACCGGAAGCATGAGCCTGCTGTCCGTGTACAGTCTTGACAACTGGAGCGGCGCCCTGCTGCTGAACACCGACTGCTCGGAATACCTCACCGGCGATCTCAACAGCGACGGTCATCCGGAGCTGCTCGTGCTGCGAAACGTCGGCTCGGGGAGCTATATGGCCGACATGTATACGCTTCGCGCCGACCGGGATCCGCAGGCCGCCTCCGCGGCGCTCTCCTCCGACATCTACGCTTTGCAGCGGCTGCGCACCGCCCGGCTCGCCGACGGCACGCCCACGCTTGTGGTGGAGTCGCTTATGAGCAACGGGGACCTTGTCACCGATCTGCTGTCTGTGCGGGAGGGCTCGCTGGTGAACCTGACGCTCAACCGCAGCACAGGCATATCCGAGACGCGGCGCAGCTACAGTCTCGTCTACGCCCAGGATATCAACGCCGACGGACTCATCGAGATCCCGCATCCCCAGCAGCTCTATTCCCAGGACGGCGAGGTCTTCTGGTCCGTGGCATGGTACAGCTATGACGCCTTCGGCCGCGCGGGCGTGACGATGACGACCTATCACAACGTCACGGACGGATGGTACTTCGAGCTGCCGGTCGGCTGGGAGGCCGGACTCACGGTGCGCCGGAACGACGACGTCCCCGGCGAGCGGGCCGTGATCCTCTCGCGGCTGAGTACCGACGGCTCGGTGAACGATCTGGTGGCTGTTTACAAGATCACCGGCGAAAACCGCGGCGACCGGGCCAGATTGGAGGGCCGGTTCATCCTGCTGGAGGAGACCTCCGCGATCTATGCCGCGCAGATCTTCGATCCGGGCGTCGAGCAGGCCATGGTCACCGCCAATTTCCATAGGATATATACCGAATGGGGCGAATGAGGCTCCTTTTCAAGAAGAGATATGGAGGGGAAAAACGTGAAGAAAGTTCTCGTTCTGGAGGATGAAGCCAACATCCGCAGCTTTGTGGTCATCAATCTGCGCCGGAGCGGCTACGAGCCCATCGAGGCCGACTGCGGCGAGATGGCGCTGGAGCAGCTTCGCCGTCACCCGGACACCCGGGTGGCGCTGCTGGATGTGATGCTGCCGGATATCGACGGCTTTGAGGTCTGCCGCCGGATCCGTGCCTCCAACTCGCGCATCGGCATCATCATGCTCACCGCCAAGAGTCAGGAGATGGACAAGGTCACCGGACTGATGACTGGTGCGGACGACTATGTCACCAAGCCCTTCTCCCCCGCGGAGCTCACGGCCCGCATCGACGCCCTCTTCCGCCGCACCGGCGGCGAGCAGGACGCCGAGGACACCGGAGAGATCAAGCAGGGGCCCTTCCGGCTGAACACCCGCAACCGCACGCTGGAGAAAAACGGCGAGCGGGTGCGTCTGACGCAGATCGAGTATTCCATCATGAAGTTCTTTATGGACAACCCCGGCAAGGCGCTCTCCCGGGAGGATATCCTCAATGAGGTCTGGGGCAGGGATTACTTCGGCGAGCTGAAGATCGTGGACGTGAACATCCGCCGTCTGCGCATCAAGATCGAGGACGATCCCACCATGCCGTCTTATATCACCACGGTCTGGGGCTACGGCTACAAGTGGGGCTTCTAATACTATTTCATTCGAGGATCCTCTGATTCCATGAACGATCATCAGGCTGATCTCAATTCTCCGGAATCGGCCGCAGCTGCGGACGAGCGGAACAGAAAAGGCGGGCCGCGGCAGTCTCTGTCGCGGCTGAAGTCGTTTCATTTCCACTCCATACGCACCCGCGGCATCGCGGTGAGCACGGGTCTCGTGCTCATCACCGTGATCGTGGCCGTGAGCGCCTATACGCTCTCCCTTCAGGCGTATTACCTCTCCGCGGCCCGCGCCGCCCTCCAGGCCAAGGCCGAGACAGCCTCCTCCTTCTTCGCCGACTACATCAACCGCACCTACGCGGAGTATTACCAGAGCGCCTACAACTATGCCGAGAGCTTTGAGGACCGGGATTCCCTGGAGCTGCAGTTCATCGACACGAACGGGCGCATCGAGATCTCTTCCACCTCCCTGTCCACCGGCATCGTCCACGGCTCGGACGACGTGCAGTCCGCGCTGAGCTACGGGCGCATCAGCGTCTGGCAGGGGCGGCACACCTCCACCGGCGAGAAGATCATGGCCGTGTCCTCCCCGCTGATCTCGGCGGACGGCACCGTCGTGGGCGTGATGCGGTATATCACGAGCCTGAAGCTCATCGACCGCGCCGTATCCTCCGCCGCGCTGATGTCCGGTGGCATCGGTCTGGCCGTGGTGCTGATCGTCTTCTTTTCCAATCTGTACTTTATCCGCACGATCACCGTGCCCATCGCCTCGCTGACCGCCATGGCCAGACGCATCGCCGAGGGCAGCTACGGTGCGAAGGTGGCCAAGGAGCATGACGACGAGATCGGCGAGCTGACCGACGCGATCAACGACATGTCCCAGAAGCTCTCCCGGGCGGAGAGGCTGCAGACGGAGTTCATCTCCTCCGTCTCCCACGAGCTGCGCACGCCCCTGACCGCCATCACCGGCTGGAGCGAGACCCTGGGCTACGACGACGCCATCCGGGGCGACTCCCGCAGGGGCATCGAGATCATCTCCCGGGAGGCCGCGCGCCTGACCAAGATGGTGGAGGAGCTGCTGGAGTTCACCCGCATCCAGGACGGCCGCTTCACCCTGCAGGTGTCCACCGTGGACTTCCCCTCGCTGGTGGAGGAGTGCATGTACACCTATAACGAGCTCTTCCGCAAGGAAAACATCGCCGTCAACTACTTCCCCAGCGAGGACGACATCCCCGAGATCCCCGGCGATCCCGAGCGGCTCAAGCAGGTGGTGCTCAACATCCTCGACAACGCCTGCAAGTACGGCAAGAGCGGCAAGAGGATCGACGTGAGCGTCGGCATGGACGACAACAGCGTCTACACCGCCATTCGGGACTACGGGCCGGGCATCCCGCCCAACGAGCTGCCCCAAGTCAAGAAGAAATTCTTCAAAGGCTCCTCCAAGGAGCGCGGCAGCGGCATCGGTCTGGCCGTATGCGACGAGATCGTGGCCCGCCACAACGGGATCCTGGATATCGTCAACGCCCCCGGCGGCGGCGTATGCGTCACGATCACGCTGCCAAAAAAACCGTAATCACTTCAAACAGGACGATCATATGGGAAAACATGAAAACCGGAGCGGCGCCTTTCGCACGAGCATCGGCGGACAGGCGCTGATCGAAGGAATACTGATGCGCGGCCCGCAGAAGCAGGCCGTCGTATGCCGCAGGCCGGACGGCGAGCTCGTCACGAAGATCGAGGAGCTCCGGCTGATAAAGGAAAAGCATCCCTGGCTGGGCTGGCCGCTGATCCGGGGCGTGGTGAATTTCCTCGACTCGATGGTCAAGGGCGTGCAGGCCCTGACCTGGTCCGCCGAGCAGCAGCCGGAGGACGCCCAGGGCGAGCCGGATAAGTTCGAGGAGTGGATCAATCGGCATTTTTCCGACAAGACGGCGGAAAAGCTCGTCATCACCGTGGCCGTGGGGCTTGGCATCCTGCTGTCGGTGGGGCTTTTTGCCCTGCTGCCGACATTCTTGGCGGGACTGCTCAATCGTCTCGTGCCGCTGGGCGCCTGGCGCGGTCTGTGTGAGGGTGTGCTGCGTCTGGCGATCTTCCTCGGCTATCTGCGTCTGGTCAACACGATGCCGGACATGAAACGCGTGTGGATGTACCACGGCGCCGAGCACAAGACCATCTTCTGCTACGAGGCCGGGCTGCCGCTGACCGTGGAAAACGCCCGGAAACAGTCGAGATTCCATCCCCGCTGCGGCACGAGCTTTCTCTTCATTGTCATTTTCATCAGCATCCTCATCTTCTCGCTGATCCGTGTCGAGGGCACGCTCGCGCGCATGGGGCTCCATCTGCTGCTGCTGCCGGCGGTGGTTTCGATCAGCTATGAGATCATCAAATGGGCCGGGCGGCACGACAACCCCTTTACCGCCGCCGTCTCCGCCCCCGGAAAGGCTCTGCAGCATCTGACGACGGCCGAACCGGACGACTCCATGCTGGAGGTGGCGATCGAGGCGCTGAAGCTGGTCCTGCCGCAGGAGAAAGGGACCGATATCTGGTAAGGGGGCTGGACCCATGGCCCGGACATACAACGAACTCTATCTCGACATGCGGCGGCAGCTCAGGGACGCCGGTGTGGAGGACTTTGCCCTCGAGGCGCGGCGGCTGCTCTCCCAAGCGGCAGGCTATTCCGACGCGGAGCTGATCGCCCGGTTTTACCTCTATGCCAATGACGAGACCGAGCAGCTTGCCGCTGACCTGCTGCGCCGCCGGATCAGCGGTGAGCCTCTGGCCTATATCGCCGGATCCTGGGATTTCTACGGGATGAAGATCCTTGTCAACCCCTCGGTCCTGATCCCGCGCATCGATACCGAGGCCCTTGTGTTCACGGCCCTCGGCCTGCTGCGCGGCGTGCCCGAGCCGCGGATCCTCGATCTGTGCTGCGGCAGCGGCTGTATCGGCGCCGCGCTGGCCCATGAGCTCCCCAATGCCCGGGTCTATCTGGCCGACATCAGCCCGGAGGCGCTGTCCGTGGCGCGGAAGAACGTGGCGCTCCACCGTCTGGGCAACCGCTGCGTGTGCATGGACGCCGACGCGCTCTCTCCCCCGCCGCTGCGTATGAGCGGCTTTGACATGATCGCCTGCAATCCCCCCTATATCCCCGCTGCCGAGCTGGAAACGCTCGATCGGTCCGTACGGGACTACGAGCCCATCCTGGCACTGGACGGCGGCGAGGACGGCCTGACCTTCTACCGGGCCGTGCTGGAGCACTGGAAGTCCGTTTTAAAGGACGACGGTATCCTTATATTTGAAGTTGGCGAGGGACAGGCGCAGCCTGTACGGCAGCTGCTTATCGAGGCCGGCTTCGGCTCTCTGGGCAGCGCTCTGGACACCATCGGCGTCGAGCGGGTGGTCTACGGGCGCAAAAAGAAAGAAGAATAAACTGAAAAAGCGAGGAAATGGAAATGGCTGAGAAAAAGAAACCCTCTGCGGCTCCCGCCGTGGCCGGCGATAAGAAAAAGGCGCTGGAGACGGCTCTGGCGCAGATCGAGAAAAACTACGGCAAGGGCGCCATCATGCGTCTGGGCGACGATATCGCCGTCAACGTGGAGGCCATCCCCACCGGCTCCCTTTCGCTGGATCTGGCGCTGGGGATCGGCGGCGTGCCCCGCGGCCGCATCATCGAGATCTACGGCCCCGAATCCTGCGGCAAGACCACACTGGCGCTGCACGTGGTGGCCAGCGCCCAGAAAATGGGCGGTGAGGCGGCCTATATCGACGTGGAGCACGCGCTGGAGCCCGCCTATGCCCGGGCGCTGGGTGTGGATATCGACAACCTGCTGATCTCTCAGCCGGACACCGGAGAGCAGGCGCTGGACATCACCGAAGCGCTGGTGCGTTCCGGCGCCGTGGACGTGGTGGTCGTGGACTCCGTGGCCGCGCTGCTGCCCCGCAGCGAGCTCGAGGGCGAGATGGGCGAGAGCAGCGTGGGCGTCGTGGCCCGGCTGATGTCCCAGGCCCTGCGCAAGCTGGCCGGCGCCATCTCCAAGACCAACACCGTCGTCATCTTCATCAACCAGCTGCGTGAGAAGATCGGCGTCATGTCCGGCACCCCCGAGACCACCCCCGGCGGCCGCGCGCTCAAGTACTTCTCCAGTGTCCGCATCGACATGCGCCGCATCGAGACGCTCAAGAACGGCTCGGAAATGATCGGCAACCGCACCCGCGCCAAGGTCATCAAGAACAAGGTGGCTCCTCCCTTCAAGGAGGCCGAGTTCGATATCATCTACGGCGAGGGCATCTCCAAGGTGGGCGAGATCATCGATCTGGGCACCAAGCTGGAGATCATCGACAAGGCCGGCGCCTGGTTCACCGTCAACGGCGAGCGCATCCAGGGCCGCGAGAGCGTCAAGGAATACCTGCTCTCCAACCCCGCCGTCGCCGACCAGATCGAGGCCGAGGTCCGCGCCAACGCCCACAAGCTCATGTCCCCCCAGGCCCGGAAGGCCGCCATCGCCGCGGGCCGCGCCATCGATATCTCCGCCGACGACTTCGACGGCTGATGAACGACGAGGCCAGGAAGCGGGCGCTGTCCCTGCTGGAAAAGCGCGACTACTCCCGTAAGATGCTCATCGACAAGCTGACGGAGAAGGGCGCGACCGAGGCAGAGGCCGGAGAGGTGGCCGACTGGCTGTGTGAGCTGGGCGTGGTGGACGACAGCCGCTACGCCGCACTGGTGGCCCGCCACTACGCCGCCAAAGGCTACGGCGAGCGCCGCGTCCGGGAGGAGCTCTACCGCCGCGGTATCTCCCGGGAGCTCTGGGACGAGGCCATGGAGGAGCTGCCCGAGCCGGACGAGACCGTATCCCGGCTGCTGAAAGCCCGGCTCCGCGGCCGCAGTGCCCCGGAGGATATACAGCGTGCGCAAAACTACCTCCTCCGCCGGGGCTATTCCCGGGAGGAGGTTCGCGCCGCCATAGAACGCTGCAAAGCCGAAATCGAGGACACGGAATGAACCAAGCCCGAACACAGACGCTGGCTCTGATTTCTCTGGGCTGCCCGAAAAACCTTGTGAACAGCGAGGAAATGGCCGCCCTGCTGAGCGAAGCCGGATATACCTTCACCGACGATCCCGCGGAAGCCGACGCGGTGATCGTCAACACCTGCGCCTTTATCGAGAGCGCCAAGAGCGAGGCCATCGAGCGCATCCTCGAGGTCGCCGCGTTGCGTGAAACGAACCCGTCGCTCAAGATCATCGCCGCCGGATGTCTGGCCCAGCGCTACAGCGCCGAGATCCGCAGCGAGCTCCCCGAGGTGGACGGCATCCTCGGCACCGGCAGCTACAGTGACGTCGTGAGCGTCGTGGAAAGCGTGCTTGCCGGGGGCCGGCCCACGGTCTGCGGCAGCATCAGCGCCCCGCTGCGGGACATGCCCCGCGTCGTCTCCACCGGCCCGGACTGGGCGTATCTGCGCATCGCCGAGGGCTGCGACAACCGCTGCGCCTACTGCGTCATCCCCTCCATCCGCGGCCGCTACCGCAGCCGCACGCGGGAGAGCATACTCCGGGAGGCCGAGGTCCTTGCCGCCTCCGGCGTCAAGGAGCTCATCATCGTCGCCCAGGATATCACGCGCTACGGCACGGATCTCTATAAAAAGCGCTGTCTGGCGGAGCTGCTGCAAGAATTATGTAAACTTGATTTCCGCTGGATCCGGCTCCATTACCTGTACCCCGAGGAGATCGACGACAAGCTGATCGATGTGATCGCCGCGGAGCCGAAGATCGTCAAATATCTCGACATCCCCATCCAGCACATCAACGACACGATCCTGCGCCGGATGAACCGGCGAAGCACAGGCGCACAGATCCGCGCGCTCTTTCAGAAGCTCCGCGATCGGATCCCCGGGCTGGTCCTGCGCACGAGCCTGATCACCGGCCTGCCCGGCGAGGGCGAGGCCGAATTCGAAGAGCTGTGTACGTTCCTGCGGGAGGCGAAGATCGAACGGGCCGGCGTGTTCCCCTACTCCCCCGAGGAGGGAACTCCCGCCGCGGCAATGCCCGACCGATGTACCGCCGAAGAGGCGCAGCGCCGGGCCGGGCTGTGCATGGAGATCCAGGCGGAGATCATGGACGAATTCGCCGCCTCTCTCCTCGGCGCCGAGCTCGAGGTGCTCGTCATGGGCTTTGAGCCCGACGGCACGGCCTGGGGCCGCAGTCCCTACGACTCTCCCGACATCGACGGACGGGTGATCGTCTCCGGCAGCGCGCAGCCGGGTGAAATGATCAAAGTGCGCGTTGTCTCCGTCGACGAGGGCGATCTCGTCGGCGAGCGGATCGAATGACCATTACGGAGGAAACGACTATGCAGATCTACAACGATTTGACGATGCGGCTGGAGGAGTTCGTCCCCATAGAACCGGGCAAGGTGAAGATGTACGCCTGCGGGCCCACCGTGTACAACTACATCCATGTGGGCAATGCCCGCCCCATCATCATGTTCGACGTGCTGCGCCGGTATTTGGAGTACCGGGGCTATGAGGTAACGTTCGTGCAGAACTTCACCGACGTGGATGACAAGATCATCAACCGCGCCAACGAGGAAGGGATCGAGCCCTCCGCCGTGGCGGAGAAATACATCGCCGAATACTGGAAGGACGTCACCGCCCTGGGCGTGCGCCCGGCCACCGTGCACCCCAAGGCCACCGAGAACATCGGGCAGATCATCAAGCTCGTCAAGACGCTGATCGAGAAGGGATATGCCTACGAGGTCAACGGCGACGTCTACTACCGCACACTGAAGTTCAAGGATTACGGCAAGCTCTCCCATCAGCCTATCGAGGAGTTGCGCTCCGGCGCCCGGGTGGACGTCAACGACGTCAAGGAGGATCCGCTGGACTTCGCTCTGTGGAAGGCCGCCAAGCCCGGCGAGCCGAGCTGGAACTCTCCCTGGGGCAAGGGCCGTCCCGGCTGGCACATCGAGTGCTCGGCCATGTCCAACCGGTATCTGGGCAAGACCATGGACATCCACTGCGGCGGCAGCGACCTGATCTTCCCGCATCACGAGAACGAGATCGCCCAGTCCGAGGCCGCCAACGACGCCAAGTTCGTCAACTACTGGGTCCACAACGGCTTCATCAATGTGGACAACAGAAAGATGTCCAAGTCTCTGGGCAATTTCTTCACCGTCCGGGAGGCCGCGGAGGCTTACGGCTACGACTGCATCCGCATGTTCATGCTCATGAGCCATTACCGCTCCCCGCTCAACTACTCCGGCGAGATCCTGATGCAGGCAAAAGCCGCGCTGGAACGGCTGAGCAACGCGAAGGACAATCTCGACTTTTTCGCCGTCAACGGCGCGGAGGGACCCATGACCGAAACGGAGGCCGCCTTCGCCGACTCCCTCGGCGTTTACCGCGAGCGGTTCTGCGCAGCCATGGACGACGACTTCAACACCGCCGACGCGGTGAGCGTGATCTTCGAGCTGGTGCGGGAGATCAACGCCGCGGTGAACCCCAACGCCGCTCCCACGAAGGCGCTCGCCGAGGCATGCCGGGCGATCTATCTGGAGCTCTCCGATGTGCTGGGCATCCCGTTCATCGAGCGTAAGGATGAGCTCACCGAGGACCAGCAGGCGCTGTTCGAGGCACGGAAAGCCGCGCGCAAGGCGAAAAACTGGGCCGAGTCCGACCGCATCCGTGACGAGCTGCGCGCCCAGGGCATCATCGTGGAGGACACGCCCCAGGGCATGAAGTGGAAACGGGCCTGAAGCCCGATCAATATGAACCGGCGGCAGGTGATCCTGCCGCCGGTTTTGAATTATACCTGTCTGTTGTAAATGGCCGAGACCTCCCGCCGGTTTCCGCCGATGCACACGACGGCGGCGCCCAGACACAGCGCATTGGCGATCACGACGATCGTTCGCTCCCCCAGGACCGCCGACAGTCCGCCGGCCAGCGCCTGTCCCAGGAGCATCCCCACCGTGCTCAGCGTGCCGAACACGCCGTTGAAGCGGCCCTTTTTCCCGTCGGGGACGTATTTCTGCGTGGAGGCGATGCGGATATTGTAGGATGTGACCCCCAGCATGCCGGAGAGGAACATCATGCCCATCATCCACGGCACCGGGAAGAACAGATACCCGCCTTCCAGCAGGGATATCATTATGTAAACTAAGAACGCGATGCTGTATTTTTTCTCCGTCGGGAGCCGAAGGCGGTAGTGCGCCGCCCCTCCGACGGCTCTGGCCAGGCTGGACATCCCCCAGACGAGCATATACACGTACTCGCCGTCGCGGAAGGCACGGCGGAAGTAGGGCAGCGTCACCACGCTGGTCATGCCGCCGGTGAGGCTGGAAAACAGGAAATACACGGCGATGGCCAGCAGTCCCTTTTCTCCGGCGAGATAAACCATCCCCTCCCGGAAATCCGCGGTGAACCGACGCAGGCCGGCGCTCTGTCTCCCCTCCTTCGCTTCGTCCTCCACATACTGTTCCCCTGTGCGGATCTGTGTCTCCATGACGGCCGCGGCGAGGAAGGTCGCCGTATTGATCCACAGCAGCGGCAGTATGCCGAGGGTCTTGTAGATCAGCGTGGAGACCGGCACCATGACCAGCGTGAGCGTCTCCAGGGTGGAGGCCACCGAGTAGGCTTTCTGATAATTGCCCTCGCTGATCAGCAGCGGATAAAAGCTGTCATAGGCCACGGTGTAGATCCCGCCGATGGCGCCCAGCAGGAAATTGGCCGCCGCGAGGATCCCGAAGCGGAACTGTCCCGCGGCAAGGAACAGCGCCAGCGCCGCGAACAGTCCGGCGGTGATGAAATCCAGGGTGTAGATCGTTTTTTTCCGGGAGAATCGGTCCAGGAACGGTCCGGCCAGCACCGGGGCAAGCGCGTTGGGCAGCATGTATACCATGCCGTACAGGGCAAAAAGCGGCGTGGAGCCGGTATAATCCAGGACCATCAGGTCCATGGCGAACCAGGTGAGCGTGCTGCCGAGCATGGACACCACGCTGCCGAGAGTGATGATGATGAAATCCCTCGTCCAGAGCGGGTTTGGCTTTTGCGGGACCGTATCCTCCATTACGGATCTCCTCCTTTCTCCTGAAATCCCTTGCGGCAGACGATGAGCTCCTCCACGCTGACGTGCAGGAGCCGCGCCAGGATCAGTGCGTTGTCGAGCGTGGGCAGCGCGAGCCCGCGCTGCCACTTGTACACGGCCTGCGGTGTGGTGAAGCCGAACACGTCCTGGATCTGACGCACGGTCAGCCCCGCCGCGATACGCAGCCGCTGAATATTGCGCCCGGTGGCTGCCGGGTCGATCCCCGGCAGTCCCTGCGCCGTATAATCGATTTTGAGCATAAAAAGACCTCCTCTCATGCGAGAGGAGGATCCATGTCATCATTGATCGGCGCAAAACACGCCGTCAAATCCCTTCTTCGCATGAGTTCAGACATAGTTCGGCCGCCGCGTCCTGAAAAACGGACGCAAGGATGCCGTCGGCAGCGATCCGATTACGCATTCTCATGGCTCGTTCCTTTCCGGTGATTACCGCATTTTTGAAGGATAATAACAGATTTTTCCCGGTTTGTCTATATACCGCAGGTATAAATCAGAAATAGGGTTCGCTGCAGATCCGGGTCAGAAAACAGTCCCGGTAGCTCTTTTTCAGTGTCTCGTACGCTTTGCGGGCCGTTTCCTCCCGCTCGAAGAGGCCGAACACGGCGCTGCCCGTGCCCGTCATCACCGCGCCCAGAGCGCCGGCGTCCAGCAGCGCGCTGCGCACCGTATGCACCTCGGCGCAGTTGCGCGGCAGCACGTCCTCAAAGACGTTGTACATCCGCCGGGCGATCGCGGGCAGATCCCCCGCCGCCATGGCATCCGTCATCCCCGCGGTGTCCGGATGGGTGCGCAGAGAACGGCCGTCGATGCGGCGGAACAACTCCGCCGTGGACACGGAAAAGGCCGGCTTGCAGATCACGACCGAGCATTCCGGCATGGCCGGCAGCGGCGTGAGCCGCTCTCCCCTGCCCTCCGCCAACGCGTTTCCACCCGCGATGCAGTACGGCACGTCGGAGCCGACCTCCAGGCCGAGGCTGCGCAGCGCCTCGGCGTCCATGCCGGCGCGGGTGAGAGTGTTGAGCGCGCGGAGCACCGCTGCCGCGTTGCCGCTGCCGCCGGCCATGCCGGCCCCCACGGGCACACGCTTGACCATGCGGATATCGACGCCGGGAAACGGCTCGCCCTGAGCGTTGAAAAAGGCCTCCGCGGCTTTGACCGCCAGATTCCGCCGGTCACGGGGCAGCCACGGAAGGTTGCTCTCCACATTCACGGCGCCGTCCCCGCGCAGCCGGACCGACACCTCGTCGGCGAGCTCCACGCTGCACATCACCATTTTCAGATCGTGATAGCCGTCGCTCCGGCGGGACAGCACGTCCAGAGACAGATTCAGTTTGGCCGGCGATGCGAGCGTCAGCTCTTCCATGGCGCTTTTGCTCCCTCCAAGGTTTTGTCACGATGGGATTGTACTCCTTCGCGGAAAAAAAAGCAATCGGTGACAGCAGGACTTCCGTCACGGTTTTTTTACATTTTCCGGCGGATTAGGTGTTCCCCTGGCGGTAAAAATAGTATATAATAATATAGTTTCAGACATATGCGGCCCTGCGCCGCGGCAAAGGAGATCTGTACGATGGCGAAAAAGGTTCTGGTCGTGGAGGACGACGGCAACATTGCCGAGCTCCTGCGGCTTTATCTGGAAAAGGACGGTTTTGAAGTCTATCAGGCCGCCGACGGCGGCGAGGGCATCCGCATGGCGCAGGAGGTCGCCCCCGATCTCGTGCTGCTCGACATCATGCTGCCCGCGGTGGACGGCTGGGTGGTCTGCTCGGAGATCCGCAAAAGCTCCCAGGTGCCCATCATCATGCTGACCGCCAAAAGCGAGACCTTTGACAAGATCTCCGGTCTGGAGATGGGGGCGGACGACTATGTCACCAAGCCCTTCGAGGTCAAGGAGCTGATGGCCCGGATCCACGCGGTGATGCGGCGCAGCACCGGTGAGAGCACGCAGCCCGCCGAGAAAAAACTCACCTTCGACAAGCTGGTGATCAATCTAGACTCCTATGAGCTGGTGGTCAACGGCAGACGCATGGAGGTCCCGCCCAAGGAGATGGAGCTTCTGTTCCATCTGGCCTCCTCCCCCAACCGGGTTTTCACACGCAACCAGCTCCTCGACGAGGTTTGGGGCTTCGACTACTTCGGCGACTCGCGCACCGTGGACGTGCACATCAAACGGCTCCGGGAAAAGCTGGAGGGTGTGAGCGACAAGTGGTCGCTCAAGACCGTCTGGGGCGTGGGCTACAAGTTCGAGCTGCTCGACTGAGACGATGCACAGCACTTACGTACGGAATTTTGCCGTGACGGCGGCGATGATCATATTCAGCTTTCTGATCATCGGGATCGCCTTCGGCATCGCCAGCCGGCGCGTGTTCCTCTCGGAGACGCAGGAGCAGGTCAAAAGCTCCTCCCGTGAGCTGGCCGCCATCGCCACGGCCTACGCCCGGGAGGATGACCTGCGCGCGCCGGAGCTGGGCATGACCCTGACCGCGGTCGCGGGGAGCACGGGACAGCATATTTTCATTTCCGACGCCTGCGGCAGCATCGTCGCCTGCTCGGATCCCCGGATCAGCTGCCCGCATCTGGGCTCGGTGCTCAGCGAGGAGCTGCGCGACTCCCTGCCCGCGGAGGGCTCCACATCCCAGTCGGGCGACCTGCATGATCTGCTCCCCCGGAACTGCTATACCGTCATCACCGCGCTGACAGCCGCAGACGGTGCCCTCATCGGTCATCTGTTCGTCTCGCAGAACACCGAGGAAGCCCTCTCGATCTGGGCCTCGATCCTGCCGCTGTTCTTTATCATCAGCCTGCTGGTGCTGCTCCTCGCGCTCTCCCTGGGCTTTGCCAACTTCCGTTATCAGGCGCAGCCGCTGCGGGAAATGGCGGAAGCCGCCCGCCGGTTCGGACGGGGCGATCTGTCCGCCCGTGTGGAGATCGAGCGGGACGACGAGATGGGCGAGCTGGCCGAGGCCTTCAATTCCATGGCGGATTCGCTGGAGAAATCCGAGTCCCGTCGGCGGGAGTTCGTGGCGAACGTCTCCCACGAGCTCAAAACGCCGATGACCACCATCGCTGGCTTCGCCGACGGCATCCTCGACGGCACGATCCCGCCGGAGAGCGAGAAAAAGTATCTGCAGACCATTTCCTCGGAGACCAAGCGGCTGTCCCGTCTCGTGCGCAGCATGCTCGAGCTCTCCCGGCTGCAGGCGGGAGACCCGGCGGAAATGCTCAAGCAGAGCTTTGACATCTCGGAGCTGCTGCGCCGCACGATCGTCAATTTTGCCGACAAGATCGAGGAACGCCGTCTGGACGTGGACTTTCAGGTCCCCGAGGACCCGATCATGGTGCTGGGCAACGCCGACGCCATCACGCAGGTGGTATACAACCTCTTTGACAACGCCGTCAAGTTCTCCAAAGACGGCACGTCTCTGGGCGTTTCCCTCCGCAAGGACAACGCGAAGGCCTATGTTTCCGTCCGCAACCACGGCAGCACGATCCCCGAGTCGGAGATCCCGCTGCTGTTCGAGCGGTTCCACAAATCCGACCGCAGCCGCAGTCAGGATCGGGACGGCGTCGGTCTCGGGCTGTATATCGTCAAAACGATCCTCAACAATCACGGCGAGGATATCGCCGTGACCAGCCGGCAGGGCGTGACGGACTTCGTCTTCACGCTTGCCCTCCGACCCGAGCCGAAGAAGGCCGGCGCCGCCAAAAAAGACAGACAGGGTGATCTCACATGAGCAATGAATGGTACACTGATCCCTCCGGGCAGGAGAACAGCTGGTACGAGCAGGCGCCGCCGCGCGCTGCGGCCGCGGCCGTTCAGGCCAGGCGCGGGAACGCAAAGGGATGGCTAATCGTGCTTTTGAGCAGTCTGTTCCTCATCGCGCTGATCGCCGCAACGGCTGTCGTCTTCGGCTCCCGCGGGAGCAAGAGCGATACGCCGGCCCTTCCCGATATCGGCGAATGGGGGGACAAGCCCGGCGTCTTTGACGATTTCCGGGATTTTTTCGAGAATTACTACACCGCCTTTGAAGAGCGTGCGGACTGTCTGATCCCTCGGGTCAGCGGCTATCCGAACGTGGAGCTCACGCTCATGCCCGCGGACGAGTTCCCGCTCACGCTGCAGCAGGTATATGAAAAGTGCGCGCCGTCTGTGGTGGCCGTCACCGCCTACATCGAAGAGGACAATGACGACCGCTACTACTGGGGCACCGGCATCATCTTGACCCAGGACGGCTATATCGTCACCAACTCCCATGTGGTGGAGGGCTCCTGCCGGGCCAAGGTCACGCTCTGGAACGATGAGGAATACGATGTGCTGCTGGTGGGCAACGACTCCCGCAGCGACATCGCCGTGCTGAAGATCAACGCCAGGGGCCTCACCGCCGCAGAGTTCTGCGACACCACCGCCCTGTGCGTGGGCGATCAGGTGGTGGCCATCGGCAACCCCCTGGGCAATGAGTTCCGCAGCACCATGACCGAGGGCATCATCTCCGGGATCGACCGGGATATCTCCTATAACGGCACCACGCTGACGCTGCTGCAGACCAGCGCCCCCATCAACGAGGGGAACTCCGGCGGACCGCTGATCAACATGAGCGGCCAGGTCATCGGCATCACCAACATGAAGATGAGCAACAGCACCGGAGCCGTCACCATCGAGGGCGTCGGCTTTGCCATCCCCTCCCAGACGGTCAAGACCATGGCCGATTCCATTCTCGCCCACGGCGAGGTGCTGGGCCGCCCTGCGCTGGGTCTCACGCTCGGCGCGATCCCCGACGAAGCCCGCAAGCAGTACGAGTACCTGCCCGAAGGGCTCTACGTCAGCGGTGTGGCCGAGGGCTCCGACTGCAGGGAAAAGGGCGTTCTCGTCGGCGATGTGATCACCGCCGTCAACGGCAGGAACGTCAGCACTACCGCCGACGTCACCGATATCATCGCCCAGTGCAGCGTGGGAGACACCATGGTGCTCACGATCTGGCGGATGGGCAAGGGAGACGCCGTCCAGGTGTTCGAACTGCTGGTCACGCTGGTAGACGTCAACGATGTATACTGATCGCTATATGACAAAGAAGGAAGAAGAAAAATGGACGAACGGATTTTGAACAACTTTCTCTCTCTGACCCGCATCCCCCGCAAATCCCATCACGAGGAGGCGGTCAGCCGGTTTCTGTACGACTGGGCCATCGGCAAAGGACTGCCCGCCTGTCGGGATGAGGTCGGCAACGTCATCATCGACAAGCCGGGTACGCCGGGTCATGAAAACGCCGCGTGCACGATCCTGCAGGCCCACATGGATATGGTCTGCGTGGCCGAGCCCGGCAGGGCCTTCGATCCCCTGACCGATCCGATCACCGTGATCAACGACGGCGTGAACCTCACTGCCGACGGCACCTCTCTGGGCGGAGACGACGGGGCCGGCGTGGCCATGGCCATGGCGATCCTCGAGGATCCCGAGGCCGTCCACGGGCCTCTCCGCGCCATCTTCACCGTGGACGAGGAGGACGGCATGGAGGGCGCCAACGCCCTGGACGCCCGGCATCTGGACGCGCAGTATGTCATCAACCTCGACTGGGAGGCCTTCGGCTCCCTGTGCTGCTCCAGCGCTGGCAGCGACATGTATTCTCTCCGCCGTCCCGTCACGCGGGAAGCCGCCGGAGATTCCCGCGCCTATTCTCTCACCCTCAGCGGCTTTGAGGGCGGCCACTCCGGCGCGCAGATCCATCTGGGCCGCGCCAACGCCATCCGCGTCTGCGCCAAGGTCATCCGCGCCGCTCTGCGGGCGGGCGCCGACGTGCGTCTCGCCGCTTTCCGCGGCGGTATCGCCCACAACGCGATCCCCTCGGCCTGCGAGGCGCTCCTGCTCGTCCCCGCGCCGCAGGAGGACGCTTTCCTGGCCGCCGCTTCCGCGGAGATCGACGCGCTTTCCGAGCAGTTTGCCCTCACCGATCCCCACGCCGTGATCACGCTGCTGACAACCGAGGCGCCGGCACAGGCGCTGACGGCCGAGGATACCCGCGCCTGCATCGGGCTGCTGACCGACGTTCACGACGGCGTGAACACCATGTCCTCCTCGATCCCTGGGCTGGTGGAGAGCTCCGCCAACACCGGTCTTGCCGCGCTGGAGGACGGAGAGTTCACCTTCGTCATCCATCAGCGCAGCTCCGAGCCCGCGATCACCGCTTCCATGAAGGAAGTATTTCTCCGCCAGGCCGCCGCATACGGCTTTACGATGACCGTGCTCTCCTCCGGCCCCGCCTGGCCGGTGAAGCCCGACAGCGCGCTCATGGCGATGTGCTGCCGTCATTTTCTGAAGCTGTTCGGTGAGGAGATCCGCGTGGAGCCCGTGCATGCCGGGCTCGAGTGCGGCGCCCTGTCCAACAAGAACCCCGCCCTGGATATCATTTCCATCGGGCCGGATATCCTGGACATCCATTCTCCGAAGGAGACGCTGGTGCTCGAAACCGTTGATAAGTGCGACCGGCTGGTGCGCAGCATGCTGCTGGAAATCGCCGGGCGATGAATTACCGCGCGGGACAATTCGACGTCGCCGTCGTGGGCGCCGGTCACGCGGGCATCGAGGCCGCCCTGGCCTCCGCCCGGATGGGACTGCGCACGATCTGCTTTACGATCAACCTGGACAGCGTGGGCAATATGCCCTGCAACCCGGCCATCGGCGGCACCGGCAAGGGGCATCTCGTCCGGGAGCTGGACGCGCTGGGCGGAGAGATGGGGCTGGCCGCAGACGAGGCATGCATCCAGTTCCGCATGCTCAACCGCGGCAAAGGCCCCGCCGTCCATTCCCTGCGGGCGCAGGCCGACCGCCGCCGCTATCAGGAGCGCATGAAGGCCGTGCTGGAAGCTCAGGACGGGCTCGTGCTCCGTCAGGCGGAGGTCGTGTCCGTCGGGCTCACCGACGGGCATGTGTCCTCGGTGACCACCCACACCGGCGCTGTTTACGACGTGAAGGCCGTCGTGATCGCCTCGGGGACCTACCTCGGCGGGCGGACGATCATCGGCGACGTGGTTCGTTCTTCCGGCCCCGACGGGCTCGCCGCGGCGACGTTGCTGACGGGCTGTCTGAAGGAGCTCGGACTGTCCATGCGCCGGTTCAAGACCGGCACCCCGCCGCGCATCAACGCCCGCAGCGTGGATCTTGACGCCATGGAGCTACAGCCCGGCGACGAGGACATCGAGCCCTTCTCTTTTGCCAACGCCGGAAAGCCCGTGGAAAACAGGGCGGTGTGCTATCTGACCTACACCAACGAGCGCACCCACGAGAACATCCGCGCCCACCAGGACCGGAGCCCCCTCTTCAACGGCACCATCGAGAGCACGGGCCCGCGGTACTGTCCCTCCATCGAGACGAAGGTCGTCACCTTCCCGGACAAGCCCCGGCATCAGCTTTTCATCGAGCCCATGGGGCTCAACACCTCCGAGCTCTATATCCAGGGTCTGTCCTCCTCTCTGCCGGAGGATGTGCAGATCCGGCTCGTTCACACGATCCCCGGGCTGGAGCACGCGGAGTTCGAGCGGACCGCCTACGCCATCGAGTATGACTGCGTGGATCCCACCGAGCTGTTCCCCACGCTGGAGAGCAAGAAGATCCCCGGGCTGTACGGGGCCGGGCAGTTCAACGGCTCCTCGGGCTACGAGGAGGCCGCGGTGCAGGGTTTCGTCGCCGGCGTGAACGCCGCGCTCAAGATCAAGGGCGAGGAGCCGATGATCCTGCGGCGCTCGGACGGATATATCGGCACGCTCATCGACGATCTGGTGACCAAGGGCACCGAGGAGCCTTACCGGATCATGACCTCCCGGAGCGAATACCGGCTGCTCCACCGGCAGGACAACGCCGATGAGCGGCTCAGTCACATCGGGCACCGCGTCGGACTGATCTCCCATGAGCGGCTGGCCGCGGTCCGCGCGAAATACGCCGCCGTGGCGCAGGAGCGGGAGAGGCTGGAGCGGACCTATATCCCGCCCACCGAGGCTCTCAACGCCCTGATGGAACGCCGCGGCACCTCCGTGCTGATCACCGGCGTGTCGCTGGCCGATCTGCTCCGGCGTCCCCAGCTGAGCTATACCGACCTCGCTCCTTTCGATCCCGAGCGGCCCGCGCTGCCCCGGGCGGTCTGGGAGGAGGTCTCCATCACCCTCAAGTACGAGGGATATATCAACCGGCAGATCCGTCAGGTGGAGGAAGCCCGCCGCATGGAGGACCGGCAGCTGCGGGCGGATATCGACTATGACGCCGTCCCCGGCCTGCGGACCGAAGCGCGGCAGAAGCTTGCCGCGATCCGGCCGGGCAATTTCGGACAGGCCTCCCGGATCTCCGGCGTTTCTCCGGCGGACATAGCCGCGCTGATGATCTACCACGAAAAGGAGAAAAAATGAAAGACAGAGCACTTTCCCCGCGGCGGATTGCCCTGCTTGTGCTGTGCGCCGTTTTGACGATCACCCTTTTTCCCGGCTGCGGCAGGAACGGTCCCCAGGCAATCAGCTTCAAGGTCATCGGCGAGCTGAACCGGGAGGAGTTCCGCGTGGCCTTCCGCAAGGACGACCCCCTGTGCGAGATCATCACCGCCGCCATGGAGGAGCTGTCCGCCGAGGGGCAGATCTCCAGACTGTGTGCCCAGTATCTCGGCGCCGATTACAGCTGCATGCCCGCCCGGCAGGAAGCGCTGCGCGTCGTCAACGCCGAGATCGCTCCCGGACGCAAGCTGCGCATCGGCGTGCAGGACGGCGTCGCGCCGCTGTCCTCCTCCCGGAGCGACGGATCCTTCAGCGGGCTGATCCCCGATATGGCGGAGCTGGTGGCCGAAAAGCTCGGCTGGACCTTCGATTACATGGTCATCAACAGCGAGAGCGTGGCCGCCGAGCTGGGCAGCGGCAATATCGACTGCGCATGGATGGCCGCCTCCTTCGCCGAGAGCGAGAGCTCCTGTTCCCTGTCCCCGGGATGGCTGCGCAACTCCCACCAGGTTGTGGTGGTGGCGGAGGGCGGCATCAACCGGAAAAAACAGCTCAAGAACAAGGTCATCGGCATCACGGACGCCACCTCTCTCGCCGCCCTCAAGGAGGACGGGATCTTCGAGAAGATCACCTCCGTGTGGTACTATGACGACCTGAACGCCTGCTTCAACGCCCTCGCCGCCGGCGACTGCGACGCTGTCGTGCTCGACAGCATCGTCGCCTCGTACTACGTATAGCGCCGGTCGGCAATAAGACGGCCCCCGTCCGATGGACGGGGGCCGTCTTTTGCCGCAAACGGGACCGCCGGTCATGCCGGCGGTCCCGTTTTTTGTCGGAGGTAACCGTACGTTGCTTTTTCTATTGCCTGTTTTGTTCTCCGGCATCGGAGAAATAGGTGCAGATATTCCGGATCACATGCATATCATCGCTGAAGCGGCGGCCCTTTTTCCACAGCAGCCGGACATCCGACAGGAACGGAGGACGAAATGGGACGCCCACCGCATCCGGGACCGTCAGCGACAGCTGCCGCGAAATGAATCCCCCCGCCCGGTGCGTGCTGATCATCTGATACATGTTCATGACCTGCGTGGTCCCACAGAACACGTTCATCACGGCGTCTTCCGCGGCACAGCGGCGGGCGATCCGATCGTTCATGGCGTACTTTTCCCGGCTGAACACCACCAACGGCACCCCGTCGAGCATGCGGAAAGTCAAAAACGGCTCGGCGGTGAGCGGATCGTCCCGGTGGATGTAAAACAGGGTCTCGCTCTGATACAGCGTCACGGAATCGTACTCGGGATCCTCCAGATCCGTCACGATCGCAAAATCAAGCTCTCCCCGGCGGAGCTGATCGAAAAGCCAGAGGGACCCGCCCTCGGTGATCTTCAGTTCGGCGGACGCGTGCAGCCGCCGGTATGCCGGCAGCAGGATCGGCAGGATATAGGCGCCCGCCATCGTCGGCACGCCGAGGCGGATCTCCGGCGTGCTGCGCCGGTAGACGCCCATGCTCTTGCCCAGCTTGTCAACATCTCTCAGGATCACACGGCTCTGTTCGAGAAAGGTTTCGCCCGCTTCCGTCAGCGCAAAGCCCGGCTCCTCACGGTTGAGCAGAGTAACGTCAAACTCCCGTTCCAGCTCACGGATGGCCACCGAGATCGTGGGCTGGGAAACATAGAGCTTCCTCGCGGCGCGATTGACGCTCCGTTCTTCACAGACTGTAAGGAAATAGTGCAGCTGCTGCAGCTTCATACCGTATCTCCTTTGTTTTTCCTGTATTTTATCATTCCGCCGTTCCCGGCGCAAGGTGCCCCGGGCGCGAAGTGATAGTTGTTTTTTATCATGTTCAAAAAAACAAGTATTTGCAAGGTTTTTTGTCAACGGTTATGCTTTTGGCATACAGCAAATGAGAAAGGAGTCCAGCGATGACGATTCAAAAAATGCCGGTTTCCATGAGCGCCTTTCCGGTGGATCCCGCCGATCCGGCCAAAGTACTGCTGACCGGACTGTTCGAGGAGACCGTGGAGGTCAAAGGCGAGCAGCGCCGTTTCCTGACCTACCTGGCTCCCGGCCTTCACAACAACCGCAGCGCCGTTGTGGCGGTGCCTCCGGCCGGGGACGAGCCCGTCGGTTTTCTGGAGCGCAGCGGTCTCAGGGAGCTGGCCGACCGGGAGCAGATCTTCGTCTCTCTGCTGCTGGCGGAAAACGGCGCCTGGGATCTGGGCGGCCGGGACGCGGATTACATGAACGCGGTCAACGTGCAGGTGCAGGCCTGTGTCTATTACGTCACGCTGCTGGGTGACAACATCTACGCGCTGGGCTTCGGCGACGGCGCCGACGTGGCGCAGCAGGCCTGCATGAAAAGCACCAGCCAGTGGTCCGGTCTTGGCACGATCGGAGACCTGACGAAAGCGGCCATGCTCAACGCTCTGGTGAGCGAGGGCGGCGACGACACCGCTCTGGATGAGGCGGGCGTGCTCGGTGACAAGTGCCAGCTGACGGTGTGGCTGGCTGTGTCGGAATACCGGGAGGCTGACCGCGCCGCTGCGGAATACTGGCGCAGCCAGAACGAGGATACGGGCGAAGTGCTCTCCGGTGAAGGCGCGGATCTCATCTATATGCCGCTGCCGGCGGTGAAGTATTCCCAGGTCAACGAGGAAAACATTTCCCAGGTGCGCGTCACGCTGCGCCGTACGGAAAGCGACGGGGCGTTTCTGGCCGCCATGTGGAAATACGTAGGCGCGGCCCGGCGGCACCGCAGCTTCGGCCGGAAGGCCCTGCGTTACTGCCGCGACGCCCTGAAGCTCGGGGCTGTGCGATGCACGATGGAATTCGAGGGACTCACGCGCGAGTGGTACGAGTATGTTCCCGAAAAGCTTCGCGGCGGCGGACATCCCGTGCCGCTGGTGGTGTGCATGCACGGCCGCGGCGGCGACGGCGAAAGCTTCTTCGACATCAGCGCGCTCAACAGCGTTGCCGAGGAGCGCGGGTTCATCGCCGTGTTCCCCACCGCCGGACTCTTTCAGCAGAAACCTGACGGCGTGACGAATGTGACGCTCTGGGACGAAAAGGTTTATACCGCCGACCCCGAGGTCCGCTTTATCCGCGCGATGGTGGCGGATATCCTCTCCAGGCACAGCATCGACCGCCGACGCATCTACGCCTGCGGACAGTCCTCCGGCGGACGCATGAGCACGGTACTGGGCGGCGCGGCCTCTGACCTGTTCGCAGCGGTCTGCCCCTGGTCGGCCATGCACGCGATGGACGACCCCACACCGATCCTCCCCGCGTACAAAATGCCTTATCTGGTGATCTACGGCGACAAGGACCCCGGCATCGCCGGCACCAGGGAAGCGCCCGACGGCTTCAAACTCGCTCCGGGGACCGCCGCTTACCGGGACGCGCTGATCCGTCACATGGATCTGGAGAGCGAGCCGCTGCACTATGTCTGCGGCGAGATCAGCTACTGGCAGTACCGGGACCGGGACGGCGTTCCAATGCTCACCTTCGGCGTGGTGAAGGATATGCCCCACTCCAACTTCCCGCAGGAGAGCTGGATCGCCTACGACGAGCACTTCGCCAAGTTCAGCCGAGACGAGGACGGGACGCTCTATTACATGGGCCGGAAAGTCAAATGAACAATTATCGCAGCGGATGCGAGATTGAAATAAAAACAACAAAAGCCAAGGACGGAGAACTTTGACATGAACCCGTTGACTATCTGTATCGTGATCTTCGTGCTGACCCTGCTCAGCTACGCGATCAACAAGATTCCCATGGCCGTGACCGCCATGCTCTCCATGGCCGCGCTGATTTTCACCAAGTGTCTGGACGCAAACACCGCCCTGAGCGGCTTTTCCAACAACAATCAGGTGCTGATCATCGCTCCCATCTATATCTTCTACGTCATGACCGTATTCCCCTGCTTCTGATCATCGCACGGTACCGTAATCCCCGCGCTCTGTCCGGCGCTCGACAATCGGCGGCACCCGCCGCAGACGCCGGTATGCCGTTGTTCGGAACACTGGCCGTCGGTACCGACCCTTTATTTGAAATGCCGGCTTCAAAAAGCGATCTGAAGCCGGCATTTTCCCTGACGCAAAAAACATCCGTGTATTGCTGACCCGGATGTGTTAGAATAATCAATAATACGACATGGGAGATATGATTATGGATTACGCGATAGAATCTCTGAAAAAACACTACGAGTGGGGCGGCAAGATCGGCATCGTCTCCAGAGTACCCGTGGAGACCGCGGACGACCTGTCCCTGGCCTATACCCCCGGCGTGGCCCAGCCCTGTCTGGAGATCCAGAAGGACGTGAGCAAATCCTATGAGCTGACCCTCCGTCACAACCTCTGCGCCGTGCTGGGCCTGGGCGATATCGGCCCCGAGGCCGGCATGCCCGTCATGGAGGGCAAGTGCGTGCTGTTCAAATCCTTCGGCAATGTGGACGCCGTCCCCCTGTGCGTGAGGACAAAGGACGTGGACGAGTTCGTCAACGCCGTGTACCTGATCTCCGGCAGCTTCGGCGGCATCAACCTGGAGGACATCTCCGCCCCCCGCTGCTTCGAGATCGAGCGCAAGCTGAAGGAAAAATGCGATATCCCCATCTTCCACGACGATCAGCACGGCACCGCCGTCATCACCCTGGCGGGCCTGCTCAACGCCCTCAAGGTGGTGGGCAAGAAGAAGGAAGAAGTCAAGATCGTCACCTCCGGCGCGGGAGCCGCCGCCATCGCCATCGTGAAGCTGCTGCTGTCCGCGGGTTTTGAAAACGTCACCATGTGCGACCGGAAGGGCGCCATCTACGAGGGCCGGGACGGCCTGAACTGGATCAAGGAGGAGATGGCCCGGGTCACCAACCGCGAGAAGACGGCCGGTCCCCTGTCCGAGGTCATCCGCGGCGCCGACGTGTTCATCGGCGTGTCCGGCCCGGGCACCCTGACGAAGGAAATGGTGGAGACCATGAACCGTGACGCGATCATCTTTGCCTGCGCCAACCCCACCCCGGAGATCTTCCCCGACGAGGCAAAGGCCGGCGGCGCGGCGGTGATCTCCACGGGCCGCAGCGATTATCCCAACCAGATCAACAACGTCCTGGCCTTCCCCGGCATCTTCCGCGGTGCCTTCGACGTGCGGGCCGGCGACATCAACGAGGAGATGAAGATGGCCGCCGCCCGGGCGCTGGCCGACCTGGTCTCCGATGAGGAGCTTTCCGCGGACTACATCATCCCCGTCGCCTTTGACAGGCGGGTCGGTCCCGCGGTGGCCGCCGCCGTGGCCGACGCCGCCCGCCGTACCGGCGTGGCCCGGATCTGATCACCGCCCAAAACGTCATAAACGCCAGGACCGCCGGCTGTGCCGGCGGTCCTGGCGTTTATCATATGTACTTGCCGCAGATCTTTTTTGCGCCGTCACTGTCGGAGCATACGACCACGACCACATAATTCCCCGTGCGGGCGACCACGCTGTTCTCCAGCGTCATGGCCGCCTGGGGACCGTAGGTCCGGTAGGACTCGAGCTGCTTGCTCACCCTGGTCTGCGCCGCGCTCAGCAGCCGCTGGGCCGCGGCGTCGTCCACCGCGGTGAAAACGGCGATCTCCTCCGCGGTGGCGGCTGTGCCGCAGTAGACGACCGCGTCGGAATAGTCGGCGGGGTCCACGCCGTAGAGCAGCGGGACGACGGCGTCATCGAGCCGGTTGAGGCTGTCGGTGAATTTCGCGCCGGCGAGCAGCTCCTCGGCAAAGCTCTGGGGCTCCAAGTCCTTTTTGCCGCCGCAGCCCGTCAGAGCCGCCGCCAGGCAAAGCAGCGCCAGTACCAGCGCCAGTTTCTTTTTCATTTTCGTTCTCTCTTTCCTTTATTCTGCGATCAGACTGTCGTTGACATAGTGGGTGCGCATGTAGTCGGCCCAGAGCTCATAGCCGTTGGCCTCCAGATGCTTGCCGTCCCCGTGATAGGCGTATTCCTCCGAGAGGAAGCCGTCAGCGTCCTTGAGGATCGAGCAGATATCCAGGAACCAGCAGTTTTTCTGCAGGCATAGCTCCTTTAACCCCTCGTTGAAGGAATTGACGCTCTCCATGCTGTAATGGGTGTAGCGATCCACCCATTGTGTCACCGGCGTGACGGATACGATGATGATGTTCGCCTGCGGCTGGAATTTTCTGGAAAAATCAATGATGTCCTTGTAGTTTTCGACGAAGGACTCCGTGTCCATGCCGACCTCGTTCAGGCCGAAGACGAGGTAAATATCCGTGTACCGGCCCGCCCGGGAGTTATAGAGCCGACGCAGGTCCATCTCCTTGGTAGCCGAGTAAACGCTGGCGCCCACCTCGTTGATGCTGTCGATGTTGTGCAGGCCGGACCAGAGCTGGAACCCCTGGGCCAGAGAGTTGCCGATCATCAGCGAGGTATTGAAAAAGCTGTCGTCCGCGGCTTTCCGCCGCTCAGGGATCACCGGGCCCCAGTCCGCCGGGACCACCAGCTTGCCCGAACGTCTCGCCTTGGGCCCGGCAGGCGTCGGCGACGGCTCCGGCGTGGGCTCCGGCGTTTCCGTCGGTTCCGGCGTCTCCTCCGCAGGTCCCTCCGGAAGCTCGACAGGCTCCGGCGTCACCGGCGGGGCCGGCGTCGGCGCGGCGGTGGGCGTTGCCGTCGGGACCGGCGTCGTTGTGACGGCAGGCGTCGGCGAGGGCGGCATCTCGGCGCGCTGCGCACGGTTGGTGCAGCCGCACAGGCTCAGCGCAGCCAGGAAAACGGCGGCCGCGCGTTTCATGGATCCTGTTTCGATCATTCTGTCAGCAGTCCGTCGTCCACGTAATGGCTCTTCATGTAATTGGCCCACGCGACATAGCCCGACTTTTCAAAGTGCTTGCCGTCCTCGGCAAAGGCATAATCCGCGGAGAGATATCCGTCGCTGTCGAGCAGCAGATTGTAGATATCCAGATACCAGCAGTCCTGATCCACACAGAACTCCCGGAGCGCGGCGTTGAAATTGCGGATGCGGTCCATGGACTGGACCTCGTTGGGATCCTCGTCCACCCGCTTCGTCACCGGCGTCACGGATATGATGATGATGTTCGCGTCGGGCTGGTACTGGCGGATGAAATCCACCAGCTTCTTGTAGCCCTGGACAAAGGAGTTTACGTCGGTGCCGACCTCGTTGAGGCCGAACATCAGATAGATGTTGTTGTAATACCCGGCGGGGTTGAGCGTGAGCGGCGCCAGATCCAGGCCGCCGACGGCGTTGTTCACCGTGGCGCCGGTGCCGTAGATAAAGCGCATATTGTTCATGCCCGCCCACATGAAGAAGCCCTCGACCAGAGAATTGCCGATCATGCAGGATTTATCGAAAAAGCTGTCGTAGACGACACGGGCCCGTTCCGGGATCGTAGGGCCCCAGTCTGCCGAAACGATCAGATTGCCGCTGCGTTTCGCCTTCGGTCCGGAGGGCGTCGGCGTGGGCGCGGGCGTCGGCGTGGCCGTCACCTCCGGCGTTTCCTCCGGCGCGGAGGCGGGGAACGCGGTCGTCGCGGGGATGGGCGTGGACACGGCCACATTCACCGGGCGCTTGTCGGGGCCGTTGGAACGGCTGACCACAAAAACAAGCAGCAACAGCAGCAGCGCCAGTACCGATGCTCCGCCGACGGCCATGGGCCGTGTGAGCCGGAAGCCGGTGTTCTGCGCACGATGTCCGTTCCGCGGCGGGGGCGTGACGACGGAAGATCGCCGCTGGGCCGCGGCGGGACGGGCGGGCTGACGCGGGGAGGCGTACCGGGGCGCCGGAGCAGGCTCGGCGGGCCTGCCAGTATTCCGGACACGCGGCGCCTGGCGCATGGGCTGTACTCCCGCGCTCCGCCCAGGACGCACGGTCCGTGTCGGCGCCGCGGGCGCCGTGTTCTGCGGCCGGACGCCGTAGGCCGCGCCTCCGGGATCATTCGCTGCCGGTCCGTCGCCGTATTCCCGGCTGCCGTTGTCGGTCCGGGCCGCGTCCCGATGATAAAACAGCTCCTCCATCTCCTGGTCAAAGCCCCCGAAATACCGGGAACCGGACCGGGGCTGCGGTGCGGGAGAGGCGCTGAAGCTCTCCCGGGGCATATCCTGCGCTCGGGGCTGCGGCGCGGGCGCGTTTTGCTGCGGCGGGGCGTTCCGGCTGCGGAACAGCTCATCCCAGGAGAGCTCTGTATAGGTGGGCACGGTGCGGTTTTGCTGCGGCGGCACAGACGTCGAAGGCGCGCTCCGCCGGGCGGAAGCGTAGTCTCTTCCGCCGTATAGCGATGTATTCGTGCTGCGGCGCGCGGAAGCCGGGGGTTCCGTCCTGGCCGGCGCGGGCCGGCCGTTGTTGGCGGTGCGCCGAACGGGCGTGTAGGGTACGTCGGTAAACAGCGGCGCGTCCACGACCTCATCCGAGCGGGGAGGACGGGAAGCTGCGCCGGAGCGGCCTTTGGTTTCGGGAGAATCCATCGGAAAACAAACCTCCGCAAAGCGATACGCGTATATTATAGTTTTTTCGAGCGTTTAATGCAAGATGATTTTCGATCTGTCATTTTATTTACATAATAATTCTTATGTTAATTTAACTTTCTTTTTTTGCCACCTTGCGCACCGCGGCAGTTTATGGTATATTTAATTGGTTAAATTGGAGTAGTATGCGCAGGAGGTTAGATCCATGTGGGTCTCCGATGGATGGAAGGACTATGAGCTGATCGACGCCTCTGACGGAGAGCGGCTGGAGCGCTGGGGCGGACACATCCTCGTTCGTCCGGATCCCCAGGTGATCTGGCATACAGAGCGCCGCCATCCGGACTGGAACGCGCCGGAGGGCCGTTACAGCCGCAGCCGCACGGGAGGAGGCGCCTGGGACAAGGGCGAGCTGCCCTCGGCCTGGGAGATCGGATACGGCGATCTGCGCTTCCGCGTCAAACCGATGAACTTCAAGCACACCGGCCTTTTCCCCGAGCAGGCGGTCAACTGGGACTGGATGCGCGGCAGGATCGCCGCGGCGGGCCGCGACATCCGCGTGCTCAACCTCTTCGCCTACACCGGCGGCGCCACGACGGCCTGTCTGGCCGCCGGGGCGAGCGTGTGTCATGTGGACGCTGCCAAGGGCATGGTCGCCTGGGCGAAGGACAACGCCGCCCTCTCCGGCGTAGCCGGGGCGAGCGTGCGCTGGATCGTAGACGATTGTGCCAAGTTCGTCGAGCGGGAGATCCGTCGTGGACGGCGCTACGACGCGATCATCATGGATCCCCCCTCTTACGGCCGCGGGCCCGGCGGCGAGGTCTGGAAGCTGGAGGACGATCTCTGGGATTTCGTATCGCTCTGCTCCCGGGTGCTCTCCGAGGATCCCCTGTTCGTGCTGATCAACTCCTACACCACGGGGCTGGCCCCGTCGGTGCTCACCTATATCACAGACAGCCTGTTTACCGTCCGGCTGGGCGGTGGTTCCCGGGCGGAGGAGCTGGGCCTGCCGGTCACACAGAGCGGCCTTGTCCTCCCCTGCGGGGCCAGCTGCCGCTGGGAGAGATAAAATGGACGTCATCAAGATCGAAAACGTGACCTTCTGCTATCCGGACAGCCCGGACGCCGTGCTCAGGGACATTTCGCTCAGCGTGCCCGCGGGGGCCTTCATCGCCGTGCTCGGACACAACGGCTCCGGCAAGTCCACGCTGGCAAAGCTGTGCAACGCGATCCTCGTGCCGACGCAGGGCCGGGTCCTCGTCAAGGGGATGGACACCTCCAACGAGGCCAACCTGATCTCCGTGCGCCGCACGGTGGGCATGGTGTTCCAGAACCCGGACAACCAGATCGTTGCGAGCGTGGTGGAGGACGACGTGGCCTTCGCGCCGGAAAACCTCGGTCTGGAGCCGTCGGAGATCCGCCGGCGGGTCGACGACGCGCTCAAGCGCGTGAGCATGTATGAATTCCGCCTTCACGCCCCGCATCTGCTCTCCGGCGGGCAGAAGCAGC
>JAFXYJ010000040.1 GCA_017541825.1 Oscillospiraceae bacterium | reverse complement strand
GGACCCCTTGGCTCACTCTTGGTCGATGATCTGCTCAGGCGGTTTGGTTTTCTCCACCTCCGGCAGCCCTCCGAGACTCGTTAACATACTGAGGACACATGCCACTCCACTCACAGAGAGTACACGGAGCCAGTCGACCTCCGAGATCATCGCACCCACAGAAATACTCGCCGCCGCTGTCTGAGCAAATGTTTTGATCGCCCTGATCAAAGCCGCCTTGAACCACTCTTTCCAATTCCACATTGTCAAACCTCCCTGTTTCTAATCTTGCCGCTGATCAGATATTCCTCAATATCGTCCTGCGCCTCCCGCAGTTTGACCGAATTGTTTCCGTCGATCATGTGGTGGATCATGGCCATCTGGCTGCGGAGGATCAGCTTGAGCTCCTCGTCCTGTTTTTTCGTTGTGCTCTCCAGCGCTGTCAGCCGTGCATTGTCCGTCTGCAGCCTGTCCTGTATTGTCTGTTCGTCGTGCACTCTCGGTCTCCTCAGCTCGCGCGCTTTGATAATAAGATCAAAAACCAGTTTAACAATTATGCCGACAGCTACCAGCACGCCCAGCGTGATCCACAGAGCCGACGGCGCAAACCCGAGGATATCAGATGCTCTCTGTTCCATCTTTCTCATCCTCTCCCGAGTATATTATCCAAGATATCCCGCATGGTTTCCAGGTCCCGCCTGCTGACGGTGACCATCTCATCGCGCGCAGCTGTGTCCGTCCCGTCCGTTTTGTGCACAAACTCCGTCATGACAAACCCGACGAGAGACTCAAACTTGACCTTGCACCATTTCGGGCCATCCTCGATCAGCTCGACCTCGCTGTTCTGCGGGATGTCCGTCTCGATGACATAATCCCTGCCAGGTCCGACCCGCATGTGTACAGGGTATTTTCCGTCCCCTCCGCTGACGATCGCCGTCTGCATGGTAACCACTCCCTCCTTTTTATCGTCCTTGGCCAGTATGTCCACGTCGTACATGACCCCTTTCCAGAGGCCGACGCGGTTCCACCCGCCGCGGATTGATTTGCCGGTAAATCGGCTCTCCACGACGCACCCGCGCGAGGCGCTGGAATGGATGGCCCCTTTGCCCTGGCTGGTATATATCCCGATGTGGGACGCGTTGCCGATCCCGTCGCCGCGGTACTTGACGGGCTCCTTGCCGTCATCCTCGACGATGAAGAGGAACGCACCGACCGGGATATGGCCAAACTGTTTTTTACACTCTTCCGGGGTGCCTGTCCAGGTCATCCGCCTGTACCATGCATTACTGCCGGCCAGGTTGATGTTGATCCCGCAGTCTCTCAGGCAGCGCTCCACAAAAGCCTGGCAGTCCATCTCGCTGTACAGCCTGCCGATGTATGTATACCCGGCTCTGGCCAGCTGCTTAGCATCCGCTCTCATAGCTCATCGCCTCCATCGCGATCATGCGCAGCGACCACCAGCGCAGCATACAAAAACCCCAAAAGCACGCCCACCATCAGGCCAACCGCAAAAGCGACCGCCGCGTCCATATCAATCACCTCGCTCAAAATCTGTCCGGCTCATGATACCGTCGCACAGCCCTGCGGCGACGGCCTCCTCAGCCGTGAACCATGTGCCGTTGCGGATCCACTCCCGGATGGTCTTTTTGCGGATCCGGTGTTTTGTCTGTTTACCGCGGATACGGACGGCCTCGACCATATAGCCCGTAACCAGGCGCATCCCGTATTTTTCGGTCTGCACCATCCGGAAAACGCCATCTTTATCCCGCTTATACCGCATCCGCATCGGGGAATGAAGATAGATCCTGCTGGACGGGGTAATATAGACCGGTGCAGGCAGCTCGAGCAGGAGGGTGGCAGCGCTGCAGCAGGATCCGTCGATCAGGATCCGCATGGGCTTTTTATACATGCACAGCGCGGTAGTGATCCCAATGGCGCTGTCGACACGTCCACCCTGCGAATTGATATACACCTGGATCTCGCTGGCATCCGCGACGCCGCTCTGCCGGGTATATTTGCGGTATCTCTCGTAGTATTCCCGGCAATCGCGCTGCATGTGCTCAATCGGTTTGTCGATGCTGGTAATAGACGCCTTGACGGCGAACGCCTCACCACCCCTTTTGAGGTTGGCCAGGGTCATTTTGACCTCAGTCGCCATCCGCATCACCCTCCTCCACATATTCCGGCTCCACGGTCCGGATCTCGTCGATATACGTCCCGGCAAAAGCGGCTTTTCCGATGCGCTCCACGCTGGCAGGCGCGATGACGATCTGGTCATGCATCCCGCTGCAGTGGGCGAACGCCTCGTCGCCGATCTCTATCAGGCTGGACGGCAGCGTAATCATTCGCCGTCACCGCCCTCATCGGTCTCAGGTTCGGGCTCCGGAACTGGCGCCTGCACGTCGTGTTTATAGCACTGGTGCATGACGGGGAACCCTTCGCCGGAGAGGATGGTGGCGGAGTGGCTGAGGGTCTCGCTGGTGGCGGCGTAGCTGAGGATTTCGTGGTATTTCGCCTCAGCCTTGAGCCGGGCCTTGTCGGGATCCTGGTCAAACGCCCAGTGGACGGTATGGCCATATTCGCCGTTAGCATACCGCTGGATTTCGATGATATAATACTGATGCATGATTTTCCCTCCTTATGATAGCAGCGCCAGGAGCGCCTGCAACTGTGCCTCTGTCAATGTCGTGTTCCCGAGAGTCAGATTGCCTGCAAGCCATTCATTCCCGCGCCAGTCGAGCGTCCTGGCGTTGGATCTGACGCTGGGTGTGCCGTTCCCGATGATCTCGGCATATTCGGTTGTTCCGGCGGCGCCGAGATCGTCCCATACGGTGTACAGGGTCGTCCCGTCGTCTCCGTACTCCTTGACGTTAAACGATCCGGTGTATCGTCCGCTGATATGCTGGCGGATGCACAGATACAGCCGTCCGTCGCTTTTTACCACGGCCCCCCTGGGGTAAGTGACCCCGGAGGCCCACGCAACGGTGGCGCCTGCGCCGGGCAGGTTATATCTGCCGCTGACGTGGCTCTCAGACGAGAGCGCGACGTTGCTGGTGCCCTCCGCGTGGCTGGCATTGGCCACGGCGACGCTTCCGGCGCCCTCCGCGTGGCTGGCGGAGCCGTGGGCGATGGCCTGATTTCCCTCCGCGTGGCTGTAGCTGCCCCGCGCGATGGTCTGGTAGCCGAAAGCCTGAGAAGCGGATCCGACGGCCTGCACATGCTCGCCGTAGGCGAGGCTGTTTGTGCCGACGGTCGAGTCATCCCGTCCGGTCTGGTACATGCCGACAACGCGGAAAACCTCCCCGTCGTAGACCATCAGATACGTGTTGTACGCGCTCAAAAACCCGCTGGGGACGCGGCTACCGCTGTAATAGATCATTTTAGCGCCGGTGCTGTTGACGTTGAGCTTGATCTGGCTCACGTAGGCGGTGTCGGTATTGGCAAACTGTACGCACACCATGGCGCCCGCCTCAAGCGTCCAACCGTCGATGCTGACGGTTTTCTCACCGGTTGCGGCAGCAGTGTAGCATACACCGAACCCGACCGCGCCGGACGCGCCGCCGCTGGCAGCTGCCTCGATCTCGGCGGCCAGCGTCGTGGTGTCGCAGTTGGTTCCGGGCGTGATGGTCTCCCCGATGGCGATCGCCGCGGTGGCCTTGTACAGCACGTCGCCCATCACGAACAGAGCCCCGACGATGTGGTTTGCGGTTGCGGTGGCGGTATCGCTCTCGGCGACGATGCCGAGCACGGCGGCCTTGGCGGCAGGCACAGCCGCCTCCAGGGCGGTCAGCCGGTCCTTTCCGCTGTTGACATCCTCCTCGAGGTCGTCATAGGTATCGGTGACATAGGTGCGGCCCTCGACGAGGCGGAACCCGCAGATCTGCACCTGCGCGGTATATTTCCGCCCGATGCCAAAACCGACCTTTTTAAACCAGTTATACGTCCGGGTGATTTTCGTGACCCCGTCCACGACGGCGCTGGTTTCGCCGTACCAGTCGCCGGCGGGGTTGAAATCGAACGTCCAGCTGATCCGCTGCCAGGCGCCGTTCAGCGGATCAATTTTGATCCAGTCAGAGACGCCGCTGCGCTGGTTTTCGGTGTCATTGTAGGGGTAATTGGTGAAGCTGTTCCCGTAGCCCATTTTCATCCAGGCGCCGTCGCCGCTGAGCACGCGCACCCAGCAGGAGAGGGAATACCTGTGTCCGGGCTGCATTTCCTCGATCTGGCCGTAATTCCGGACGACCGCCGTGCCCTGGTCATACACCCGCGTATTGTACGGATTACAGTACAGCAGCCACTCCATATTACCGTAGGCGGAATTGGCGGTAATATCAAACTGGATGGCCTTGTCATAGGTTTCGCCGTCGGTCTCGCTGATCTGGTCAGCAGCTGCGAGACTGGCGACGCTGGCCCGGATATCGTCGTCATCGACGTAAATATGGTAGGTTGTGACGCCGTTCTCCTCCACGGCCCAGATGGACGTCGCGGCGGCCTTTTGTTCGGCGGTGGGTTCGGTGGTCTGTGTGGTTTCGGTCGGGCTGTTGTAGCTGGACAGATAGGGATAGCTGGTCCCGCTGATCCGCGCGTCCTTCCCGTACACGACCGGATGCTCGACGCCGGTCCCGTTGGTCCACCAGTTCTGGTTCAGCAGATTGGGCCGGTTGAGCACCCGCAGCCCTGCCTGCTCGAGGGCGTCCTGCATATCCCCAAAAGCGGCATGCTGCGCGAGCCATTCCTGCCGGATCTGGTACTGATCCTCCTCGAGGTCTCCGAGGTTATACGCCAGGGCGGCGGCGAGGCCGTCCCGGGTTTTATTGCTCCTTGCGATGCCCTGTGCCATTAGCTGCTCACCTCCTCAGGGGTCAGATCCGCCGCCTCGAACGTGACGGTGTTGCTGGTGCTGATATCCTGCGGGCTGACGGTAGGCCCGACGGTAACCTTGTAGACAGTCCCGTCGGTCAGTCCCCTCTGCGCCTGCTGGAACCACATATTGTAACTCGGATAATGCGTAGTTGTGCCGATGCCGTAGACATAGGTATCGACGCCGCCGGCGACGCTGTACAGCCGGAATGAATACTGGACGCCGGGGATGAGGTTTTTCGCCTCGGCGACGAGATAGTTCCCGTTTTCGCTGCTGGAGACGACCTCCCGCAGCGTTACAGTCCGCAGGTCGCTGGTGAGGCCGTGCACCCGGTGCACGCGGAGCTTTTTGCTGCTCATGGTGGTGCCGGAGGGCAGGCTGCCATACAGAATGAGCCTTCCGTCCTCGGTGACCCATCCCAGGTCGACACGCTCGTCGGGGACGAAATCCTCGACGGTGCACTCCTCGGTGATCCGGCTGTCGGTGATGGTCATCGGCAGGCTGGAAATCACCCCGGTTTCGATGCAGAAAGCCTCGTCGACGAGCTTGTCGGCGCTCCAGGTGACGTCGTCGTCGCCGGCGCCGGCGGTGTCGTCGATGGCGGCGGCCCCTTCGCTGATCAGATCCAGCTTGGCCTTGTCCGCGGCGCTCATGAGTCCGGCGGCGCTGGCCGTGGCGGCAGCGCTGGGGAAGGTGATCGTGCGGTCGGTCATGGCGGTGACGTGACCCTGCGCGTCGCTCTCGACCTGGCTGACGGTGAAGGTCCCACCGAACGCGGGCGTCTGATCCGCGGCCGGTTTGCCGGTCCGGGCGGTATATGCGGGATGCACGTAGTCCGAGATCACGGCGTAGGTTGTCCCGGCCCACCGGTAAACTTTCCCGGTGTCCAGGGCGACGTAGATTTTCCCGGTTTCGCCGGTGGCGGGGAAAGCCGCGGCACTGGCGTACTCGACGACGTCGTCCACATAGCTGGGCAGCTGCGCGGCGGGCACATGTCCGCTGCTGTCGAGGGTGGCGATTCCGCTGTTGTGTCCGACCAGGGCGTCGAGCTCGCTGCGGCTGACCAGCCTGGTGCCGCTGGTGCTGCGGGCGTCGCTGTTGACGTACACGTCGCCGTCGAAATAGGCGTTGCCCTGCTCATCGAGCCCCATGGCGTTCCGCCGCACGGGATAATCGACGCCGGGCTCGAGCTCGTCGATGCTGTCCTCGTCCTGTCCGTTGCCGACGGTCAGCAGCAGCTTGGGGATCCGTTTCCAGTAGGTGGTATTGACGGATCCGGCGTCATTGACGGGCTCCTGCCCGGCGGGCACGGCCTTTTTCGCCTGGAAATACCACTCCCCGTAGATCATCAGGGCGGTGCCGTCGCTGAATTCATATCCGTCCGGCACGCGCACGATGTCCCCGGTGGCATAGCTCCGGGTCCGGTCGTAGTCGTCTCCGCGGGTGTCGTGGTTGGCGACGCCGAGGGCGGCGGCGTACTGATCCCTGGCCCGGGTCTGTTTGCCGAAAGCGGCGGTAAAGGATCCGGAGGCCTCGACGTCGTCGCCGAATCCGATGCTTTTGTATCCGATGGGCTGCCCGCTGACGCGGCCGATCTCGGTCATGCCGACCAGCTGGTAGTCGGTCCCGTCGTAGATGAACAGGTAGGTCTGCCGCGTGTTGAGGTCGGCCTTGCCGAGGGTGCGGTTATTGTATTTCATCCACCGGGCGCCGGTGCCGCTGACGTCGAGCTTGGCGGCGAGCACGGTGTTGTTGTTCAGAAACCGCACGACGACCCAGCTGCCGACGGTGAGCCGGTAATTGTCAACGGTCACGGTTTTGACCTGTACGTTCCCGGCGGTTTCGCACACGGCGTAGCAGATGATCCGGACGTTGTTCATGATCCGGGCCATCTCCTGCGCGTACCACTTGGCGTTGTTTTCATAGGTGATATCCGTCGCGGGCACGGGCACGCCGCGGGCCTTGCCGACGGCCCATTTTTCGGCCAGGATGGCGGAAATATCGCCGCCGACGTTGACGGTGAGGTCGAGCGTCCCGGCGCCGCGGCTGACGTCCATGCCGAGGCTGCCCCCGCCGCCGGAGACGTCAAAATCCAGGTTATAAACCTGATCAGACATTTTCGCCCCTCCTTATATCTGGCCGACGGTGCGCCGGATCTCAACGGGGATGGGGTCCCACGGAGTCCGGACGACGGTGCCGTCGGTTATTTTGCCGTTGCCGTCGAGGACGGGATCAATAACCACCCGCACGTCGTACTCATAGACGCCGGGCTGGAGGAAATCGGTGTCCTCGTTTTCAAATTCGACCGTAAACACGCCGCTGGCGGGCAGGTCGGAAACGACCTCCTTGATGGTCTGGTCCTTCTTTTTCATCGTGAAAACGGCTTTTGCGGTCACCTCGCTCCAGTCGAAACCGGTCGCGGTAAACGTGACGGACCCGGTATCCCCCCGGTGCATGGTGATTTTTTTCGTATTGCTGTCCACCTCAAACATGATCCAACCGCCTCCCAAAATCAGGCCGGAGCGTTCCCGGTCACCTTTTCGTATTTGTCGACATGGGTCTCCCCGGTGACGGGGTTATGGCTCACGGCATACAGCGCCCCGCCGCACCAGGCGACGGCGCGCCGGTTTTCCATGACGCCGCCGACCCAGAGGATTTCCACCTCATTCGGATTCACCTGCGCGGCCTGGGCGATGGCGTCCCGGGCCAGCTCGTACATCTGAGCGCTTGTCATTCGTATGCTCCCTCCTCACGTTCGGCGGCTTCTTCCGGCTTATCTTCCGGATTCGGTGCCTGTTCCTGTTTCGGTTCTTCCTGCGGTGCCTGTTCCTGTTTCGCTTCCTGCTCCATGCGGTTGATGTATTCGACGCAGTTTTTGAGATCCTGGACCACGCCGGCGATCACTTTGCAGGTTTCTGCCTCCCGGATCGGGATCCGCAGCTCCTCAAGCGCCTGGGCGTCGATACTGAGCACTTCCCTGATTGTCATGTTCTCCTCCTTTTTTTACGACCATGTCAGGCTGGACGGTGTATAGCTGACTGTTTCTGGGGTATAGCTGGATGGGGTATAGCTGTCCCATGACGCGGTATAGCTGGACTGGGAATAGCTGTGCGAGGACGGGGTATAGCTGTAGCTTGCCGGGTTATACTCCACGCTGCCGCTGAAATTGCCGTTATAGTAATATTTGGTATGGTTCGTTCCGTTGGTTTTACAGGTCGCCTGCGAAAAGCTGGAGCTTGACGCGACATAGGCGTGTGTTTCCTTATGATAGCTGGACGGGGAATAGCCGTGCGATGATGCTGTATAACTGGATCCTGTGTAGCTGTAGCTCGATGCTACATAAGTCGCGGTAAACTTAGTCTCAGTTCGGTCGGACGTGGCGAGGGCCTTGTCCTTTTTCGGACCTTTGATCGTATTGCCGTCCCGCGTAATCAGCGCGACCGCGGCGTTCCATCCGGCCCCGTATCCGGCGCTGTACCCGTCCCCGTAGTCCGTGAGGTTGCCGGACGTCATGTGGACTGTGCTGCCCTCCTTGAGGGAGATCGTCCGGTATGCGCTCGCGCCGCTGCCCTGCAGGCTGTTAAACGCGAGGCTGAGTGTTCCCGTGCTCGAGCTGTCGTTGTCCTTCTCCGCGTTGTCGACCTTGGCCTTGGCGCTGGCGGTGAATTTATTGCTGGAAAACGAGATCCCGGCCTCTGCGGTGATGGTGTGGGTGAGGCTGTCGCTGCCGGTGGAGCTGCGGCTGATAACGAGCTTGTTGCTCTCGTTCCCGCTGCCCCATTGCTCGGAGAGGTGATATTCCGTCAGCGCGCCGACCGTAACCTTGGAAAACCCGATTTTTCCCTCACCTGGCGTGAGCTCCTGCCCGGCATAGACGCCGCTCACGGATTTCTCCTCCAGCTTCGACGCGGCATCGACGTAGGCGGTGATCCCGGTGGCATAGGTCACGTTGGGGCTGGTGCTGTCCGTGCCGTTGATGGGGATGGTGCAGGCCGTACCGTTCCAGGAGGGCGTCCCCTGGGAGATGACGGTGGTCGCGCTCTGATTCTGGGGGTTTGCCTTTGCCGTAAACGTGCCGCCGCTCCACCCCAGGGTCCACGAGGCGACGGCCCGGCTAAAAGTCTGGGCCACACTTTGCCAGCCGGACGAATTGTGTTTCTTATACTGCAGTGTATAGACGTTGTTGGTCGGTCCGATGATCTGCAGCGCGCTGATGCTGCCGGCCAGGTCGACGTTGCTGCTCCCGATTTTGGCATAAACGCCGCCCCCGATCACCGCGCCGGTGGCGTTGATGTTGCCGCTGGCGCTGAGTCCGACCACGTTGACCGTACTCAGGCTGGCGATGGCGGCGCTCAGTCCCGAGGACGTGATATATCCGTCCACGGTCAGGTTTCCGCCGGTGATGGAGACGTTCCTGCACTCGACAGCCAGCTGGGTGGCGACGTCGCCGGCGTTAACCTTCAGCGCGATCTGCGTGGCGTTCTGGGTGATCGCGCTGGACAGCGTGCCGTCGGCGTTGCTCCGGTCGGTGACCTCCTGGGTGATGTCGCTCTCGGTCTGGGTGATCCTGCTCTCGTGCGTGACGATTTCGCCCTCGGCATAGGTGACCCGCTGATGGATCCCATCACCGTCAACGGTGGCCTCGCTCACGCGGCTCCAGTTGGGCTTGCCCTGCTCATCCTTGCCGCCGATGGCCTCCGCGACCATGCTCACGTGGTCGTCCGTATCGACAAACCACGCATGGTCTTCCCCAGCCTTTTTGGCCCCGGCTCTCCCGCCGCGCCCGGTGAGGCCGGATCCGCTGCTCTGCTCCTGACGGATGATGCTGGCGACGTCCTCCATCTCGTTGGCCAGCGTGACGGAGACGTTCTCCTTCTCTTTTTTCTTATCCCGCCACTGCAGCTTGGTGATGGTCTCGTTGAGGGTCGTGCCGAATTCGGGCAGCGGCACGCGGCAGACGGTGCCAATGGTCAGGTGGTCGAGGGGCTCTCCGGTTTCCTGGCTGAGCTCCAGTCCGTTGATGCTGATATTGACGCTGGGCTCGCAGTGCCGGTTGAGCCGGCCCTGAGCCCACATCCGGAGGTGATCCTCGCTCTCGATGCTCTGATCCGTCTCCACCTTGCAGATGACGCCGTAAAGGTTCGTGTTTTTGCTGAGATAATCCCCGGTGATGTGCAGGTTCTCTTTCCCGATGGGATAAATCCGGGTATACATCCGGCTGCGGTCGACGGTGCGCCGGATGCTGCTGATATTCCGTCCGCCGCGCATCTCGCAGGTGGCCGTGGTAGCCTTGTGCGCGATGGTGAGCACGAACGGATACACGCTCACGTCATAGCTCCACCAGCAGTCCTCGAGCGTGCTGCAGACGGTCTCGATCGCCTCATACACGGAGTCCCCGTTGAACGTATATCCGGCGGAAACGCTGCCGTACCCGAATCCCTGCTCATTGAGCACCCAGTCGCTCTTGCGGTTGATGGCGTTTTTGATGGCGGCCAGGGCGCTGACGGAGGTTTCGGTTCCACCCATGTCCGCGGGCGTAACCTCGCCGAAAATCGCGGTGTCGCGCAGCGTCTGAATGATATGCTCCGCGGTGCAGCTGACGGTCCGGGTCTGGTAGTTGGTTTCGACGGTCCGGATCCGGTAAACGATCCCGGCGCCGGGGTCGGTATCGTCGCGGATCCAGTCGCCGGTGGTCAGCTCGGCCTCGCCGACGGGCAGGGTAAACTGAATCTGGCTGTTGCGCTCCTCGAGCGTGAGCCCGCAGGTTTCGACCTCAAACCGTCCCCGCGGGGTCAGGCTGTGAGCGGTGAGCAGAATCATCACAACCACCTCCCGTAGCTGCCCGCGGTGACGGTCCCGGCCCTCCCGGCGGTGATGCTTACGGTGTTGACGCCGGGCGCGATCCACAGATCGTCGTCGCTGGCGGGCGTCCGGCAGGCCAGGGCGGAGCGGTACACCCCGCCGCTGCTCCGGATCCGGATCCGGATCCGTCCGCCCTCATTGTGGTCAATGACGAGCCGTTCCCCGGCAGCGCATCCCAGCCCGGTCAGGTGGATCTCCGCGCGCCCGGTGTCGACGTCGAACGTATCGCACGTCCCGCCGCCGGTGTTGTCGTAGGTGATCTCCGCGACGCTCTCCGCGTTGCCGCCGACGCTGAGCGGAATCTCGACGCTGGTGGTAACGCTGCGGGTCGCGCTGGTGATCCGGCTGTCCTGCCAGTAGGGCACCTCATACGCCCGGAAAACGATATTGTACGTGTTGGTCCAGTTCCACGGATCCCCCTCGGCGGGCAGCTGCTGCAGCGTGACCCATGCGCGCCGGTCGGGCCTGTGTCCGCAGGTGAGCCATGCGCCGCGGGCGGCGGTGGCGGCCCAGGTGGAAACCATCTCGAACAGCTCGCTCCGCAGCTCCAGGTTGTTCTTTTTGACGCGGATCATAAAGGCGACCGTGATGTCCAGGCTGTCCCGGTGGACGCCGGTGATCCGCTGTCCGGGCCGTCCGAAAGGGGAGGCGGTGCCGACGGTTTCCTTTCCGGCGTCGCTGCTGATCCCGGCGACGAGAATCCGGTCGTCCACATCGCCCAGGCTCTGGCCGTTGAGGCTCACCTCATGCGCCATGACAAACATCCAAAAACTCCCCCCTTAATAAACCATGTAGGCGATATTCCGGCTCACATACGGCGCGACGAGCCGCCCGACGGTGGCCCCGTCCATGTTGACGCTGATGCCGCTCAGACCGCGGGAAATCGCGTTGTACGCGCCGTTGTAGACCATGGTGCCCATGGTGCCGACAGCGCCCCGCAGGCCGCTGATATCGCTCTGTGTGATGCCGTTCTGCCCGGCGTTCTGCCACCAGCTGGCGGGGATTTCCGGGATGTCCTTCGGATCGGTGTCGCCCATGTGCTGAATGATCCGGTCGTACATCTCGTTCCAGTCCTCCCCGAAAACCTCCATCAGGTGATCCCATGCCGCGTATTCCTCGTCGTAGCTGTCGAGGCCCTGATCGGCGTTTTTCCATGCCATCCACCAGTCCTGGATGGCCTCGTTTTTCTGCTGATCGGTGTAGTCGTCGAGCAGCACGTCCTCGATCTCCTCGAGCGCGTCCGCGGCCTTGCTCAGATCCGCGACAATGGCGACGGCGGATCCCTCGCCGACGTAGACGCTGTCCTCAGGTCCGGGCTTGGCGTGCTCCGCTGCGAGCCTGCGCTCCATCTCCGTGATGCCCTCCGCGACGATGGCCGGCGTGTTTCCCTTCGGCTCCTCGCGCATCCCGGCCTCGTCCAGAGCGTGTTCCTTCGCGCTGCGGCCTCCTCCGAAAAGATCCTCCAGGAACGCCATCGCCTGCATGGTGCCCATGGCCATCCCCTGCGTGGCGCTGTGGAACGTCCCGCTCCAGAATCTCCCGGTGTTGTCAAACTGCTGGCTCCAGAATTTCGACGCGTTGTTGACGTTCCCGACGACCGCGGGCACCAGGTTGGCCATGCCCTGCCATGCCATTTTACCGAGGTTGATGTTGTTGGGGTCGTTCGGGTCGAATCCGAGAATCCGGTCAAAAAATCCGGTGACGCCGGTCACGGCGGGGTTGAGCACCTTCTCCGCCAATTTCAGCGGCGAAGTCAGCAGTTTCGAGGTATCCGCCTTGATCGCGGACGGAGACTTGCTCGTGCTGGTATTCAGCGCGTTGTTGACGATGAAGTCGAGCGTTTTCTGCGTCTGCGCTTTCGGCGTTTTGAGCAGCTGCTGCTGGAGGTCGCCGCCGCTGACGATTCCGTGCTTCTTGTTGAATTCGTCCACCGTTTTCTGGATGGTCGTGTCGAGCCCCGCAGCCTCAGCCACCTTGGTCAGCGTGTCAGCGCTCATCCCCTTGACGATCTCATGCGCCGCGACGAATGACGCCGCGCCAATGGCGATATTGCCGACCATGCTGGGTCCCTTGGTCGGCGCCACAACGGGCGTCCCGGTGGGCGTCGTTCCCTTCGGTGTCCCGGTAGGCGTGACGGTGGGCGTCCCGCCCTTCGGTGTCCCTGTAGGCACAACGGTCGGCGTGGTCGGTGTTCCGGTCGGCGCGGTGGGCGTCCCGTTGTTGCCGCTGAGGAAGTTGCTCAGATCCTGACTCATTTTCCAGGTTCTGAGCGTGCCCAGGCTGGCCGCAAACTGTGCGACCTTGGAAACCATCGAAACGCCCTTCCCCATGACCCAAAAACCTGCCAGGATCTCCAGCGCCGCGACGGCGTTCTCCATATGATCCTTAGTCAGCCAGTCCAACGCCTCGACCAGCTTGCCCATGATGTTCCCGACCGCGGCGACCGTGGGATTTTCGCTTTCGCTGAGCTTCGCGGCCACCTCGCCGAGCTTCGCGAGGCCCTCCTCGATGGCCTTTCCGACGCGCTCAAACGCGTCGACGATGTTTTTCTCCAGCTCCGCCAGGGCGGCCTCGCGCTCGCTGTCATCCTCGGCATTAAAGTATTTTAGCAGGCTGTCCAGGATGGCCTGCGCGTTGCCGGTCAGGTCTATGCTCAGCTTGCCGAACAGCTCCACGGTGGCCATGTTTTTAAGGCTTTCCCAGCTCTCCTTGAGCCCGTTGACCTTGTCGTACAGCTCGCTCATGCTCGTGAGCTGCTCCTCGGTCAGGCCGTAGCCGCCCTTGCTGGGGTCGAATTTGTCGAGATTCGCCTGCACGGTCGCCCAGTCGTTGGCCAGGTCAAACATCTTCGTCGCGCCCTTGCCGAAGATCTCAAACCCGGCCGCGTTCCGCGCCTTGGTGTCCATCTTACTCAGGGAGTCCATGACGGCCATGGCGTACTGCCAGCGGTCCTCATAATTGGCGCCGCTGACGCCGGTCAGCTCCGCGATCTTTTTCTCATCCACGGAGTTGATCTTGGTCACGATGCTGTTCAGATCCTCCAGCGACCCGCTGGCGGATGCGACGGCGCCCTGGTATTTCTGGATCATCGTGACGTCGGTGTTCCAGTAGCCCGCAAGGTCAACAAGATTGTTGGATTTCGCCGCCAGATCGGTGATCTGTCCCCAGACGGAACTGACCGCGGTCCCGACGGCATGGATGGCGCCAGTGAACGCTTTCTCAATGCTCCCGGAGATGGTATCTCCGATCTTGCCCATGCGTTCCAGGCTTTCGGCGACGCTGTTGGCAGCGGTGACGGCGGCATTGGCGTCGGATGTCATCTGCACGAACCCGCCGCCGGCGTCCGTCAGGCTGTTTTTCATATTCGCCAGGGTCGTCCTGGCATTGTTCAGCTTGACCTCCCAGCGCTGGATCTCGTCGGAGTTGTCCGCGTAGGTTTTCTGGGCTTCCTTCAGCGCCTCCCGCAGCGTTTTGACGACCTTCTCCTGCTCGGCGATCTGCTGCTGCAGGTTTTTGGTCTTGACCGCGGCCTTCTGCTGTTCGGTGGCGTTCTTCCCCAGCTCGGCGGTTTCTGCTTTCAGAGCGCTCTGGAGGGTTTTGACATTCCGCTGGGCCGTTTTAATCGACGAACTGTATTCTTTCTCGCCCTCAAGCACTATTTTATGTTTGATTTCGTTGCTTTTCCCGGCCATGCCGTTCCCCCTCCGTTATTCCGTCTCCATGCGGATCCTGCACCGCGTCCCGGCCCGTCCGGCCCGTTTCCGGTTCCGTTTCCGGTTCCCTCCGCGCGGATCCGCGCCGCAGGGATCGTTTTCCTCACAGCCCGAGGGCTTTTTCGGCCCTTTTGCCGTACAGAATCCGCATGTCGTAGTCGACCCGCATCTTGTACATGTCAAAAATATAGCCCGGCATCATCCTCCGGGCAGTTTCCATCGGGATTCCGGCGATGAGCCCGTATCCGTAATACTCGCGGCTTGTCAGCCCTCGCCGGGTGCCCCGTTTTTTTCCTCGGCCTCCTCAATCATTTCCATGACCTCATCGTGGTGGCTGTCATCGGCGGCCCCGTTGACGGTCTCGGTTTTGAAAGCCTCCTCCTGCGCGGCCAGGATCGCGTCAGCCATCGCCGCAGCATCGGCCATGCTGGCGTGTTTGACGTCTTTCTCGGTGACGTCCTGCGGCTGTCCGTTGTAGTCCCTCGCGCAGTTGGCCATCACCACAAAGATTTTTTTCACATTGGAAAAGCTCCGTTTCCGGAAAACCTCCATCACGTTCTCGCCCTCGAAAACGCCCTCCAGCGTCTCCAGCGCGTCCAGGTCGAGCCGCAGCTCGTACTCTTTTCCTTTTACCTTGCATTTCACCATTTTGCGTATCTCCTCCATAATTTTCTGCCGGTGTTCTTCTGCCCGCTTCCAGCCGCTCTCTCCGCCGAACAGAGTGCGCGGCAGGGGATTCCAGGCCGGGGGGCTGTGGAGGACGCCGGTACTTAGGCGGGAGCGAGCGCAAGCGAAGCTGGCGCCTTTGTACCGCTGCGTCCGGAGCGCAGGCGAGAGACGTCCCCCGGCCGGAACCCCCTGCACAGCGCACGGCTTTCCTTACTCCTGATGCGGAAAAAGGGGGCTGCAGATCTCCGGCAGCCCCCTTTCCCTGTTTGATTGTATGATGACCTTATCAGGTGATTCCGGCCTTGGCCTTGAGCCACGCGATGGCATCCGCCTCGGTGGTCAGCGGCGTCTTGGGCCGTACATAGTACGAGTCCACGCCGTCGGCGGCCAGCCGCACGCCCATGGCCTGCCCCTCGAGGCTCTCGGTCTGGTATTCGAGCGAATCGCCCTTGGTGTTGAAGCTCCGGCTCCCCAGAGAAAACTGGACCTTGTAATACCAGTAGGGGATAAACGTCCGGGTTCCCTTGTAGCGGTCGACGTGCACGAAACCGATGCCCACATAGGGCGCCTCGGCGTCCGTCATGGTCAGGTCCGGCGTGTTGCCGGAGCCCTCGACATAGCCGACCAGGTCGGTCAGCGCGGCCGCGGGCAGCTTGGCCAGCTCCAGCGAGATGCTGGCGCCGGTGACGCTGTTGTCGCGGTCGATCATGTGGTCGTCCGCGTGAAAACGCACGTCGGAGCGCTCCTCGCTCTGATCCGCGCGCACCATCAGGTCAGTCTCCTGAGCGCCTCCGCTGTACACCATGGCGGATCCTTCGCCGCCGCTGGTTACCTTGGCCCAGGTCAGATCCCGTACTCCGATAATCATATCTCTTTTCCCTCCTTGCGGCCGTGCGCCGCGTATTATCCGTTGATTTCGGCGGTAATTTTCTCCATTTCCGCCTGCATCGCGTCGCGCACAGCCTCCTCGGCGCCGCGCGTGTCCCCGGTAATGAAGTGGTCGCCCATCCGGCTCGGCTCTCCCTTCCGGGTTTTTTTCCGGCCCTTGCCGTGGTCGATTACAAAGGCGATCATGGCGCGCCGGTATCCCCGGGAGTTGACGCCCTGCGGATAAACGTATTTCGCGCCGCCGCCCAGATACTCGAAATACTCCGTGGGCCCGACGCTGTCGAGCAAATCCTTGGTCCTTACGTGCCGGGCGTTCTCCATGTTCTGCCGCATCCGTTTGGCTGCGGCGTCGGCCCCGGCGCTGACGATGCGTTGGAAGGTGCTCCTGCCCATTTTGCGAAATTTCGCGTCGATCTGGTCCAGGCCCATCACGCTCATTTTAGCCATCGCCGCCCACCTCCGGATCAGGATCCGGATCGGGATCCGGCTCAGGCTCCGGCTCCGGGATCTCCAGCGGATCGGGCACGATGATGGTCCAGTGCCACATGACCTTGTCGATGTCGTACAGGTACGCCCGCTCGGAGCACTCCCAGCGGCTGTACCATTCATCGGCCAGCCCGGCCAGCACCTCGCCGACGTCGGTCTCCAGTCCGGTCTCGCGCTCGCTGACGCACATCCAGACGTTGACGCGCCAGTCGGTGTCGATGACGCGCCCGTCGGCGATGACGTGGTCGGCGCCGGCGAGCTCGACGGCTCCCCAGTCCTCGGGGGTATCGTCCTCCATGGCGTCGCGCCCGAACGGCACGGCGGGGATCGCCTGATTGAGCGCGTCGATGATCTGGTCAATCCGATCCATAATCAGGCGCCTCCTCTCGCGATCTGCCGGGCCTTGATCCGCAGGTAATCCCGCATGTGTCCCAGGTGGTTGATCTCCAGGATGTTATACTCAGCTCCGTGGTCGCGGATCCGCCAGCTGACGGTGATATCGTCCCGCCACCGGATGGTATAGGTCACGACATCCTCGGCCTGTACCCCGTAGGCCTGGTAAAATTCCCGCCCGCTGACGTCCTGCCGCATGCTGTAGACGGTCGCGGCGTCCGTGTACACGGTGTTTCTCCGGTTTCGCTGGTCGGTGGTGCTGTCGGGCCGCAGCAGGGTAATCACCCTGCGCAGGTCTCCGGCCTTGATGCTCATCCGCCGTCACCCGCTTCCGTGCCGGTGCCGGTTTCCGTGCCGGTGTCCGTTCCGGTGCCGGTTTCCGTGCCGGTGTCCGTGCCGGTGTCGGTTTCGGTGCCCGCGGCCGCGGCGCTGGTCCTCCGGAGGGGCCGCAGCTGGTGCACGCTGGTCACGATGTAGGCGGGCACGTGGGCGTCGTTGTCCGCGGTGCCGCGGTTGTCGTACATCCACGCGGCGAGGTTGCAGACCCAAAATACCCACAGCCTGTTATCCGTGTCCGCGGGGACGCCGGCCGCCTCGTACCATGCCACGGCCGCCTGGTAGCACATCTGGAGCACGGTGTCCTCCGCGTCCGGATCCGCTCCGGCAAACCGGCGCACCATGTCCATGATCTCGTTGTCGGCCATGGTCTATCTCTCCCCTCAGGTCGTTTTCTTTTTCGCTGCCCGCGGCTTTTTGGCCGGGGCCCCGGTTTCGGCTGCCTCCGCTGCGGGCGCGTCCTGCGCGCCGCCGTCCTTCAGCCGTTCGATTTCGGTCTCGAGCTTCCGGATGCGCGCATCCATCTCTCCGAGCCGGTCCATCAGTCTCATCTGCCGTCCTCCCTTCGGATGGCGTTATCCCTCCGGCAGCGCGGCGGCCACCCACTGGCCCTCTGCGTTGACGGTCAGAACCTTGCCGGCGTCCGCTGCGGTTACGGCGGGCAGCTGGCTGGGAATGGCTCCGGCGGCCCATTTGCCGCCGCTGACCATCAGAGCCTTGCCGTTGTCGCTCCCGCTGACAGCGGGCAGCTCGGTGACGTCGACGCCGACCAGCTTTTCGGCCAGCGCCTCTACTGCGATTGCTACGGATGTTTTAGCCATGTTCCTGGCCTCCTGTAATTTAATAACGGAGGCGCCGGACCCGCTGG